>DEZB01000072.1 GCA_002364735.1 Bacteroidales bacterium UBA3143
AATTTTTGTCATGTACTAAACGTTTCTATTCATAAAAACATTAGATACAAAAAAGGTCAGCCTATTTATTAGGCTGACCTTTTTCTATTATCAAATGTTGTTGTTTTTTATTTTGCAACCCGTTCAAGCCACTTCAGCATAAACAACATTGTAAACATCGAGATGAGACATGCAGCTACAAACACGCTCCATGTTGCCCAAATGGGTAAGCTCTTGTAGAAGATAGTTCCAAATATCAATAATTGATTACCAAGCGCAGTTGCACCCAACCATGCCCCTTGCATAATACCTTGATATTGTGGAGGAGCAACTTTCGAAACAAATGATAACCCTAAGGGGCTAATGAATAACTCGGCAACTGTTAGTATAAAGTATGTTCCAATCAGCAACATGGGAGTAACCCTTGCAGCATCACTAAGTCCGCCCATAGCTGTAACTTCTGAAGCATTTGGCAAGTTTATAGATCCTAAAGCCATTATACCAAAAGCGCTTGCTGCAATTCCCATACCAATAGCAATTTTTTTAGGCGTTGAAGGCTCCATGCCTCTTGCTCTTAGCCAGCCAAACAGACCAATAATTATTGGTGTAAGAAAGACCACAAAGAATGGATTGAAGAATTGGAATATCTCTGCACCCTGTATGCTTGTAAATCCTAAATCGAAATTAATCATGCTAAGATTCGTATAATCTTTTGCAAAGAAGGTGAGTGTTACCCCGTTTTGGTGGAATGAGAACCAAAAGAAAATAACAACAGCAAATACTGAAAACAGCGCATATAGTCTTTGACGAACTTCCGCTTTATCCATTTCTACTATTGCAACTTCATCAACAGATGTATCTTGAATTACTTTATGAGCTGGATCGGGAAGACTTTTCTTGTTTATTATAAATATAACTACTGAGATTAACATAGCAATGATGGCAACAGCAAATGCATAATGAAAACCAGTGTTGAAAACATTTAGGTAATCATTGGCGAAAGCGGTTAAATCAGTTGGAGCTACTGCGCTAACTTCGGTGGACAAATTTGCAAAACGTGTGGTTGCTTCGGGGGTTATAGTCCCTTTTATAAATTGGTGACACAGTGCAGGCAAGTCTGAGTTATATGCAAAACCATTGCGTTGTACCCACCAGTTGCGAATACCTACTGCAAGAAGAGGAGCAAAAAGTGCACCTATATTAATAAACATATAAAATATCTGAAAGCCTGTGTCTCGCTTGTCTGCATATTTTGGGTTATCGTACATTTGGCCAACAACTGCTTGTAGGTTACCTTTAAACAATCCATTACCAAACGCAATAACAAAAAGACCAATACAAGTAAGCGTTAGATAAAGAGCAAAATTAGGAACAGGTGTTGGTGTAGGGATTGCAATTAATACATAACCAACCGTCATCAAAATCAGACCTGTTAAAATGGTTCCCTTGTACTTTTTAGTTTTATCGGCAATAAGACCTCCTGCCAAAGCAAGAAGATAAATTAATGCATAAAATATAGAATAAATAATGGTTGCTGGAGTTTCTTCCAAACCAAACTTTGACATAAGAAATAGCGAGAGTATCGCCATCATTATGTAAAATCCGAAGCGTTCGCCCATATTTGATAGAGCAGCTCCAATTAATCCTTTAGGATGATTTTTAAACATAGATTGTGACTTAATGGGTTAGTAATTATGTAAATATCTATTTTATGTAATCTTTTAAGCAGATGCTTCTTCCAATTTGCTTATAAAAGCAGGTGTTTCGAATAGGGATAGTGCATTAATGAACTTAGCTTTATTTCTTATCTAACACAGAGCAATAAATAGTTCTTTAAATTATCGCTTGCAAATATAAAAACATTTTAATGATTTACCCTTAAAACCCCCTACTCTATTTACTTAATAGTTTAGCATAAACTTTTTTTAAATGAAGTAATTCTTGAATAGGAGTTTTCATTTATAAATGAGAGCGCATCCTCTAATTTTTCTCCAAAAAGTCATGTATGGACAAAAAGACAAGTTATTTTCTTTTTCACCTTAGAATTACCAAAAAATATAGTCCGAAAGTTTTACAACTCATTATAACATGTCTAAAAGAAGTTTTTTGAGCACTTATAAAAGTTTTTTGTCACATTTTGTTGTTGTAAATAAAAAAAAGGGTTACATTTGCGTTCGTAATCTGAAAAAGACTATTAATTGAAGCATCAAAATTTTACATACTCATTCTTTTTTTACTTTTACTTTACCAAGTAAGACAGGATTGAATATGCAAAAATGAAAAAATAATCATACAACATACTATTTAAATCCTGTCGAATATAAACGACAGGATTTTTTTATTTAAAGCTAAAAATACAAACAGTAGACATCACACAAACGATGAAAAAAGTAGCCATACAAGGAGGTTTAGGAGCCTATCACGAAATTGCAGCACGAAATTACTTTTCTGATGATGAATTAACCATCTTACCATGCTTGACTTTTCGTGATATTTTCGATGAAGCAAAAAAAGATCCTTCACTTATAGGCGTCATGGCCATTGAAAATACAATTGCTGGGGGGTTACTCCCAAACCACGATTTGCTCAAAATAAATGATTTATGGATAGTGGGAGAACACAAATTGCGTATCTCACATTGTTTGGCTGCACTCCCAGGTCAGAAGTTGAAAGATATAAAAGAAGTAACATCTCACCCAATGGCATTAATGCAATGCGATGACTATCTGGATACGATGCCTTGGGCAAAAGTTGTTGAGCACGAAGACACAGCACTTGCTGCCAAAGATATTTCACATGGCAATCTGTTAGGCGTCGCAGCCATTTGCAGTAGTTACGCAGCAGAGCTTTACAACTTAGAAGTCTTGGCATCGGGTATTGAGACAAACAAACGCAACTTTACTCGTTTTCTAATTTTAGCGCACAAACATATGTTGCCCGAATTACAGAAAAACAATAACATCAATAAATCTTCCTTAGTTTTTGTATTGCCACATAGCGAAGGTAGTCTCTCTCGCGTGCTATCTGTATTATCGTTTTACAGCATTAACTTAACCCGTATTCAGTCGCTCCCCATTATTGGTCGCGAGTGGGAATACCAATTTTATATCGACCTTTCATTTACTGATTACCACAGATACAAACAATCCATAGAAGCAATTATGCCACTTGTAGCAGATTTAAAAATATTAGGCGAATATAAAAAGGGAAAAAATTTGGACATTGAAAATAACAATATATGAAACAAAATGATTTTATAGAACCCGCTGAACACATCAAAAGCATTTCGGAATACTACTTTTCTGTTAAACTACAGGAGGTAGCAAGAATGAATGCCGAAGGCAAAAATGTAATCAGCCTGGGTGTAGGTAGCCCCGATCTTCCTCCATCAGAATATGTTGTGGAAGAATTATGCAGAGTTGCATCTTGCAATGATGTACATGGTTATCAGCCATACACTGGCATACCTGAACTGAAGAAAGCGTACGCTGAATGGTATGAAAGATGGTATAATGTAGCATTGAAAACTTCAGAAGTTTTACCGCTCATTGGTTCTAAAGAAGGCATCATGCACATTTCATTGGCATTTTTAAATGTTGGAGATGGCGTATTGGTTCCCAACCCAGGTTATCCAACGTATACATCTGTATCAAAACTACTACGTGCCAATGTTATAACTTACGATCTGTTGGAATCAGACAATTGGATACCTGATTTTGAGGCCCTTGAGCAAATGGATTTATCAGGCGTAAAACTAATGTGGGTAAACTATCCTAATATGCCAACTGGATCAAATGCATCTTATGAGCTATTGGAAAGGCTGGTTGCATTTGGTAAAAAACATTCTATTGTTATTTGTCACGACAACCCTTATAGCTTTATCCTTACCGATAAGCCAAGAAGTATCCTGCAAATTGAAGGAGCAAAAGATATCTGTATAGAACTAAACTCTATGAGCAAATCGCACAACATGGCTGGGTGGCGCATGGGAATGCTTGCTTCTAACGAGCAGTTTGTGAAGTGGGTATTGAAAGTGAAAAGCAATTTCGACAGTGGTCAATTCAAACCCATGCAAATGGCAGCAATCAAAGCACTTGCTACTCCAAAACAATGGCACGACAACATGAATTTGCTTTATGAACAACGACGCATTTGGGCTTTCAAAATCATGACCCTTTTGGATTGTAAGTTCGATAATGATCAAGTAGGTCTTTTTGTTTGGGCTAAAATACCCGATTATGAAAAGGGAAGCGAAGAGTTGATAAATGATATATTAGAACATGCTCGTGTATTTATAACACCAGGATTTATTTTTGGAAGTAACGGTGAAAGATATATTCGAATTTCATTGGGCAGTTCGGCCACAAAGATTAAAGAGGCATATGAAAGAATTGCCGATTATTTAGTTAGTAGAAAGTAACATTTTAAGACATTAGTCATGAAAATAGAATCAATATTATTGCCCGGTGTGGACGAAAAGCGACCACTTATTATATCGGGACCATGTAGTGCAGAGACAGAAGAACAGGTAATGGAAGTGGCTAAGGAATTAGCTGCTAATGGAGTCAAAATATTTAGAGCTGGCGTTTGGAAACCTCGCACAAAACCAGGAGGCTTTGAAGGTATTGGCATTCCTGCACTTAAGTGGTTACAACGCGTAAAGAAAGAAACTGGTATGTATGTGGCCACGGAAGTTGCCACCGAAAAGCATGTTTACGAAGCACTCAAACATGGTATTGATATGCTTTGGATTGGTGCGCGCACAACTGCCAACCCTTTTGCAGTGCAAGAAATTGCAGATACCTTGCAGGGTGTTGATATGCCCATCCTTATCAAAAATCCAGTTAATGCTGATTTGGAGCTTTGGGTTGGAGCATTCGAACGTTTAAACAACGCAGGAATCACCCGACTGGGTGCCATTCATCGTGGATTTAGCACTTCAGATAAAAACATTTACCGCAACATGCCTCAATGGCACATACCCATCGAGCTGAAAAGACGTTTCCCCGATTTGCCAATACTTTGCGATCCAAGCCATATTGGTGGCGTGCGAAATCTTATCAAAACCATTTCTCAACAAGCAATGGACTTGAACTTTAAAGGGCTAATCATCGAGTCGCATTGTAATCCTGATGATGCTTGGAGTGACAAAGATCAACAAGTGACTCCAACAGAGTTGAAAAAGATACTTCAATCGCTTGTCATTCGCGAAACAGTTCAATCAACCGAGGATTTATCTGATTTACGTACACAAATTGACGAAATTGACAATAGCTTGCTTGAGTTACTGAGCAAACGGATGCGCATTTCTCGTGAAATTGGCACATACAAGATTGAACACAAAATGCCCATTTTGCAAACAGGACGATACAACGATATACTTACCAATAGAATTGACCAAGCTGAAAAAATGGATATGTCTGGCGGTTTTGCAAAAAAATTTTTGGAAGCAGTTCACGAAGAGTCTGTGCGTCAACAAATGGTTATTATGCAAGCTGATAATCAAAATGGAGATGTAAACAATCATCCAGAAAAAGCATAACAATAGATTAAGTCATAAATACATAAATACGATTGAAAATAAGATAATGAGAATATTAATTGTGGGTGCTGGCAAAATGGGATCATTCTTTGCCGATTTGTTGAGCTTCGATCACGAAGTAGCTTTGTTGGATATAGACCCTCAGCGATTGCGATTTATATACAATACAGAGCGCATGACTAAGCCCGAAGAAGTGAAGGCTTTTAATCCACAGTTGGTGATAAATGCCGCAACGCTTACCTATACAATCAAAGCTTTTAAGTCTATTTTGCCATTTGTCTCTGAATCTTGTATTCTATCTGATATAGCTTCGGTTAAAACAGAACTTGAAGTTTTTTATGCAGAGATCAAAAGACCTTTTGTTTCCACCCATCCCATGTTTGGTCCTACATTTGCCAGTCTTAACGACTTAAGCACACAAAGTGCCATCATCATCTCCGAATCAGATCATATGGGAAAAGTGTTTTTTCGTGATCTTTACAATCGTATTAAGCTAAATGTGTTTGAATATTCATTCAACGAACACGATGAGACAATAGCCTACTCATTGTCCATACCTTTTGCTTCAACATTGGTCTTTGCAGCAGTTATGAAACATCAAGATGCACCAGGCACAACCTTCAAGCGTCATTTGAGTTTGGCTGAAGGTCTATTGTCAGAAGATGATTATTTGCTCACAGAAATATTATTTAACCCTCATACGTCTGGTCAGGTTGAGAAGATCCGTGAAAAGTTGAAAGAGTTGCTGAAAATTATTGATGAGAAAGACAGTGGTAGAATGAAAGAGTTTTTAACTCAAGTGAGGAAGAATATAGAGTGAGGTATGGGATATGTGGTTATGGGGTTGGGGTTCTGTGAGTGTTTTCTGGGGGCAGGTTAAGAATTGAGGTTATGGCTTTTTGAGCTTCCCTAAATAGGGTTGACAGTTTGCAAACCATGTGCTACGCAATTGCGTTTTATCTGTCTTCACTTTTTAATCATAAGAGGGCTTACTACAAAAAGCTTACAGTTACGAAGAAGGGATGCCCCCACGCTAATGTCTTTTTCCCTTTCAATGAGAGTCAATTAACACATAACGCAGACCTCATTTTCTTTTCTTGCTTCGCAACACACCGTTTACAAAACGGCGCGAGCGACTGCACCTATTATATATTTGCAAAATGATTAATCCGTCACATCACACACCCCATAACATTGTCAAACCATAAACCTCATACCTCATTCATCACACCTCATACTACAGAACACATACCTCACACCCCGAAACTCTTTCCCCTCATTCTTTCTTTACATACACCTTTATTATCTTCGCATCGTCCTTTGGTCTGTCATTCCCATCGGTAGGCAACGATGCAATTTTATCAATCACTTCCAAACCCTTAATTACCTCTCCATAAGCAGTATATTCCATATCTAAATGACGAGCACCACCAAGGGTGCTATAAGCTTCTTTTTGTTCGGGATCGAAAAAGAATTTATCGGGTGAAGCATTAAAAGCAGAATCTATTTGATGCATTATTTCATCCAACCTATCGTTGAATGCTTGTGGATCATTAGCCTTTAGTTCTGCAAGCTCCTCTTTATAAGGGATGTAATATTTACGAGTGGCTGCATTTCTGATAGGCACATTCACAGCCATTTCCAAAGAATCCAATCTTCCTTCGGTTAGCTTCTTTCCATGAACAATAAATATTTGAGACATATCAGATTTCTTTTGAGGATTTTCATTGTCTTCTCTTCGTGGAGCAGAAAGGGTTCCTTTTTTGTGATAGTGTGCCTCTCTAAATTCAGGTAATATCTCCATAGATGTATCTCCACCTCCGACTTTTACTCCCGGAGGTGCATTGCGGGTGTCTTGTGCGCCCCCTTGAATCATGAAATCTTTAATGACTCTCTGAAAAAGAGTACCGTCGAAATATCCTTTTTTCACTAAATCAAGAAAGTATTCGGAATGCCGTGGGGTGTCATCATATAGCATCAATGTCATGTCACCATAGTTGGTAGATATTACGACATTAGGGTATTTTGTTTGCGCTGATATGAACACACAGCTAAATAGGAATAAAAATAATATATTGGTTGCTTTCATTTCAGTTTAAATTTACGATATCATCACATTCATAATGACAATGCAGAATAGGTAAGGTTTAAAAATAAATAGTCCTTACAGTCGTTCACATATTTAATTTGGTGCTTTGGTATATATAAATAAAGCTATAAAAGTAAATAGTATGTTTGGAATCCAAGCTGCAATCATGGGGCTTACCAATCCAGACACTGCAAATGTAGCACTAATAGTCATAAATAGTATGTAACCCATACTTAAAGCAAGACCAATACCAATATTTACACCAGCTCCACCTTTCACTTTACGTGCAGATAAAGATGCTCCTATAAGGGTTAGAATAAATGCAGACATAATTGATGCAAACCTTGTATGATACTCGATTTCAAAAGCTTGAATATTACCAATTCCTCGTCTTTTTTGACTTTCCACGTATTTAAACAATGCAGGCGTAGTTAACAACTGGTGATCAGTTTCAGATATCAGGAAATCTCGTGGAGTAATGTAAAGGGTTGTATCTATAGTTTCACCAGAGGTAATCTTTTCTTCTAATCCTTCAAAGTCACGTATTTGATAGTTCTGTATGGTCCAATGAAAAGCTGAATCATACAAAATTTTATTTGCGGTAAGGCGTGAAACAAGTTTATTTTCATCAAACTCATCCAACGAAAAGTTATATCCTGTTTTAGAGGCATTATCATAACTTCCGAAATAGGCAATAACTCCTGGTGCAGCCTGCATTTGAATTTTAGAGGCATAATCCACACTTTTCTTTCTGACGTATTTATTCTCAAAGTCAATGCGTTTGACGTTGGAGGGAGGAATAATAAAGCTACCAAAAACAAAAGTTACAATGGCTATAATCGCTGCCGAAATCATGTATGGCTTCAACAATCGTTTAAAGCTAACTCCATTGGAAAGAATGGCTATAATCTCTGAGTTGGACGCCAATTTAGATGTAAAAAAGATTACTGCAATGAATACAAATAAAGCACTAAACAGATTGGCATAATAAGGTATGAAGTTGAGGTAATAATCAAAAACTATCTCTTGAAAAGAAGCATTGTTGGTGATAAATTTATCTATCTTTTCATTGATATCAAACACTACTGATATAGAGATAATAAGAATGATTGAAAACACATAAGTCCCCAAAAACTTCTTAATTATATACCGATCTAATATCGTTAGTTTAAATATCTTCATCTGATAATTATATATCTATTACAATCTACGAGTTATATTTTCCATCATGCCCGGCTTCCATGCAGAGAAAGTTCCGGCGATGATATGTTTGCGAGCTTCTTTCACCAACCACATGTAAAATGCCAAGTTATGAATAGATGCAATTTGCAATCCTAAAATTTCTTTGGCATTGAGAAGGTGGCGCAAATATGCTCTGCTGTACAATGTATCTACAACAGAGGCTCCATCTTCTTCAATTGGCGAAAAATCGTCTTTCCATCGGTTATTTCTCATGTTCATAATTCCATTCTTGGTAAAGATTTGACCGTTTCTACCATTGCGTGTAGGCATAATACAGTCGAACATGTCCACACCTCGTTCGATGGAATCAAGTAAATCGGCAGGAGTGCCAACGCCCATTAAGTAGCGGGGTTTATCTTTCGGGAGAATATCATTAACGATCTCTATCATTTCAAACATCTGCTCTTTGGGTTCCCCCACCGCCAAACCACCAATGGCATTGCCATCTGCTTCTTTAGCTGCCACATTTTCGGCTGCTCGTTTCCTTAAGTCAGGATAAACACACCCTTGAACAATAGGAAATAGAGACTGCTTATAACCGTAAGGACACTCGGTTTCACCAAACCTTGTGATACATCTATCCAGCCAGCGTTCTGTGAGATCCAGTGATTGCTTTGCATAAGTATAATCGGCATCACCTGGCGTACATTCATCAAATGCCATAATAATGTCAGCACCGATGATACGCTGAATGTCCATGACCTTTTCGGGAGTGAAAAAATGTTTTGAGCCATCAATATGAGAACGAAACTCAGCGCCCTGCTCGGTTAATTTTCTAATATCTGATAGTGAAAACACTTGAAATCCTCCACTGTCTGTCAGCATGGGTTTGTTCCAACCGTTAAATTTGGGTAGTCCGCCCGCCTGCTCTAAAACATCCAGTCCTGGACGAAGGTAAAGGTGATAAGTATTTCCCAATATTATCTGTGCTTTAATATCCTCTTTCAACTCATACATTTGTACGGCTTTCACACTGCCTACTGTGCCTACTGGCATAAATATAGGAGTTTCAATTTCTCCATGGTCAGTAGTAATAAGACCAGCACGAGCATTGGAAGAGTTATCTGTGTGTAGTAGTTCGAATTTCAAAATATATCACATTCATTTATAAATCAGGCGCAAAGTTAACAAAGTAATCTCTAATGGATATTAGATAATTCATAAATTGTTATAATGTAAGGGGGCGTAAATCTTCTATAGGGGGCCTCTAAAAACTATTC
>DEZB01000062.1 GCA_002364735.1 Bacteroidales bacterium UBA3143
CGTGTCAGGATAAAGTATTTGACACAAATCAATGTGTTCAAACAAATTGCGTAAAGCTGTTTCACCATTCCTTTGAATGAGCTTACAATTGACCTTTCGTCTTTTGGCAATAGACTCATTTCTGTCCAAGAACAGTTGTTTGCAACTTGTGTTCACCTCATAAAGTTCATCAAGGTAGTTTTGAAATCCCAAACGATGAAATGCAGTTTTCATTTCTACTTCCTTATCAATTCGACGAAAAAACTGATCTAATTTTTCACTAATCGAATCATAATCAAACTTGCGGAGTTTAAGCAAATAGCGGCGAACATTCGGTTTGGCAATTTTAATATCATGGCGATTGTTCTCATAATCGGCTTTCACCAACACATCCATTTGAGCCAAAATGATAGCGGCCAGCTCTACACGCCGTTTTTTTAGTTTATTCAACGTTTCGGTTATGGGATGCGGACCATAAGGAGACTCTAACAATCTCATCAAAGGTTTTAATTGATATAGCATGTCAAGATTGGCTTGAAGACGTAATGCATCCATATCATTAGTCTCCATTACTTCAATAACTGCATTTATTAGTCCCGACAGCTCAAGCTTTAATACTTTAGAAAGACTGATTCTTTTTACTTGCATTTTCATGGTATTTGTGTTTAAAAAAAGATTACTTCAAGTGAAAAACAAACCTATTAGGCCAATATGTTGCTTTATCACCCTTTTGCGAGAGTAAAGATACAAAAAAAATTATTTGTTAAGTCCAATAAGTGACAATTATTATCATTTTATTGTTTTCTGATCCTTTGCTGGAGGTTTTATAATTATATTTTTATAAGCTAATGCTTCAACCCTTCTAATCGTTATCTATTTTAATAATCTATCTATTTACTCAAGGTTGTGGTTTTATATTATAATATTCTAATTGCAAATGCTTGGTTGAAGTCATAGCGGAGCAAATTCTACCATCTCAACCAGGCTTCAAAGAATAAATTATTGAAATATTTTTCCTCAACCAAAGACATCCTATCAAATAAGTAAAATCATTGACTGATTTTCATTTCAGCCTATATAAGAATGTATTAATTGCTCTGATATAAAATGCGGAAGACCATAATTTGTGTTTTTGATACTAAAGCTGTTTACAAAGGAGTGATGAATGCGTTTTATGCTCTGATACAATTGGAGAAATACGCTTGAAGTGGTTTTTTGTTATGATGAAAGATTCAAAGAAAGGATGAATGAATTGGTGGTTGTAATTCATTCATTTTATATTATAAAAACAGGTTTTTTTGTTTTAAAATGTACATTCAGACGAACAATTAAACAAATAGTTGTTATATTTGAGGTAATCAAATAGATAATTTCGTTTTCTGAAAGTAGAATAATCGGCAATTATGATAAAAATCTTAGTTTTAATCGATTACTCAAGCGAGTTTAGCAGGCGTTTGATGCGTGGATTGATAAAATACTCTAAAGCAAATGGCCCATGGATATTTTATCGACTACCCTCTTATTATAAAACATTGTACGGAAAAGAAGGCATTGTGGAATGGGCAAAGGAGCGAGAGGCTGATGCAATTATCGCATTGTGGGACCATGAAGGTACGAATAGATTGCAACAATTAAACATTCCAGTACTGCTGCAAAACTATAAGGAGAGAAGCAGCTTCTACTCTAATATCACAGGCGATTATTACGGTACGGGGGCAATGGCGGCTAAGTTCTTTATTGAACGTAAGTTTCAGAACTTTGCTTTCTATGGTAGCAAGGGCGTTGTTTGGTCGCGCGAAAGAGCTCATGGCTTTAGAGATAAAGTCGAAAAAGCTGGTGGAAACTACTACTACTTTGAATCGGAAAATTTACGCAGCGAAGATTGGAGTAAAAGCCACGTAATGCTGGACGAATGGTTGTTATCACTTCCAAAACCTGTAGCTATGCTTGCTTGCGATGACAACTTTGCTTTGCAAATATCAGAAATTTGCAAAATGAAAAACATTAAGATCCCAAAAGATGTGTCGTTGATGGGAGTAGACAATGACGACCTTATTTGCAATCTGTCTGACCCTCCTATTTCGTCCATCGAACTGGATGTGGAGAAAGGGGGATATGAAGCTGGAAGGTTGATCCATCAATTAATCAAGAAAGATAAAACAGAACCTTTCAATATAATAATCAATCCCACTCGTATTGAGTTGCGCCAATCTACCGAGATATACAATGTGGAAGATGAATACATTGATACTGTTGTTAAACATTTGATTAACAACTTTGATACCGAAATCAATATTGATGCTCTTTCCGAAATAGTGCCACTATCGCGAAGAAATTTGGAAATTAAATTTAAAAAAGAAATGGACACTTCCATCTATCAGTTTATCTTGACACTTAGAATTAACCATTTTGCCAATTTACTGTTAACTACCGACCGTTCTCTATTTGACTTAGCGCTTGAATCTGGCTTTAACGACTGCAAAAATATTTCGCGTGTTTTCAAGAAGTTTAAAGGCATCACTCCCATTGAATACCGACTACAAATAAAAGAGAATGAGCATAAATAACGTTATTTGAAGATGCTATTTCGTTATTGGGGTATAAAACGATAATATGTTTTAATATTTTTGCCTTTGAGGTAAATAAATAATAAATATAGACCACTTTTATATCAAACTGCACTATGACTAATACTTTGAATACAGGAGGCGTAGCTAACAAACGCACACGAACCATTGGTATAGCTATTGTTGCGTCAATGTTCTTCATTTTTGGATTCGTTTCATGGATTAATGCTACTTTAATACCCTACTTTAAAATAGCAATGGAACTTACCAATTTTCAATCCTACTTAGTAGCATTTGCCTTCTACATTGCTTATTTTGTTATGGCAATTCCTTCAGGCATAATTTTAAAACGTGTAGGGTTTAAAAAAGGAATAATGTATGGGTTTATGATGTTAGCATTGGGTGCATTTATGTTTGTTCCAGCTGCTTACGTTCGGGAATATCCCATATTTCTCGTCGGCTTGTTTTTTATAGGCACAGGACTGGCCATACTTCAAACTGCTGCAAACCCTTATATTACAGTTGTTGGACCCATTGAAAGTGCAGCACAACGCATGAGTATAATGGGCATTTGTAATAAAGGTGCAGGAATTATTGCTCCATTAATATTTGCGGCCGTTATACTTAAGAGTTCAGATAGCGATCTGTTTGATCTTATTGAATCGGGCACATTACTTGAAATGGAGAAAAACATAATTTTAGATGACCTTATTAGACGAGTAATGGTGCCATACGCAGTATTAGGCGTCTTTTTAGCTATTATGGGTATCGCAATTCGTTATTCAGTACTACCCGAAATAGATTTTGATGAAGAGGATGATACAGCTATAGAGACAACTGGTTCACATCACATACAAAGAAAGAGTCTTTTAGATTTTCCTTATCTAATATTGGGTGCCGTTGCAATCTTCCTTCACGTGGGAACACAAGTAGTTGCTATAGATACCATTATTAATTATGCGAAAGAATTTGACTTGAACCTGATTGATGCTAAGTTTTTCCCATCCTACACACTCACAATGACTATTATTGGATATATAATGGGGATTATACTAATACCCAAATATGTTTCACAAAAAAATGCTCTTATCTTTTGTACCAGTCTCGGGCTTTTACTCTCTTTTGGTGTATTGTTTGGCGATTGGGAAGTTACACTTTTCGGACAAAAAGCAAATGCATCTATTTATTTCTTAGCCTCCATTGGCTTACCTAACGCATTAATATATGCGGGCATTTGGCCATTGTCTATTCACAATTTAGGCAGATTCACCAACACTGGCTCTTCGCTTTTGATAATGGGACTATCTGGGAATGCAATACTACCACTCATATACGGTGCATTAGCTGATGAGCACGGTCTTAGAGCAGGGTATTGGGTGCTAATTCCTTGCTTCTTGTATTTAATATGGTTTGCGATATACGGACACAAAATCAATTATTGGAGAAAACCTAAAACAATAAAACTATGAACAACAGACTGATAATAATAAATAGTAAAATAATTTTCCCTGATATCATAATGGAAGACGCAGCCTTGATATGCGAAAACGGGAGAATAATGAAAGTGAAATCGACAGCTGAAGTAGAGATAAAAAGCTCTGACACAGTTATTGATGCAAAACACAACTACTTAGCACCAGGGTTTATAGATATACATACACATGGTGGCGGAGGCCACGACTTTATGGATGCAACGGTTGAAGCATACTTGGGCGCAGCCGAAACGCATGCCAAATTTGGAACAACTGCCTTGCTACCTACAACACTAACAAGCACAACCGATGAGTTGATTAAAACTTTTGCCGTTTACAAACAAGCTGTAAAAGAAAATACAAAAGGTGCAAGGTTTCTTGGATTGCATTTGGAAGGACCTTACTTTTCGTATAACCAGCGTGGAGCGCAAGATCCTAAATATTTGCGTGATCCAAAGCCTGAAGAGTACAACATGATTTTGGAAGCCTCAGACGATATAGTACGCTGGAGTCTTGCTCCCGAGTTGGATGGTGCTTTGGAGTTTGCCAAGGTATTGAAAGAAAAAAACATTTTGGCCTCAATTGCTCATAGCGATGCCATATACGAAGAAGTGGAAGAGGCTTTTGAAGCAGGCTTTACACACATAACGCATTTATATTCAGGAATGTCCACGATCACACGTCGTAATGCATTTCGTTATGCGGGTATTGTGGAGGCTGCATACCTCATTGATGATATGACTGTAGAGATAATTGCTGACGGAGTGCATCTGCCGAAATCATTACTGCAATTTGTTTATAAGTTTAAAGGCACTGAAAACATAGCACTTTGCACCGACTCGATGCGAGGAGCAGGAATGCCCGATGGTGAATCCATTTTGGGTAGTCTTGACAAGGGACAGAAAGTAATCATTGAAGATGGCGTAGCCAAACTTCTGGATAGAACGGCGTTTGCGGGTAGTGTTGCCACAACTGATCGATTGGTTCGCACCATGATTGATGTAGCTGGTGTTTCATTGCTTGAAAGCATAAAGATGATGACATTGACTCCGGCTCGAATTATGAAAATAGATGATAAAAAAGGGTCTATTGAGGTAGGAAAAGATGCTGACTTAGTAATTTTTGATGAGAATATAAACATTTTATACACACTAATAGATGGAAAAGTTATACACACGAAATGAGGAGAACGTAAAGACTTTTATGAAAGAAAAGTTGACCGTTAAAATTTTCCCAACACGCGATGAAATGGGAACAGAGGCTGCACTAAATGTGGCAAGTAAAATAAACGAACTACTGCAAAGCAAAGATGAAATAAATATGATTTTTGCAGCGGCTCCCTCTCAACAAGATTTTATGCAACAATTGACAACAGATGAGTCAATTGATTGGGGTCGCATCAATGCTTTTCATATGGATGAATACATTGGACTTGAAGAAGATGCATCGCAAGCATTTGGTAACTTTCTGAAAGAACGTCTTTTCAGCAAAGCCCCTTTCAAGAGTATTCACTACATAAACAAACAAGCTGCCGATCCACAAAAAGAATGTGAACGCTATGCTGAGCTACTTGAAAAATATCCAGTTGATATTGTTTGTTTGGGAATTGGCGAAAATGGACACATCGCTTTCAATGATCCGCATGTAGCCGATTTCAACGATCCAGAAATGGTGAAAGTAGTAGATTTGGATATGGCATGCAGAACGCAACAAGTGAACGAAGGTTGCTTCCTTCAACTAAACTTAGTCCCAACACAAGCTATCACTGTTACCATACCAGCACTAATGAAAGCAGAATATATGTTTTGCATGGTGCCAGCCGCAAACAAAGCTGAGGCAGTTTACCGAACACTCAATGGAGAGATTGATGAAGAGTGTCCTGCCACTATATTGAGAACAAAAGATAAAGCAATACTTTATCTTGATAAAGCAAGCGCATCAAAATTGAAAGATTAATTATAAATGATTACAAAGAATATACTTAAGTTGATATTGATTTTTGGAAGCTTTTTCTTCCTTTCATCAAGTCTTTTTTCAAGCAATAAAATAACTAACAATTCAGAGGATTTTGCAGTTAAGGCTTTTCATGTTGATTTGAGAACTGAAGTGATGACTCTTACTGCATTGAAAGATTTAGCAAAGCAGCTATCTGAAATAGGTGTCAATACAATGGTTATGGAATGGGAAGGAACTTACCCATATGATAAACATGCAACACTTAGCAACAAATATGCTTATTTAAGAGAAGATATACAATCGTTTGTTAGCTATTGTAGTAGTTTGGGGATAGATGTTATTCCCTTGCAAAATTGTTTTGGACACGTTGAGTATATTCTGCGTCACGATAGGTATAGTGCAATAAGAGAAGACAACAAAGAGATATCTCAAGTTTGCCCTATGAAGGAAGAGGAGGCTAAAGCTATTTTCACTGAGATTTTCACTGAGATGGCAGCATTGCATCCTTCAAAATATTTTCATATTGGTGGCGATGAAACCTATTTGTTAGGATCTTGCCCTTTGTGCTCGGCAAAAGCTGAAGCGGAGGGTAAATCAAAATTGTTTGTGGATTACGTTAAAGTAATGTGTGATATAGTTACATCATTGGGCAAAACGCCTGTGCTATGGGCAGATATATTATTGAAGTATCCAGAGTCTGCTGATCAACTTCCAAAAGATGCGATTTTTATTGATTGGAATTATGGTTGGAAAAGAGATAGATTTGGCGATACTGAAAGACTTATTGATTTGGGCATACCCATGTGGGGTGCACCTGCCATCAGAAGCCATCCCGATAATATTTATATAACGCAGTGGGAAAAACACTTTGATAACATTAGCACCTTTATTCCTGATTGTAGAAAAGCAGGATATAATGGAATCATTATGACTTCATGGTCAACATCTGGCACGTATGGCTTTAGCTACGATACAAACTGGGAGGTTATTAGCATGTTTCCCATCAGATATGTATATCCATTAAGTGGATTTAATATCCTCATTGCAGCTTATGGTGAGGCATTGAATAACCCAAGTCCACTTGATACTCATAGTTTTATTGTAGGATATGCACAAAAACAGTTTGGATTGTCAGAAACAGAAAGTGAAGAGTTTTATCAAATAATGATAACTCCTCAAAATGCTGTTAGACGGGGTAAAGATACAGAGAAGAAAAGTGTACTGACTTTGAAGAATGAGATGACTGAGTTGAAAAACAAATTAAGAGCATTGCAACCCAAATCTCATCATAAAGAATTTGAGCACTTTGTGTTAATGTTAGACTTACGTCATCAATATTTGACATTTAAGGAAATAGAAGCTCGCTATCAATCAAATGACTTTGAGAGAAGCAAAGCAATCACATTAGTAAAAGAGCTTGAAGATTTGAGAATTACTGCATTGATAAATGACAGACGCTTTATTGATTTAAATAAAAATTATTTGCATGACGAGGAATTAGTAGAAATCAATCGCGTGCGTAACGAAAAGTTTTACAACTTATATAATACAATTGAGAATATCTCAAAACAACAATAATATTATAAAAACATGAAAGCAAAGAAAATAATAGTGGTCTTATTTTTCCTTTTCATTGGACTATACTCCTCATTACAAGCACAAATGAAAGTAGGAATTATTGGTTTGGACACTTCGCATGCGACAGCTTTTACTAAGCTATTGAACAGTGAAGACAAAAAAGCAGAATACAATGGTTTTAAAATTGTAACTGCATATCCTTATGGTTCAAAAACAATAGAATCGAGCTACAAAAGAATACCAGGCTATATTGAAGAAGTGGAAAAATATGGCGTAGAAATTGTTAG
Organism: Bacteroidales bacterium UBA3143; assembly: GCA_002364735.1. Taxonomy (GTDB): domain Bacteria; phylum Bacteroidota; class Bacteroidia; order Bacteroidales; family Dysgonomonadaceae; genus UBA2632. Next base: position 7,840 of record DEZB01000062.1, read on the forward strand.
TTCAATTGCCGAACTATTGACAAAGGTAGATTGCGTAATGTTGGAAACGAATGATGGTAATTTGCATTTAGAGCAAGCGAATGAAGTGATGAAAGCAGGGAAAATTGTTTTTATCGATAAACCAATTGGCGCAAATTTGGCTCAAGCGATTGCTATCTTTGAATTAAGTAAAAAGTACAACGTACCTATCTTTACGGCTTCAGCACTTCGCTTTACCGAACAAAGCCTTAAACTACGGAATGGTGAATTGGGAGAAGTATTTGGTGCTGATTGCTACTCACCTGCAAATATAGAACCTTCGCATTCATCAGACCTGACTTGGTACGGCGTACACGGTGTAGAAACACTATTCACGGTAATGGGAACTGGATGCAAGTCTGTAAGTCGCATGTCTGCTGAAAACACAGATGTAGTAGTTGGCTTATGGGACGATGGAAGAATTGGAACATTTCGTGGTCTTAGAACTCCAAAATCTGGATATGGCGGTACTGCTTTCACTTCAAAAGGTGCGGTACCTGTAGGTGGATATGATGGCTACGGATTTTTATTGGATGAGATATTGAAGTTCTTTAAAACACGTGTATCCCCTGTTTCAGAAAAAGAGACACTTGAGATATTTACTTTCATGGAAGCTTCTATTGAAAGTAAACGCTATAGCTCCAAAACTATATCGATGGAGTCAACATTAAAAAAAGGACAAAAGGAAGCTGCGAAACTGATAAAAAAACTTTGAGATAAAACAATCTCAACAAATAAATTCTAATAGTGGAGCTCAAATTATCACTCAAACGATTTACCAATCTCAATGTATTGTTGAGTGGTTTAGTATTATCGACTGCATGTACTGCTTCGAAAAAGGAGGATTTGAGACCCAACATCATATTCATATTGGCCGACGATTTAGGCTATATGGATGTGCAAGCGTATGCAAAAAGAGCATTGGGTTCGAATAAGGAGGAGATGTTTTATGAAACACCCAATATTGATCGATTAATCAATGAGGGTGTTGCTTTTGATCAAGCTTATGCCTGTCAACTATCATCCCCCACCCGTGCAAGTCTCTTAACTGGCAAGTATGCTGCTAAGCTTGGCTTCACCACTGCCACTCCACTAAGAGATACATATTACAATCAGAATATACCCGTACCAGAAGGGAGTTATTCGCATGATGTAATTTATCATAGCGATAATATTTCTATTGAACAGGCTTTGCTCAATGGTAGTTCTAACACTGCTTTGCCAGCTGGAACATCAATAGATAATGGGCGTAATGAGATCACCATTGCCGAAGCATTAAAGGATTATCATTCAGCTTTCATCGGAAAATGGCATGTAGGGGGACATGGCGCCAAAGGATATGTTCCTGCCGATCAAGGTTTTGAACCCATTGCTTGGTACGATAGTGGTGGTTCTGCTTATTTCAATTGGCAAAACAATTGGAATAATAAATCAAAAACACACTTCCCTGAAATGCCACAAGCCGAATGGCTAATTGGCAATGCAGGCGATGTGACAGGAGAAGACTACTTGACTGATGACCTTACTCAGCAAGCTCTGAATTACCTTGATAGCCGCGCCAATATAAAAGAGCAGCCTTTCTTTCTCTATTTTTGTCATTTTGCGGTACATAGTCCTTTTCAAGCGAAAGAAAAAGACAAACAACGTTTTGATATTAAAACAACAAAGGGGTGGAACAATCACGATGACCCAACCTATGCTTCAATGATAAAAAGCTTGGATGAGTCTGTTGGTATGATTCTAAACAAGCTGGAAGAGTTGGAGTTGGAAGAAAATACATTGGTTGTTTTCATGTCTGACAATGGAGGTATTGATGGAAGCGTTACACCAGATGGATCAATTACAAGCAACTACCCACTAAAAGGAGGAAAAGCCAATCTAACTGAAGGAGGTATTAGGGTTCCGCTTGCTTTTCGTTGGAAGGGCAAAATTGAAGGAGGCAAATGGTGCAACACAATGGTAGATTGCAATGATCTTTTCCCTACTTTAGTGGAAGCTGCTGGATATGATATTACACCTTATTACAATGAAACGAAAATTGATGGCCGAAGTGTTTTAACCTTACTAAATGACACAGACAATAAAAAACAATCATACTCGCGAGATACCTACTTTTGGCACTACCCTTTCAATGTAATTTATAATAATCCTTTCGATAATTATCCATTAACTCCACATTCAGCGATTCGTGAAGGAGATTACAAACTTATTTTCGACTGGCATGGCAGATTGAAGCTCTTTAATATAGCTAATGATATAAGTGAGAACCACAATCTGAGTAAAGCAATGCCTGAGAAGACAAATGAGCTTTTCGCAAAGCTGATGAACTGGTTATCGACAAATGTGGAAAAAACATATTGGCCAAAAGTAAATCCAGATTACGACGCTAAAAAAGAAGTAAGAGAAACCCCTTTTATCAATCTTGTTGAGATTTACAACGAAGGCGGAGATGTGGCTTCAAAAAGCAATTAAATTTATACTTTAATTCAATTATACATTCTTAGTTACTACAATGGGAAAAGAAAAGACTTTAAAGAAATTATATAAATTGAATTATTATAAATAAGACACTCACCATTCACAATTATTACAACAAAAAGTTTAAATTTAAAAAGTTCTAATTATGAAAAAAAATCGATTTTTATTAAGTCTTTTATTATGGAGCAGTATTAAAGAACTTTTGAGAATAAAATTGTTAGCTGTTTTAATGCTTACAGTTTTTTCAATAACACAAGCTCAACAAAAACAATTATCTGGAAACGTTACTGACATGCAGGGAATTGCATTGCCTGGAGTTTCAGTTATGGTTAAAGGTACAACTATTGGAACTGTCACCAATACTAACGGTAATTATTCATTAAGTGTGCCAGGCGATTCACAGAATCTGCAATTCTCATTTGTTGGAATGAAGACGCAAGACATTCCTATTTCAAATCAAACTACTATTAATGTAATTATGGAAGAAGAGGCCATTGGACTTGAAGAATTCGTGGCGGTAGGATATGGAGTAGTAAGAAAAAGTGACTTAACAGGCTCTGTGTCATCTATTAGCTCAGATAAAATATCAGCCTACCCAACTACAGGTGCTGTTCAATCTTTGCAAGGGAGGGCTGCTGGTGTTCAAATCACTTCTAATAATGGTGAACCTGGGGCATCTTTAAAGGTGCGAGTGAGGGGTGGTACTTCAATAAACGCAAGTAGTGATCCTATATTTGTTGTTGACGGTTTTGTTGGGGGAGCACTACCACCTCCTGAGGATATAGAATCTATAGAGATCTTGAAAGATGTTTCAGCTACAGCGATCTATGGTTCTCGTGGTGCAAATGGTGTTATTATGGTGACTACAAAAGCTGGAAAATCAGGAAAGACCAGAATTGAGCTCAATACTTCATATTCAGTACAAAATGAAATAAATCGATTAGATTTGTTAGACGCTGATCAATTCATTGATTACATAAGTGAAGCAAGACCAAACATCAAACCAGCTGGTGGAAATACTGACTGGCAAGATGAGATTTTCAGAACTGGGGGGACCCAAAACTATCAACTTTCGGTTTCTGGAGGTAATGAGTTGGTTAATTATTATGTCTCTGGCACTTATTTTGATCAGAAAGGTGTTATTCTGAACTCAGCTTATAAACGTTTTTCTGTTACAAGTAACATAGATATTTTTGCGACTGAGAGATTCAAGATGGGCTTAAATATGTTTGCTCAAAGAAACACGAAAGATGGTATGAGAACGCAAGAAGGTTCAGGAGGTTTGACGCCCGGTGTTGTTTCTGCGGCATTTAAATTCGAACCCGATCAACCAATATACAAACCTGACGGAAGCTTTACCATTGCTCGTCTTAATGACCCTATTGATAATCCTTACGCAATTGTAACTCAATTAGAGGATGAAGACATAAGCGATCGTTTTCAAGGAAATGCATTTGGAGAATATACGTTAACCGACTATTTACGTTTTAGAAGCACTTTTGGTGCAACAACTAATAATGGAAGAAGAGGAAGGTACTCACCTGCAACACTTCAAGAAGGGAGAAATGCTGGTGGTGGAGATGCCAGAGTGGATGGTTACAAAAACACATTACTCCTAAATGAAAACTACTTGACTTATAATCAAATTTTAAATGACATTCACACTCTTACAGCAATGGTAGGATATTCATATCAATCATCTGTTTCAGAAGCTTGGGGTGGAAGAAGTCAATCTTTCATTACAGATGCATCTTCTTTTTGGAACTTGGGAGCAGGAGCTGTCAATCAAACACCAAACTCTAACTTGGTAGATTGGCGAAGTTCATCTTTTTACAGTAGAATAAACTATTCTTTATTGGATAAGTACCTTTTGACATTTACAGCAAGATATGATGGATCTTCTAACTTTAGTGCAGATGAAAAATGGGCATTTTTCCCTTCGGGTGCTTTTGGTTGGAATATGAAGAATGAATCATTTATGCAAGATGTGGATGTGATAAGTAATTGGAAGTGGAGAGCGAGTTATGGATATACTGGTAATCAGGCCATTTCACCTTATCAAACATTGGCTCGATTTTCCCCTGTTTTTAGTGTAATCGGTGGAAGCAGCGTTAATGCAGCACGTCCAACCACTGTTGCTAATCAAAATTTGACATGGGAAACAACATCTCAATTAAATATAGGAACTGATATTGGATTCTTTAATAATAGACTAAACCTAACATTAGATGCTTATCGCATGGTAACGTCTGACTTATTGTTTGAAGTTCAATTACCTCAATATTCGGGTTATACAAGTCAAATAAGAAATATTGGAAAAGTTGAGAATAAAGGATTTGAAGCCATGATTTCCTCTCGAAATCTAACTAATAAGTTTAAGTGGAATATGGATTTAAATGTTTCTGTAAATAAAAATACAATTCTCACTCTTCCAAATGGCAATGATATACAATATGGATCAGGACCTGGACATATGGTTGGGTTAGGAAACACTCAAATATTACGTGAAGGAGAATCTGTAGGTGCATTTTACGGATGGATTTACGATGGTGTATATCAAGAAGGAGACACATTCATTCCAGGAGGAGGATTTGAACAAGTGCCTGGAGGTGAAAAATTCAAAGATATAGATGGACGAAACGAACAAGGACAACTTGCTGGAAAACCTAATGGCACTTTAAATAATGATGATAGGACGATAATAGGTGATCCTCAACCCGATTTTATTTGGGGATGGAATAATGATTTTAAATGGAATAACTTTGATCTAAATTTATTCTTTCAAGGTTCACAAGGCAACGATATTCTAAGTTACACGCTATTAGAACTCGATTTAATGGCTGGTAATAATAATGCAACTACTAATGCGTTAAATCGATGGACACCACAAAACACAAATACTGATGTTCCGAAAGCCTCTGTTGGACGCACACGTCGTGTTTCTACAAGATGGATTTATGATGGAAGTTATATTAGACTAAAAAACCTATCACTGGGTTATAGTTTACCTCAGTCTCTATTGACTCAACTGCATATTAGCAGATTAAGAGTATATGTAAGCGCTCAAAACATTTTCACTATTACAGATTATCCTGGTTATGATCCAGAAGTAAATTATAGATCTGGTGGATCGACAGATGGAAACCGAAACCTTGGATTGGACTATGGAAGTTATCCTAATGCCAAATCATACACGTTTGGTATAAACATAGGATTTTAAAATTATTGTCTCTTAAAAAATAAAAATCAACAATTATGAAAAATATAATTTATAAAATATTGATAATAACATTTTTATTAGGAACATCATCTTGTGTTGATCTTAATGAAAGCCCTGTAGGTCTTTTGGCTCCAGAATCTCTTTTTAAGACCCCAAGAGATGTTGAGATAGGATTATTTGGAGCATATGGTTGGATTGCAACCGAAAGATTATATGGCAGACAGTTTGTATCTGCTCTTATGCTAAGAAGTGATATGGTAGACATTGGCGATCGTGGTACCCCAGCTGAAAGACAGCAAGTCAATGACTTTAATATGGATGCTGGAAATGGAATGGTTCGACTGTTTTGGCCCTATTGGTATGAAGTTATTAGTGCAGCAAATGCAGCAATTGCAGGAGCAGAAGGACTTAGCATACCAGAAAATGAAATTAATCCATTGATTGCTGAAGGACGCTTTATAAGAGCATTTAGCTATTATCATTTAGTTAGAATCTTTGGTGAAATACCCTATATTGACTATTTCATTCGCGATCCACAAGCAGTTGCTGATATTTCAAAAATATCTGTTGACGAAGTTTATAAAGGAATTATTGCGGATTTGAAATTTGCTAAGGAGTGGCTACCTGATAAATATCCAAGCGATATAAAATCCAGAGCTACAAAAGGAACTGCAGCATCCTATCTATCTTCGGTTTATTTAACACGAGGTCAGTTTCCAGATGCATACACTGAAGCAAAATGGGTGATAGATAATAAAGATTTATTTGGCTATGCATTAGAGTCTGATTATCAAGAGCTTTTTCGCGCGACCAATGGTGATAGACCTGAACATATCCTCACAATCGACTTTTTAGGATTACAAACTGGTACAGGAACTGCCAATAGTGACCTTATGGCACCAATGACTGGAGTTAGGGGTGCTGATCATCAAGGATGGAGCGTTTCAGTTCCCTCTATGAAAGTTTTTAATAGTTGGGATGACCGAGATTATCGTAAATGGGTGAGTTTTGATGACTCTACATTGGTTAAAGGAATAATGGTACCTTATACTCAATTTGACAACACGCAAAGACCTCATATTGCAAAAATCACGAGATTTCCTGGAAATGCAAGTGGAGATGGAAGAGAATCAGATCACAACTACTCTGCCTTTAGATATGCAGAAGTATTATTGATTGCTGCTGAAGCATCTGTTGAAGTAAAAGGACCAAATACAGAAGCCGAGGATTATATTAATCAAATCCGGAAAAGAGCAAGAAATCGTAACGATGGAACAATTGCAAATTTTCCAGAAGATGTTCAATCAGGTTTAAATAAAGAACAATTCATAAATTTAGTATTGGAAGAAAGACGCTTAGAGTTAGCTTTTGAATATAAACGCTGGTATGATATCAAGAGAAGAAAATTGGGGGATGAAGTTTTCAAAGGTCCTAATGCATTTGAGTCACAACCCAACTTTGATTCATCAAGAGACTACCTAATGCCTATTCCTGCTACAGAATTAGCTATTAACCCAAATTTAGGTCCTCAAAATCCTGGTTATTAATTTACATCATCATTTTTCATCAAGGTTACCATTATTGTAACCTTGATGAAGATTTTTAAATTCATTTTTTAATTTTGTTATTATCTATGAAAAAAGTTATGAAAGAAAGCACGAAAAAAAATGATAGACTCATGTCTATTGACGTATTGCGTGGCTTCGACATGTTTTGGATCATTGGAGGAGGAGCACTAATAACTTATTTAACAAAGGTAGATGCGCTAAGTTTTCTGCAGCCTATAGCTGAACAGATGAGCCATGTAGAATTTGAAGGTTTCAGATTTTGGGATCTTATATTCCCTTTATTCATGTTTATTTCTGGAGTAACTATTCCCTTTTCTATACTATCAAAGAAAGCAAAAGGAATTGCAAAACCTCAACTACAATGGGACATTACAAAACGAGCTCTCAAGCTAATAGTTCTGGGAATCCTATATAATGGGATATTGCAAAGAGGATTTACTGATATTCGTTATGCAAGTGTTTTAGGCCAAATTGGAATAGCCTATTTCATAGGAGCTACAATAGTTCTTCAATTCAAATCAATGAAAACGCATGCATTCTGGCTTGTTTTCATACTTTTATTAATTACTGCACTCCAAGTTTTTATACCTGTTCCGGGTTTTGGTGCTGGACATTTCGATCCAGTTATGGGAATGAATGCCTATTTGGATCAAATGCTACTACCTGGACATTTAGCTGTGGGCACTTATGACAGGTTAGGTATTCTTTGTATTATATCGGCATCGGTTCTCGTGCTTATTGGATATTTTGCGGGTAGTTTACTTCGAAAAAGGGAACTTTCTGAAAACCTAAAAACAGTTTATTTAGCAGCTTCTGGCATTGTTTTAATTGTACTTGCATTGTTGTTATGGCCAGTATATCCTGTAATAAAAAACTTTTGGACCACGACTTTTAATTTACTAACGGCTGGTATCAGCTTAATGATATTATCATTGTTTTATTACGTGATTGACGTTAAACAGTTCAGAGGCAAAGTATTTTCTGGTGTATTGCATTTTTTTAGAGTAATAGGGTTAAACTCAATTACCATCTATATGGCCGATCGTATAATCCCTTTCACAGATATGTCTAAATTTTTCACAGGATCACTTGCTGAAATTGTTGGTACATGGCTTGTAATTGCTGGAGCAATTACTTTAAAATGGATGCTTCTGAATTATCTATACAAGCAAAAAATATTTTTGAAGGTGTAATAGTTTGTCTCAAATATTTCAGCTTCCAACTATCTCTCGGATACAGAAACTAATGGTCATCAAGTTGATATGACTCACTTGCATTTACGTGAATGGCTTAATATGTATTAGAGATAATGAAACTCCAAGCGCAAATATTGATGTGGCTTTTGAAGCAGGCATTATTTGTTTAATGGCTCACATTGCTACATGGAAAAACGTCCAGTCTCGAGGGATGAGGTAAACAGAAAAATAATTTAAAGAGTAAAGTTTAGATAAATCCCTATAAATCAATTCTCTTTTTTACTTAAAATCAAGCAACCTATCAATTATCTAAATATTTTAGGGCGATGTAAGACATTAAGCCTACACTAATTTCTATTGCATCTTCATTGATATTGAATGTGGAAGTATGTAAGGATGGGTTCTCCTTCTGATTATCTCCGACTCCTAACAAATAAAAAGTAGAAGGAGATATTTCAGAATAATAGGCAAAGTCTTCAGAGGCCATCCATATGTCAGCATCAACTACATTTTCTTTTCCTAAATAATCCTCCATAATTGATCGGACAGAATTAGTTAAACTGGGACTATTGTGCAAACAGGGATATCCTTTTTTGATTTTAATAATACAACTACAACCAAATCCTTCAGCAATAGATGTAGCAATAGTTGAAATTAGCAAATGAGCTTCATCTCGCCATCTTTCATCCATTGTTCGAAATGTTCCTTCCAATAGCACTTCATCTGGTATTATATTTTTTGATCCATTAGCTTGTAATTTTCCAAAAGAAAGAACGGTAGGTGTAGCAGGGTTGTTCTTCCTACTCACTATTTGTTGCAGTGATACTATTATTGTTGCTGCAGCTGTTACTGGATCTATGTTCTTATGAGGTTCCGCTCCATGTCCTCCCTTACCTACAATATTAATACTGATTTCGTCCATCGAAGCCATGAACCTCCCACTTCTAACAGCTACTTTACCACTGACAAGAGAAGGCATAACGTGCTGCCCAATAATTGCATTAATTTCTGAATCTTTCAATCTCCCCTCTTCAATAACCTTTACTGCTCCTCCAGGCAAAGTTTCTTCTGCTGGTTGAAAAATCAACTTTATAGTTCCTTTAAATTTATTTAGTTTACTCAATACCTGAGCGACACCTATAACAGATGCAATATGCATATCATGACCACAAGCATGCATAACACCTTCATTTAATGATTTATACTCGATATTGTTCTTTTCGTGAAGGAGCAAAGCATCCATGTCAGCCCTTAGTGCAATTACTTTATCAGAAGGTTGGTTTCCATGAATTGTGGCAATTAACCCCGTATCTGCTACAGAAGTCCAAGGAATATTTAAGTCGTTCAATATTTTCTTTATATAACTCGAAGTCTTAAATTCAACGAAAGACAACTCAGGATTTTGATGCAAAAATCTTCTTGTATTTATGACATCATCTTTAATTTCATGAGCTATATCCTTTATTATTCCTTTTAGTTTCATCCCATAATATTATTGTGAAGTTTATCACACTCGCTTAATCAACTAAGTAACTGTATTGTTCAATGACTCGTGTGATTTCATCATTTTGTCCAGGAGATAGTGTTTCTTTTGGATTCAAACACCATAGACCTTTTAACAATCCTTGTCTTCTCAACACTTCGTGAATACCAGCAATGGATCCTTTAAAATCATTTTTAACATCAAATATTGCAGCATTCATATCAGTAATATCTACTCCAATTTTTAATGCTTCACTATAATCTAAGTTGTTGTTTTTAATTCCATCTTTAATTAAATTGAATAAATCTACAGATTTCTTAGTCCAAACCGCATAATGACCTAATAAGCCTCCAACGAATTGTTTTTTAACTTTTCGACCATTCACTTTGAACTCATAAGGTGTAATTAAATCATTAACTATATTATCATCATTTCCAGTATATAATGCGATTTCCTTTCCTCTGGTCGAGTTGCAAATAGCTCTAACTACATCTAATGAGTAATATCGATTAAAAGGTGCAACTTTAATTGCGCAAACATTATCTATTTCGCAAAACTCCTCCCAAAACTGATAGCTCAAAACTCTTCCACCAACTGAAGGTTGCAAGTAGAATCCAAATACTGGAATAATTTTAGCTACTTCTTTTGTTCTTTCAATGAGTTCTTTTTCTGAGAAGCTATCAAGACCACCCGTGCTCAACAACCCCAAATCATATCCATACTTAATAGCTATTTTAGCTTCTTCAATTGCTTGATCAACAGGTCCACAAACACCCGCTATTTTTATAAATGAATTGTCACTCCTTAAGCTATTAATTTCCTCAGAAGCAATGGCCAATACTTTTTCATAGTAGTTAAATTTTGGATCTCTTATTTCAAATTGTGTGGTATGAACACCTACTGCTAAACCATCAACACCACTTGAGATATAATAGCGAGTCAATCCACGTTGCGATTCCTCATCAATACTCAAATCAGGATTCAGGGCTAAGGGATGTGCAGGAATAAAAGCTCCTTCTAATAATTTTTGATAGACTTCTTTTTTAATCATCTTATGTATTAAATTAAAATTTACCTTCTCGTTCTTGAAAGTGGGTAGGCTTATCAATGGTTTTACCGCCCTCTATAACCCATTTCCCAATTAGTTCAATCATCTGCTTTAGAGTTACTTTTGGATAACCAAAAAGCTTGAAACATTCAGATGCATTACTTAATAAAGCATCTGGGTTTTCTGTATTTTTAAAAACAGGTGTTATTTTAAATATCGCTCCAAACTCTTCTGCAAGCCATCTAACTGAAATGGTTTCAGGCCCCGTTACATTTAATAACTTGGAAGGAACAGAGCAATGTAATAGTGATCTTATAGCAATTTCATTTGCATCTCCTTGCCATATAACGTTCACATTGCCCATTCTCAAATCAATCTCTTTTTTCTCATACACACTTTTAGCTATCTCCAAAAGTATACCATAAGTAACATCATTAGCATAATTCAATCTAAAAAGTAAAATTGGCGTATTGTTTTTTTTGGAGAAATATTCGAAAACCCTCTCTCTACCTAAACACGATTGAGCATATTCACCTATTGGAGAAGCGGGCATTTCTTCTGTCACTCCACCATTTCCAATATATGACAATGGGTAAACATTTCCTGAGGAAAATACGACTATATTCGATTTCTTGAATTTCTCAGCTATACTTCCAGGTAAAAATGTATTCATTATCCAGGTGTAGGATTCATTCCCTGATGTTCCAAATTTATGACCTGCCAAATAAATAACATTCGGAACATTAGGAATAGTATCTAAATCTTTCTGATTTAATAAATCTGCTTTAATTATTTCTACTCCAGATTTATTTAATTCTTTTACAATATTCTCATCAGAGAACCGTGAAACAGCAATAACTTTTTTATTTACCCCACTTTCATTTACTGCTTTTTTAGCCAGCTTTGCCATAGCAGGACCCATTTTGCCTCCAGCACCTAAAATAAGGATATCACCTTTAATTTTAGCTATATCCTGAATCAACTGTTGTGACGGCTTTAAATAATCATTAAGTACTTCTTCTTTTGACATATCAAATTCAAATTAACATTAGAAAAATATATTTACAAAATTAATCCCAGCAAGTATTATAACGATTACAAGTCCTATAAAACCTGCAATCTTTAGAAAAAGACCGATCTTATCATCACCCATATACTTTTTATCATTAGCTATCAAAAACAATGCTATACCAATAATTGGGACAATAAAGATTGTTACACTTTGAGCAAATACTATTAATTCTAAAGGCGCATCACCAAATATTATTGCAATTATGGCACCTGTTATCATGACTAAAGCAATCATGACCTTTGTCTTTTTAGAATTAAAATTGCTTCCAAAGCCTAATGCATCGCTTAGTAATGTCCCTCCAATACTTGCATTACCAACAATTGATGAAAATCCTGCAGCAAATAATCCGATTAAGAATACGGCTGATGCATACACACCAAACGCTGGAGTTAGTGCGATTGACATATCCTTAGCTGTACTGACTTCTATTCCCATAGGTTGCAGTATTGCTGCAGCACAAATCATAACAATTGCACTTAAAAGGCCCAATACCAAAATTCCTATCAAGCTGGTGTTTTTAGACTTACCAGAATTTGCTTCCTTGTTTACTTTTTTACGTTCTTGAACTAAATATGAAGTGTAAAATGCTCCAACTATAGAAAAACAGGAAGCCATAAATGCAATAATCAAACCAATAGAACCAAGAGGCACTTTGGGAATAAAAAAACCTTCAGCAATATTTAGAAAGTTTGGTTTTACTTCAATAAGTGTTATAAAAAAAGCCAGTAACATAAGTCCAACTAAAGAGACCATTAGTTTTTCGAGCACTTTGTAAAACTCTCGAAAAAAAAGAAGGACAATTCCAATTCCATTAAAGAAAATAATCCAATAAACATTGCTTGTATGAGTTAATTCGCCAATAGCTATTCCTACACCTACCGAGTTTCCTGTTTGAAATGATGCACAGACTAAGAAAATTCCAACACCAATTACTTTTGCGACATTCTTTCCCCATCTATCTCCAATCATCGTTAACAATGATTTGTCAGAGGAGAGACCTACTCTTTCTGCGATAAGTGTAAAAACAGCCATGAAAAATATGGCTATTACTATAACCCAGAGTAATTCATATCCAAAATTTGCACCTATCTTAGATGTGATAGTTAGTTTACTTGGACCAAAAACAAGAGCAGCTACTATTAAGCCTGGGCCAATACTACGAATCCAACTTCCCCGTTTCTTTTCGGACATATTATTTTTATCAATTAGTAAAAAGCCCTTGCATTAGTTTTTTGTTTGTTATAGAAATGTTGAACATCTCCATCTTAGATCAAGTGAAAATATCAGATGTATGAAACTATAAAGTATTATACTTATCATAACATTTATTACGATAGCAAAGTAATAGATTTGATTTTATAAAACAGTTATTATCCCGTACAGGATACCTCAAAATACGCAAAATGATAGATAGGTAGTCTGATAGTATATATCAAATATGTATATACAAAAAGTTAACAAACACAGTATACTTTCTAAAATGAATGCCCTCTTATATGGTGCAAAATTAAACTAAGTGAATCTACAGCACCTCATCCGCAAACTCAATAAACTTCTGCCAATCAAACAGTGTCATATTGTGTTTACCCTCACGAATATGAAAGCCCATGGGCTTTTGAATAAGTTGTACGCCCACTTTGGGCATTTCGTTGGGAAGATTCAGATTGAACCCGTATAGTCGGAATAAAGGTTGAGCTTCTATCAGCGATAGGTATTGTCCTTTATTGTCAGCCCAATCATCTTCTGCTGCTCCAGCAACATACACACCTCGTGGCGCATTAAGCGCAATAAGCATGTGTTGATCAATTGGAAGTTCATCTTCACGATTAGCATACTTACTATAAGTAGGACTGAACCAATAAGGAAAATGCTGAGTAATCCTTTCTACTGACTCACCGTAATTTCTACGAGATATTTTTGCACCCGAATTACCTGATTCATTGGATATAGCTATTGCTACTCTTTCATCTTGAGCTCCGCACCATAAAGCAGCTTTACCTCCACGTGAGTGTCCTACAACAACAACTTTTGTTGCATCAACAGTTTGATCTGTCTCAAAGTAATCGATAATTCTACTTGCACCCCATCCCCATGCACCTAATGCTCGCATGCCATTCTTCATTTGCATATGTTCGGGATAAAGTTTTTCTAAAACTTCTATTGTATAATCGATTTTATGATCAGGAGCGACATCAATTACATCAAACCCTGCCAATGCATATCCTGAACTAATAACTTCTTCCACAGGCCAAAAATCATCTGGATTTTCACGTGTCACATCCATTGTCTTCACACCTCTATGATTGATAACTAAAAAAGTGGGAGCAGGTTTAGTTATATTGTTTGGCACAAACAAATATAGACGAATGTTTACTTTACCATTGTTACGATGCACTTCAATATCAACTTCTTTGTAAGTAGCATCGCCATTCAAAGCAAGCTCGTCTTTGTTTATTAAATTGAAGTTTATTTTATCGAAGTCCTTGGGAACTTGTCCATAAACATTGTCTTCAAATAGTTTCAATATTTCAGGACGTCTAACATCCTCCCACTGCTTTTGGTTGACAATCGCTTCTCCTTGCTCCGTCTCCAGAAGGGGTGGCAAGGTATACTCATGTACTTTTGACTCATCGTAATTCTGTGCTTTCATTGTAAGAACAGAAAGCAATAGAAAACCAAGTAGTAAAACGTGTGTATAATTTAAGTTTTTCATTTTGAGAATTTATTAAAACATGAATATACAAAAAAACATTCAACAAAAGGGATTAGGACTCACCGATTATTGAATGTTTATATTTTTTAAAGATGAAACTTCTATAGATCTATTTCACATTAAATGCCACCCTCAATTCTTCAATCTCTTCATCCCCCATTGGACACAATTCGCCAATTGCACTTGCCATTACTAAAGAGTTTGCAGAAAACTCCGCTACTTCTAAATAGTCGAATGTATTCAACAATTTATCGCCAGTAACAAAGACACTGTCATTCTCTACAAGAATCACACGATGATCATTAAACATTTCGGCAACTTGATCAATATCATTGTATATCAATCCAAAAGGTATTGAAGGTACATCTTGCAAGAATATCCAGCTTTCGGGAATGGTACGCACATCAAACTTAGTGCCACTAACTGCATGAGCCATCAAGTTTACAGGCTGTGTGCAAATAATAGAATTGATATGAGGATTGAGCTGGTAGATGCGTTGATGCAAAGCAACAGATCGACTTGGCATTTTGCCTGCCTCGGCCATTCCATTTTTAATTTGCACTATATCAGAGGGAACTATGTCCCAACGAGCCACATTACTTGGAGTAATTAAAAAATCATCATTTTTCCATCTTACAGATACAGTTCCGTAGGTTGAAATCATCAATCCCTGATCACATGAACGACGAATAAGGTTGACCATATCTGTGCGTATAGCTCTTTCATCTGATGGATGCTGCACATCCATGAAATAAGAATTCATATCAGGAATATGATGTACATATTTAGCAACTTGCTCATCAGTCAAGTAGTTTATGCCACCTAATCTTTTTGCATTTACAATGGTGCGTGAACAAAACTCTAAGGTTTCGAAACGTTGATAAGCATCCATCATATCTGTTCCACCAAGAACAACGCCATGGTTTTCCATTATAACAGCTTTGTAGCGAGTGTCTTTAAACTCATTGGCAATTTTCTTTCCTAAATCTTCACTGCCAGGGGTACCATATGGTGCAAAACCTACATCACCAATTATATTATGTGCTTGTGGAACAATTTTTGTGTCGGGAATCTTACGTGCAATAC
This sequence comes from Bacteroidales bacterium UBA3143, assembly GCA_002364735.1. Taxonomy (GTDB): domain Bacteria; phylum Bacteroidota; class Bacteroidia; order Bacteroidales; family Dysgonomonadaceae; genus UBA2632. Next base: position 23,722 of record DEZB01000062.1, read on the forward strand.
TGAAAGCTACCAAAGCAGGTGGATGCGCATGAATGATAGATGATAGTTCGGGACGAGCCTCATAAATTGCTTTATGAAAAGGATATTCCGATGAAGGTTTGTGTAATCCCTCAATAGTTCCATCTTTCTTTACACATACTATATCTTTAATGGTAAGTGAGCCTTTGTCTTCTCCCGAAGGAGTAATCCAAATATCACCGTTATTATCTCTAATTGAGACATTCCCACCTGATGTGGTAGTCATTCCACTTTTATAAATTCGTCCGATGATTACATTGATCTGTTCCCTCGGATGCATTAATTTAACGTCTAACTGTTTCATAAAAAAATAACTTATAGATGTTTAAGCAAGCTTATCAGCATTTTCAAGCAAATATGTTTCTGCTTCTACACTCCACAAACCTTTGTTCTTATCACATATTGAAGCAAGTTGTTTGAAAACATCGTTCGATTCACCAAGTTTTGCAAAATCTGAAATAGGAGTTAATGGCATTGTGATATGTGTATAGATTAGTTTCTTTCCTCCTGGAATGTCAGGCAGATTATTTGTTGCATCAGCTACAGCATCCAAGCCTCCAATATGAGTAATCAATCCAGCAGGATCAAGTCCTTTACCCATCATGTCTAATGCTTCAAGCATATCTTCATTGTTTCCACCGCTTGTACCTACAATGTGCGTGTATGCATAGTGTACATTATAGAAGTTAAGCTCAGCTTTGAAGTTAGGATCATTGGGTCCAGCGAAGAAGTTAAGACAACCATCAAAACCAAGAATAGCATCTCCTTGCTCAATTACTTGTTTAACTGGTGCAAAAACAAACACATCGTCATAGCCTTCTCCACCTGTTATTTCTCTTAACTCAGCATTTGCATCTTTCATTGTAGCTGTATTGATATAACGTAAATTAATACCTCGAGACTTAGCAAAGTCAACAGTGTAAAGAGATGCAGCTCTATCAAGGCGAGTCTGATCAATATCAGTAATCACCAACAGTGAAGGACGACGATCATCACGATTCAATGCATAGTTAATTGCAGCTAATCCCATAGGACCAACGCCTGCAAGAATTGCCATTTTCCCACCTTCTACTATTTCCATTTTATGTACGTAGCTTCCAGGTGTAGTGTGATAGTTGGCATGCATCGCACCAATAACACACGAAAGTGGTTCGGCCAATGATGCTGGGTAAAAACCTTCGCCATGATAAGGAAGCAAGCAATCTTGTTCCATCACTTCGTTGGGGATAATTACATAAGTAGCATTTCCACCAATGTGCTGGTAGCTATATCCTGGTGCACTCAAAATACCTACTGGTCCATCTTCATAGTTTATAGCGGGTTGTATAGAAAACTTGTCTCCTGCTTTAAATTTATCTTGCCATTTAGAACCAACTTCTATCAATTCACCAGCAAACTCATGACCAACAATAATTGGATTTTCGGCAACATCATCGGGGATGCGTTTATGATCTGTTCCCTGAGATGAAGCTTTATAAGATGACATGCATAATGAGTCTGAAACTACTTTTGCCAGTATCTCATTATCTTTAATAGGAGGAAGATCAAACTCCTCCAAACGTAAATCTTTTTTTCCGTAAAGTCTAACTGCTTTTGTTTTCATATATGGCCCCTTGAAGCTTTTCCCTATCAGTTTATCGTTTTAATTAAATAAATAGTATACAGAAAGGCTTGCAGCGGGTTAGCTGCTATTTAAAAAATTAATATTCTAATTTAACATCACTTGTCCGCCTGTAATAGGCAATGCCTGTCCTGTTTCACCAGTTTGATCTATAAGATACAATATGGCTTTAGTGACATCTTCAGGCGAACATCCTTTTCTCATTGGCACTTGTGCCAAATAAAAATCCTTTACATCTTCAACGGTTTTAGCACCTGGCACTTTACCCGCTTTAAGGTATTGTACAAACAATCCATTTTCGGGATTACTCCAAAGTGGACCATCGTAATAATTGCCTGGACAAATGGAGTTCACTTTGATGTGAAAAGGTGCTAACTCCAATGCAAATGATTGTGTGAGGCCAATACCTCCAAATTTACCTCCTGCATAAGCAAAGTTTGCCTTGCTACCACGCAAACCCGACTTAGAGTTGATTTGAATGACATCAGCAAAATAATCTTTTGATGCATACTTGGTTTGCAATTTCATAATTCGGCTAACTACCTTTGTGCAATAAAAATAAGCATTGTAGTTTATGCGTGTAACAAAATCAAAATCTTCAGGCGACATATGCTCCAAATCTCCAGCACGAAGTACACCTGCATTGCTTACAAAGCAATCTATGGCACCAAAGTTACATACTGTGTCGTGCATCAATTGTTCAAGACTTGAAATCTTGCTCACATCTGTCTTTACAAAAATAACCCTGTTGTTATTAGTCAATGTGTTTAATTCATCCACAGTTGCTTTACCAACATCTTCATTTAAATCGGCTACAACTATGATGGCTCCTTCTTCAATTAAACAACGTGCTATACCTTCACCAAAACCTTGGGCAGCACCAGTAACAATAAATGTTTTATTTTGAACCCTTCCAGATGTTTCTCCTTTAGCAACACTTCTACGGTAGTTTTCAACTTCCCAATTATCGATAAAGTCGATTTGCTCTTGTGTCATGGGATGCGCTCCACCAAATGATTGTGATAAGTAGGCTGTTTTCATTGCATCTTCATACACATCTAAAATAGTGTCACATTGTTTTGCATTATCGCCAACAGCAACTAAGCCAATGTTCTTTATCAGCAATACTTTAGGAAGGTATCCGTTCTTCTCTGCAAATGCTGCAACCTGAATCTTTGCCTCATCTCTTATACCTTCATCTGACTCATTGTTAATAAAAATATAGTTCGATTTGCAATAAACAATTGCATCAGGCGTAAAGGGAACAGCTATCAATTGCTGATTATCTTCGTTGTCTGCAAAATAATTGATAAGTGCATTGTTACGCACTTTTAGCGTTTTCAAACCATCAGATGATAGCATCATTCTGAGGGCAGGAATAACCTCAACAGCATTTTTACTAACTTCCACCTCTCCCTCGGGTAAGGGTTGCGTTATAGCTGCTTCTAATTTACTAAATATATCAGTGTATATCTCTTTTATTTCATCTACTGTATCTGCAGCTACAAAAATGCCATGGTTCTGCAACCAAATAACTTTTGGGTCCTTGTTGTAGGAAGCTCTATATGCTTTAATTTTGTTTTCCACTTTTTTGAATAGCACATAGCCCGGATCGGTATATTCAATAAACAGTGCTTGCTCTCCAAACAGTTTCTTCAATTCATCCACTGCATTTTGAGCACACATCAAGGCGTTAACAAGAGTAGGATGAAGATGTACAACAAAAGGATAATCAATAATGTTGTGCATGGATGTTTCAACCGATGGTCGTTTTCCTTTGGTGATAGTAGCAGCAGCAAGGTCATTTTTCACTTGTTCTTCACGCTCGGATGAGTCGTTGCTATATTCTTTTTCAGAAACACATTTCAGTTTTTCCCTATCTAAAACAGCAAAACCGTCTTCATCAATTGTGGCAAGTGCCGACCCACTCGCTTTCACCCATATTTTCTCGTTAGTTTTAAACGATGTGTTTCCACCTCCAGCAATAACGTAACGACTATCACACCCATAATATCTGGATACAGCTATTAATTCTTTAATTTCTTGCATATATTTTTTCTCGTTTCGTGGTATTATTTTAATTCCACTTCCTTTTGAATAAGTTCATTACCCAATTCAATAAAACGCTTCATTTTAGACAGATCAGCATTACCATCTTTGTCCACATATCCTTGTTTGCCTTCAGACACTAAATGTTGATGTGCTGCTATCACACATGCACCCTCATAATTTATCTTCATCAGCTTATCGGTGAGTGGAGTGCTATTCCTTGCAAACAACTCGATGGGCTCCATCGTGGGAGAGTTATGTTCACTGCCAAATGTAACCACAAAGCCAGCATCATAAAGATATTCGGCATACTTTTCCAATAATTCCACACCGTTACGGGTAGTTATAAATTCCACAGAGTGAAACCCTCGTTCTTTTAATTCATTTGCAACACGCTCCAAATCGTTTTCAAAGTCTGTATAATTGCCATTCTTATCGTCGGCCAAAAAAGGATAAGTTGGGATTCCACCAGCATTCAAAATAATTTTGGATACTGCATCTACTGACAGAAAAGCATCACGCTCTTCGGGAACAAAAGCCGCTCCACCCGCTTTAAGCAAGTTACCACGAATTTCATTTTCTACATCAGCAATGTTTGTAGGTGATGCCTTTAGTGCTACACCTCCAAATAACTGTTGCATTATTTCTTTAATTTTAGACTCATCATTTTTGGCTACCTCATACACTTTCATGCGAAGCGCTTTCGCCAAATGACGTTCTCTTATTGCACCTTTTGTTAACTCCTTGGTAATCCAATCAAAGTCGAGAGAGAAACCAATGTTGTTTGCATCTAATAGCTCGTTCAGCTTATTGCACATCGACTCTACCTGATCATTCGATTTTTTGCGAACATCAGCCAATTGAGTTGCATAAGGTTCCGATAGACTAAAAGGATACGACAAACCTTTACCACTAATATAAGTGCGTCCAGGATTGCCCGGGTCGTTTACCCTCAATCCGTTTTTCTGATCATTCTCGTTTAAACTGATTAACTCGATGTTGAACAACGGATACAAATGACGCTCTTTGCAACCTGTATACCACTCATCATAACCAGCAGTGGTGTAAAAGTCGTTGATACCAACAACTTTTACATTTTCTGCAGCTGCCCTATCCAGCGCATCCTTCACATCGTCGAATGCACTAAAGGAATAAGGTGTATGTAGGTGAGCATTAACTTTAATATAACTCATAATACAAACTATTTATTATCTACTGAAGACTATTAAACCCCTCTTTTTGCACGACGAATCATTTCTGAATCCGTGAAGTTTTCACCTGGTATATAATCTTTCAGCGGTTGTATGCGTTCGTGAATCATGTCGATGAACCAACTTGGCTGTGGGAAGAACCAACCTTCTAATTCAAAGGCAGGTGTAATCCAGTTACGCGAACCAAGAACTGATACTGGTGCATCCAGATAATCAAAACATAACGTACTAATGTTTGCGGCCAAATCATTCAGAAATGATCCACGCGTGGTGGCATCACCTGCGACAATTAACTTTCCTGTTTTCTTAACCGATTCAATCACTTTCTCATAATTGAATGGCACCAAACTACGAGCATCAATCACCTCAGCACTCATGCCATATTTATCTTCCAGTTCTTTTGCTGCTTCTAAAGCAGGATATAGCGTATGACCTATAGTAAGGAAAGTAATATCTGTTCCCTCTTTCTTCACATCGGGTTCTCCAAGTGGTATTTCGTAGTATTCTTTTGGCACTCCACCCTTATGAAACTGCTCGCCAATGTCATATATACGCTGGCTCTCGAAAAAGATAACAGGATCGGTGCCCTGCAGCGCTGAGTTCATCAAGCCTTTGGCATCATATGGAGTTACAGGGAAACATACCTTTATACCCGGAATGTGAGCAACCAATGAAGTCCAATCTTGTGAGTGCTGTGCACCATATTTTGAACCAACTGAAACCCTTAACACAACGGGCATTTTAAGGACATTACCACTCATAGCTTGCCATTTTGGTAGCTGGTTGAAAACCTCATCGCCACAACGGCCAAGGAAGTCGCAATACATTATTTCGGGTATCACTCGTCCTCCACACATAGCATAACCAATGGCTGTTCCTACAATGGCGGCTTCAGAAATAGGTGAATTGAACAAACGATGATAAGGTAACGCTTCAGTTAGGCCACCGTATACTGCAAAAGCACCACCCCAATCACGATTTTCTTCACCATATGCTACTAATGAAGCATCTTTGTAGAATCTATCAATGATAGATTCAAAAATCGCATCGCGCAGTTGAAACTGTTTCATTTTGCTAAACGGTTTGCCATCTTCGTCAAATGCAAAACGTTCTTTTGTGGCAATTCTCTTCACACGTGGATTGTCTTCCATCGGCATCAATACATCAGGTTTTGCATCCGAAAAAGAATCAACTGAACCATTTGAGAACATCATATCACCAATAACATCACGCTCTTTCATAAGTGGTGACACTTCATCGTCAATAGCCATTAAGAACATATTATAAACCAACTCTTTTATATCTGTCCAAACATCATCTAAATCTTTTTGAACTAAAACATCGGCATCAATCAATTGATTACCAAAAGTTGCAATACAATCCTGTCTTTCCCATGCTTCAACCTCTTCTTTAGTTCTGTACGACGAAGCATCAGAAGGTGAGTGACCGCTATATCTATATGTCAAAACATCTAACAATACAGGACCTCTTTTCTCTTCAATAATTTTGCGTTTTCGCTTGTATGCATCAATCACAGCTAAAGGGTTGTACCCATCCACTCTTTCGGCATGCATTTGTTCAGGATTAACCCCTGCACCTACTCGCGCTGCAATATCATAACCCATGGTTTCACCACAAGTTTGACCACCCATACCATATTGATTGTTAACAATATTGATAATAACGGGTAAGCCACCGTTCATATCGCCTTCCCATAGTTCCCTGAATTGGTCCATAGCAGAAAAAGTAATTCCTTCCCAAACAGGTCCACAAGCCATAGCTGCATCACCAATGTTGGCTACTACCATACCAGGTTTGCGATTTACTTTCTTATACAAAGCAGCACCCACAGCAATATCACCCGAACCACCCACAATGGCATTGTTTGGATAAACTCCAAATGGGGTAAAGAATGCATGCATTGAACCTCCCAAACCTTTATTAAAACCTGTTTCGCGAGCAAATATCTCAGCTAACGTTCCGTACACTAAAAATCGACGTGCTAACTCTTTAGTAGTTCCTTGAAAATCTTTTTGAACTATCTTCAATACTACACCATCAAAAAAGGATGTCATTATTTGCATCAGCTCTTCATCGTCAAGTTTATGAATAGCAGACATACCTTTTGCTAATATTTCGCCATGAGATCGGTGACTACCGAAAATGAAATCGTCAACAGTTAGTGACCATGCCATACCTACAGCGGATGACTCTTGCCCAATGGACAAATGCGCTGGACCAGGATGGTTATATTCAGTGCCGTTATACTCACCCTTTGTTTTAATGGTATTAAGCATAGTTTCAAACTCACGAATGAGCACCATGTCATGATAAATAGTTATTAACTCTTCGTTGGTGTAATTCTCCCTTTCCTCTTTAACCGTTTTCTGATATTGATTAACTGGAATGGGATCAAATTCAATGAAACCAGGTTTTCTAACCTTTATTGGATCTATGTTTTGTGTTTTAGCCATCTTATTATTGATTTTATTATTTAATCGTTTGTTTTTTTGTAAGTCAGTTTATTATAAATCTATCGTTAGATTTTCAATCTCTACAGCTATTTGTTTCAAGAAGCGAGTTGCTTCGCCACCGTCTAATGCGCGATGATCGTATGTCAGACTCAAGCCAATATAGGGAACAAAAGCATACACACCGTCTCCTAAATCTTTAGGGCGAGGAACGATTGTGTTGACACCCAATATTGCCGACTGAGGTAGATTTATAATTGGAGTAAACATTTCTAAACCATAGTTACCTAAGTTTGAAACTGTAAATGTTCCTGCTTCTGCAGCCAATATATCAGGATTGATACCACCCTTACGACATGCATTAGCTACTTCCTTTAATTGATTGGCAAGTCCTGTAATAGACAAATCGTCCGCATTGCGAACAGTGGGCACCATTAGTCCACGCTCAGTATCAACAGCTAAAGCTAAATGCACCTTGCTGAAATAGCGAATACTATCTCCTAAAAAATGTGTGTTTACGTCTGGAAACTTCTTCAATGTTTTAACTACTGCAAAGCAAACCAAATCATTCAAAGTGATATTAGTTGACAGTGTGCCAGCCTCCATTGCCGCTTTCACACGTTTGCGAATTGCTAATATGTTACGTGCATCAGCACCCAGATGATGCGTTAGTTGTGCTGAGTTTTGAAGCGAAGCGTGCATTGACCTACCAATAAGCTTGCGCATATTCGATATCTTTTTCTCCTCGTAATCTACGCCATACTCTTTGTTGGGTAGCGGAGTGAAATCTGATGATCGCGTTTTGCCAGCCAAGCCTGAACCTGTACCTTGAGCTTTCAATCCTTCTTCCACGGCCATTCTCTTTGCAAGAGGAGTCATTTTAGATCTACTTGATAAAGCTTCCTCTATATCTCTTTCAATAATTCGCCCTTGTGGGCCAGAACCCGAAAGTTGTTTTGTATTAAATGCTTCTTTACTTGCCAATTTCTTAGCACGTGGGGATATAAATGCAGATTGAGATGTATCGTTTGCAGCAGTCTGTACTTCTGTTGCAGTAGCGGTTTTCTCTTTTTCAACATCAATAGTTACAGGTGCAGAAACAGGTTTTTCTTCTACTGTTGCTGACACATCAGTTTTAGCAGGCTCTTCACCTTCAAGCAAATCTGATATATCTTCACCCTCGTTACCGATAATCATCATTTTATCCAAAACTGGAACTTCGTCGCCATCCTCATAAAAAACTTTGAGAACAACGCCGTCCGATGGAGCCTCTTCCTCAAAAACTGCTTTATCTGTTTCATACGAAAACAGAATATCGCCTTTCTTAACTGCGTCTCCCACCTTCTTAATATCGATGATGATACAACTCTCTACTGATTGCCCTTGTTTGGGCATGATTACTACAAATGCCATAGAAGAATATTTTAGGTGTAAATATTATAAAAAACAGTGATGAAATGTACTGACACAAAGATACTTATAATAAGGAAACTATGCAAGAGCAAATTTTAATAATATTGAGTATCTTTTTTCCGTAAACATTTTCAAAGTACTGTTTTAATGATCAAAATTGATCTGTAAAAAAATTTACACAAATGTAACATATACTTATCGAAATATATTTCACTAATTGATTTTTATGCTTTGCTTTTTGACATCTCTCGTTTTAGCTTGTTTTTGATTTTAGATAACTAATTAAATTGCACTACATGTATTTGGTGATTTATTCATATTGTTTTTTCAAACATTTTGCGTCCCAACAAAATGTTTAAAACAGTTGAAACTTGGAAACACCGCGGTGAAAATGTTTTTAAACAGATTATTTTCATTTTTTTGCTCAAATCTGTCTCATTTGTGCTTTTAAAATTCACTTTCTGATGCTAATTTATTTTTATCAACTAATTATTCTTCAATCATTATTTGTTTTTTCTCAAATTCCGTCATTTTTTCTTCTATTGACTCGAAAAAAGCAGCGTTTTAGTGTTTCAAAACATTTCCACCGTCGTTGATTGCATTTTCAACAGATGAAAGTCCAATCCACCGTCGTGAATTTGATTTCCAACTGTTTTTTGATGTATCTTCTACTGAATTATAAAAAATAGTGAGCTATTATTGACAAATTGACATTTAGGCAAATGAAAAATAATGTGGAGCACCAGATAAAATTTGATTTTTGAAATGAAAAAACAAAAACTTAAATAAAATCTTCACGCATCGGGTTAAATACATCAATTAGTGTGCCCGATTCAAGACACAAAACTCCATGTCTTAGATTAGGAGCTATATAAAAGGCATCTCCCTTTTTCAAAACTTTCTTCTCTTTATCTATAGTTACCTCAAAAACGCCCGACTCTATGTAACTTACTTGACGGTGTGGATGATCATGTTCGTGACCGATAGCACCTTTTTCAAATACTACTTTCACCATCATTATCTCATCATCATGTAGCATTATTTGACGACTCACGCCCCCTCCGAGTTGTTCCATTTCAACATCGCGCGAAATACAAAACGATTTACTTTTATCTACTCTCATAATTTTTTATTTAAAATGAAATGTTATAATTTTTTATTGAGAATGATAATGTTTGTGCAGACTCAACATGAATTTAAAATCTACAGCAACTACAACCTAATTTCTATTGAACAAAAATTGCGGGTATTTTCAGACATTTAATCTTCAAGATAAACACAAACCAATATACACACTATCTTATTCCCATTATACAACAAAACTAATGAAAATGGTTTAATATAGTAGTCATTTTGACTAATTAGTCTTCACAAGAAAAAAGCAACCAGTGTGTTACTTTCGATTTTGCCTTCTTATTATTCAGATTTCCAACTTGAATAAGATAATGTTCACATTATAGATAAGGTGACGCTAATTTTAATTGAATGGAAAGAATTAAGAATTCATTTTCAATGATGCGTGTTATAAAAAAAAGATGCGTACATCGACTTTCCACTTGCAGAGTTAATAACGGAGGCTACGAAAGTAACAATGCAGTTGGGAAGTAACTTTTCGCAGCGCTGAAACTAACACTGCATTGTGCAGACTAACTTTCCGCAGCGCTGAAAGTAACAATGCAATTGGGGAGTAACTTTCCGCAGCTACAAAACTAACAATGCAATGTGCATACCAACTTTCCGCGGCGCTGACATCAACTCTGCAACGTGCAGAGTAACTTTCCGCACAGAATCCCCAAATTCATTTTTTTATTTATAAGAAAGTGTAGGTGATTATACTAAATTGCATTGAAAATGATTGCAAAATGTAAGTTCAGGGATAAAACACCACTAAAAGAGAAAATTTATTGCCGAAAATTTTCAACTTGAGGCTTTTTATGTTATTCTTGTAGATAATTTTAATTGAAAATTACAATAGCTTTACAACCATGACTAAGATAAAAGTAAACAGCGTAAATATCTTGTAGATTAATTTCCAAAATTAAAACAGAGAGTTTTCTTTATAGCTTTTATCCAATTACTCTGAACAAAATGTTCATATAATATCAAAAAAAGCAGTATATAAATCATTTATCAATTCATTTTATTGTAATGATGTTATAAATTTGCATAAAAACAATATTTAAATCTCTTATGACTTCTCATCTATGACTAACAGTAAACAAACTACGTTTTTAGCAATCGACTTAGGTGCAACCAGTGGAAGAGCTATATTAGGAAATATAGAAAATGGTGCATTACAACTAAAAGAGATCCATCGATTCTCTAATCTCATCACCGAAATAAATGGTCGCATGTATTGGGACCTCTTTAGTCTGTACAATGAGATTTTGACATCTTTGAAAAAAGTTAAAGCAAACCAAGTAGATATCGAATCTATGGGAATTGATACTTGGGGTGTCGATTTTGTTTGTTTTGGCAAAGATGGCGATCCATTGCGCATGCCCTATAGCTATCGCGACACCATGACTTTTGGTGCACCCGAAGAGTTCTTTAAACTCATGCCCAAACAGGAGGTATATGACAAAACAGGGATTCAGATTATGAATTTCAATTCGCTGTTTCAACTGTTTACTCAAAAGAGAAACAATAGCTCAATCTATGACGTAATTGACAAGGTGCTATTTATGCCCGATGCTCTCTCCTATTTGCTGACTGGCAAGATGGTGACGGAATATACAATTGCTTCAACCTCCCAAATGATTAATCCTTATAACAAAGCATTTGATGATTCTCTGCTTGAAGCAGTGGGTTTGACTAAAGATAATTTTGCTCCTGTTGTTCTTTCGGGAACAGTAGTTGGAGAATTAACTGAAAGTGTGAAGCAGCAAACTAACATTGATAATGTTTCGGTGATTGCCGTAGCTGGTCACGACACGGCTTCAGCAGTGCTTGCCACACCCGCCAAAAACGAGAACTTTGCTTACCTTAGTTCAGGCACATGGTCACTAATGGGGATTGAATCAAAAGAACCAGTGGTGAACGATGAGACTTTTTCATTGAACTTCACCAACGAAGGTGGCGCAGATGGTTCCATCCGTTTGTTGAAAAATATATGCGGCATGTGGCTCATAGAGCAATGCAAAAAAGAATGGGATAATAACGATGCAGTATCTTACGACGAAATTGTGAAGGCAGCTGAAGAAGCAGCACCATTTAAATGTTTTATCAATCCAGATTCACCCTGTTTTGCAAGTCCAGTATCAATGATTGATTCTATACATCAATATTGTAAAGAAACAAATCAGTACGTACCTCAAACAATGGGCGAGATAGCACGATGCATCTATGAAAGCTTAGCTTTTAGGTATAAGCAAGTATTGGCAAATCTGCAAAAATTAGCGCAGCAGCCCATTGAAACACTACATATAATAGGTGGTGGTTCTAAAAACAGACTCTTAAATTCATATACAGCCAATGCTATTGGCCTACCAGTTGTTGCAGGCCCATCTGAAGCTACAGCTATTGGTAATGTATTACTACAAGCTAAGGCTGCTGGATTGGTGAAAGACAAAAGCGAAATGCGTCAAATTGTTAGAAACTCTGTAGAGCTTGAATCGTTTGCACCTGAAGGAGAAAGTAACTGGAAAAAACAATACGAAGAATATTTGAAAGTTTTCAAAGAAATATAAATATTACAACTAAACAGTAAATAAAAATCACTTAGACATGAAAAAAGAACAAATTGAACAAGCGTATAATGATGCAAAAAAACAATACGCAGCACTTGGAATAGATGTAGAGAAAGCAATGGATCAACTTGACAAACTATCCATAACAATACATTGCTGGCAAGCCGACGACGTTGCAGGTTTTGAAAATCCTGATGGTGAACTAACTGGAGGTATCCAAGTAACGGGTAACTACCCTGGAAAAGCACGCAGCATTGAAGAATTGCAAAAGGACATCGAAAAAGTATTGACCTTGATACCAGGACAACATAGACTTGGGCTTCACGCCATCTATGGTGACTTTGGCGGCGAGTTTGTTGATCGTGATCAAATCGAAATTAAGCATTTTCAACCATGGATTGATTGGGCAAAAAAAGTAGGCGTTAAACTTGATTTCAACTCCACTTTCTTTTCACACGATAAAGCAAATAGTGGTTATACTATCTCTGATTTCGACCCTGAGATACGCGAGTTTTGGAAAGAGCACTTACGCTTATGCAGACGGATAGCTGCTGAAATGGGACGTCAACAAGGTGATCCTTGTGTGCACAACATTTGGTTTCCTGATGGAGAAAAAGACAGAACTGTATCTCGTTTCGAACACAGAAAGCTGATGAAGGAAGCATTGGACGACGTTTTCACAGAAAAAATAAGCGAAAAATACCTCAAAGATTGCGTTGAGTGCAAGCTATTTGGTGTGGGTAGTGAAAGCTATGTAGTAGGTTCGCACGAATTTTACTTAGCCTACGCTGCAAAAAACAATATGACACTTACCTTAGATGCAGGACACTTCCACCCAACCGAAGTAATATCTGATAAAATTTCATCTGTACTACTTTTCGTTCCTGAAATTAACTTACACGTAAGTCGCCCCGAACGTTGGGACAGTGACCATGTTGTAATTCTAAGCGACGAGCTGTTAGCTCTATCGCAAGAGATAGTACGCTCAGGACAAATGGATCGTGTTCATGTTGGATTAGACTTCTTCGATGGTTCTATAAACCGTATTGGAGCTTATGTTGTAGGAATTCGTTCTACCCAGCGTGCCATGCTGCAAGCCCTATTGGAGCCAACAGAAAAACTGAGAGACTACGAAAAGAAGGACAATAACTTTCAACGTATGGCCTATTTAGAAGAACTAAAAGCTATGCCTTGGAATGCTGTTTACAATTACTATTGCTCAAGCCGCAATATACCTGTTGGAGATCAGTATATTAAAAATATAGAGAAATATGAAGAGGAAGTTACCTCTAAAAGAAAGTAATATATGAATACCCTTATAGGACTGGTAATTATATCAATAGGAAGTATGGGCCAATCAAGCTCATATGTTCCTATTAATAAAATAAAGAATTGGTCATGGGAAAACTTCTGGTTGATGCAAGGAGTTTTTGCATGGCTTGTTTTTCCTTTGTTAGGTGCATTGCTTGCTCATTCACTTCCCGAATTAATAAACATTTACACCCTCCATTCTTCTGCTACTTTACAAGCTATTGGATTTGGTGTACTTTGGGGAATTGGAGGATTAACTTTTGGTCTGAGTATGCGTTATCTGGGCATTGCTTTAGGGCAATCGGTTTCATTGGGCACATGTGCTGCTTTTGGAACCCTTATTCCTGCCATGATTGCAGGCGACGATCTTTTCTCGCCTAAAGGATTGGTATTATTGTTGGCTGTTGCAGTAACACTTGTTGGAATTGCAGTGGTGGGATATGCTGGAAGTTTGCGCTCGCAACAAATGACGGACGAAGAACGAAAGAAAGCAATTAAAGATTTTGCGCTTAAAAAGGGCTTACTAATTGCATTGTTGGCTGGTGTGATGAGTGCTTGTTTCAATCTTGGTTTAACAGCTGGAATTCCTATTAAAGAATTCAGTATAGCTGCTGGAGCAAGTGAACTGTTCGCTCAAAACTCAGTAACTTTATTAGTAACCATGGGGGGTTTCTTAACCAACCTTGTGTATTGTGTTTACATGAACAGAAAAAACAAAACAAGTGGTGAGATTTTCCGTTCCTCACGTCCAGTTTTAATCAACAATATTTTGTTTTGTGCATTGGCTGGATTGCTTTGGTACTCTCAATTCTTTGGATTAGGAATGGGGCAAAGTTTCTTTGAACCTGGAAGCGTAATGATGGCCTTTTCATGGAGTATACTAATGGCTCTGAATGTTATATTCAGTAACGTTTGGGGAGTTATACTTAAAGAATGGTCGGGTGCAGGACAAAAAGCAATAACCTTCTTAGTATTGGGTATGCTAATCTTGATATTCTCATTGGTTATACCTAATATGTTTTGATATGAGTCATTTTAATTAATACTTGAGCCCAATCTGACCCCGTCACTGCTGATTATCAGTCTTTTCTCCCCTTTGTCCCTGAAGGGTAAAGCCTAATAATCAGCACTCTGCTAAAGTCCCCTCGTAGGGGATTTAGGGGTAGAAATAAATGAGATTGACTTTTCAGAGTGGACTCATACTTATATTAAATTCATTCATTTCTAATAGATAAATACACTTTTAAAAGACATAATCGCTGATAATTAATCTTTTTCTGCCCTATCTAACTAAAAGATAAAGATTAATTATCAGCATTCTGTCAAAGTCACCTCGTAGAAAACTTGAGGTGGGACAATAAAAAGAGAAGATGAAATTCTCAAATTCTACAGATTAGCACTTGTGGTTATTCACGTTTAACCACTTGGTGGTTTAAGAATCTTGATTCAGATGGCAGGTTATAGGTATTAAAAGTAAAAAAAATAATCATGACACGAAAAACACTCATTGCTATAAGTTTTCTTTTAATCTGTATGTTTTCTGAGGCTACTAATTGGAAGGCAGAATGGATTAGAGCTTTTGAACAACAGAACGCAACCAATACATGGACAGCATATCATAAAACATTTGAAGTTGACAAATTACCAAAGATTGCTTTAGCTAAAATAGCTTGCGACTCGAAGTATTGGATGTGGATTAACGGTGAAATGGCAGTCTTTGAGGGTCAATTGAAACGAGGACCTACTCCAACAGATACTTATTATGACGAGGTGGATATTGCCCCTTTCCTAAAACAAGGAGATAACACCATTGCCATCTTAGTTTGGTATTTTGGAAAAGATGGTTTTTCGCATAACAGCAGTGGCAAATCTGCACTCATTTTTGATTGTCAAAACTCTGACTTTGAATTAATTTCTAACACATCTTGGAAGGCAACAATTCACGCTGCATTTGGGCAAGCGGATTACCCCTTTCCTAACTTTAGACTACCCGAATCAAATATTAGATACGATGCAAGAAGAGGCAACTTCGATTTCACTAAACCTGATTTCAAAGCCAATGGTTGGCCACAGGTTGCATCAATGGGCTCTCCACCCATTGCACCTTGGAACAACTTAATCTTGCGACCAATTCCTTTATGGAAAGATTTTGGGTTGAGTAATTATGAAAACGACCTAAGCTTTCCTTTTGTATCTAACGGTGATACCATTATTGGAAAACTACCATATAACGCACAAGTTACTCCTTATTTCAAAATAGAAGCCGATGGTGGTGAAGAAATAATTACATTAACCGACCACTATACAGGGGGAGGCCCACTTAATGTAAGAAGTGAATACATAGCAAATAGAGGAATACAGGAGTATGAGAATCTTGGATGGATGAATGGACATAATGTGTATTACTTCATTCCTAAAGGAGTAAAAGTTTTAGATCTAAAATACCGCGAAACCGGATACAATACTGAATTTACAGGGAGCTTTGATTGTAGTGACGAATTCTACACACAACTTTGGACAAAAGCCGAACGCACTTTATACGTCACAATGCGTGACACCTATATGGATTGTCCCGATAGAGAACGTGCCCAATGGTGGGGCGATGTAGTGAACGAAAGTGGCGAAACATTTTATGCACTTTGTCCTAAAAGCCATCTTTTAACGCAAAAAGGAATGTTGGAACTCATCAATTGGCAAAGAAATGACGGAACAATATTCTCTCCTATTCCGTCTGGAAACTGGGATAAAGAATTGCCTGGGCAAATGTTGGCAAGCATTGGCTTCTATGGTTTCTGGAACTACTATTGGAATACGGGTGACCGTGAAACAATTGCCAAAGTTTACGATGGTGTGAAACGCTACTTAGATGTTTGGGAATTGGATGAACATGGTGTGTTGGTAAAAAGAATGACAGAAGAGGATGATAAAGGCTGGTATTGGGGAGACTGGGGGACAAACATCGACAAAGACTTGTTGATGAATGAGTGGTATTACTTGGCGCTAAAAGGTTATAAACACATGTCTGAATTGCTTAGTAATAAAGATCAAGCAAAATGGGCCGAAAATCAAATGAGGGAATTCAAATTAGCCTTTAATAAAACATTTTGGAAAGATAGTCAATACCGCTCTTATCAGTACAAAGGAGACACAGATGATAGAGGACAAGCCCTTGCTGTAGTTGCAGGATTAGCTGACAGTGAAAAATACAATGCCATCTACAAAACTCTACAGACACAAGAATATGCAAGTCCATATATGGAAAAATACGTTTGCGAAGCATTATTCATAATGGGAAAATCTGAGTACGGATTGAAACGTCTCAAAAAAAGATTTCAACCAATGGTTTCTAACAAAGACTACTCTACTCTATTTGAAGGATGGGGCATTGGAGAAGATGGATTTGGTGGAGGTTCTACAAATCATGCATGGAGTGGTGGTGGACTCACCATATTGGCTCAGTATGTATGTGGATTATATCCATTAGAGTCTGCGTGGAAGAAGTTTATGGTAAAACCTGATTTAGGAGGTCTTGAGTTTGCAGAAACAGGCAATGAGACAGTAGCGGGTAAAGTGTCCGTGAAAATTGCTAAAACAGATACAGGATTAGATATAGAATTGTTAGTGCCAAGTGAAAGTGAAGCCGTGGTGTATATTCCTGAAAAAGCAAAATCAGTTATCATAAATGGTGTAGAAGTTAATTCGAATATGAGTGTTAGGGCACATAAACTTTTTAGTCTTAAAGGAGGAGAATATAAGATATGTTATAGATGAGTTTAAGGTTTTTAGAAAGAAATATTGTTTATATTTGCTTATATTTGTCTACACTAACACTGCTAATAAAAAAACACGGAGAAATTAAGCAATGAGATACAATGATTTTGGAATAGACTTTAAATACCTTTTAGTAAACGAACGCGACAGAAAGTTTGGTGTAAACATTAATACAGTAGGCTTTCAACCAATCCCTCCAGACACAGTTTATCCCTCAACTGACCATCCAAAAAGCTATTATTTCAACCCTTGCAAAGGGAGAGTATTGTCTGAGTATCAAATACTATACATTAGCAAAGGAAGAGGAACATTTACTTCTGAATCAACTAAGAAAACCAATATAAAAAAAGGACAAATCATTCTTCTTTTTCCAGGTCAATGGCACACCTATTGTCCTTCTATTGAGACTGGTTGGAATGAATATTACATCGGCTTTGAAGGATCAATAATTGACAACTTGGTGGAAAATGAATTTTTAACCCCCAAAAACCAAATTCTTGACGTTGGAGTGAGCGAGGAGTTTGTATCCTTATATTCTAGTGCAATACATGTAGCAAAAAATGAAAAAAAGACAGCTCAGCAGTACTTAGCTGGTATAGTTTTACATTTAATTGGGATGGTCATTTCCTATTCTCAGAATAAAAACTTAGAACAAAATGACTCTGGTCAGCTGATGGAAAGAGCTAAAATAATTATGAATGAGAACATCTATCGACAAATTGATATACAGGGAATAGCAACCAATTTGGGCACAAGTTATTCTTGGTTTCGTAAAGAATTTAAAGAATATACAGGCTTTTCACCTGCTCAATATTTTCAAGAACTGAAACTGAGAAAAGCTAAAGAGCTACTCTCAGAAACAAATTTAACAATTAAAGAAATAGCTTATAAGTTAGATTTTAGTTCTTATGAGTATTTCTTATCGTTTTTCAGAAAGCGGGTTGGTGTAACGCCATCCGATTACAGGGTGTGATAACACTCTTGACAAAGCAGTTTGATCAAAACAATAAACATCAAGAATCATCACACTAAGACCATTATTAAGACCATTAAAATAGTTTCTCTTTATGAAAAAGCTATTGCTACTCGCTTCAATTTTATTATTTACACTTTCCTTCTGCTCACAAAATAAGCATGAACAAGTCATCACTATTGATGAAACTAATATAAATGAGACAGTAGAACAAACACTCAAAATAGATAGTGTATGGGCAGGTCATCCCGTTGGATTTTGCTTGTATACTACCACAACCCGTCAATACATTGCCTACTACAATGCCAATCGTAACATGGTAGTTGGTCAGCGCAATTTGGATGAAGAGAACTTCCAACTTCACGTTATGCCACCTACTTATCGTGAAACATCTAATGGAACCAGTACCGTTTTAGGTTGGGATAGCCATAACTTTGTCACTCTGGGAATCGATAAAGAGGGCTTCATTCATCTTTCGGGCAACGTTCATGTTCACCCACTTACCTATTTTCGCAGTACTGCCCCAAATGATATCTCAACGCTTGAACAGGTATTCGAAATGGTTGGGACTGAAGAAAAACGAACAACCTATCCACATTTCATGCTCACCAAAGAAGGCGAATTACTGTATCACTATCGGGATGGAGGAAGTGGCAATGGCAATGAAATCTACAACATCTATTCCACTGAAACCAAGCAATGGTCACGGTTGTTAGATGAAGCACTCACCGATGGTCAGGGTTTGATGAACGCTTACCAAACCCAGCCCACAATTATGGCAGACGGGTGGTACCATATGTATTGGGTATGGCGTGATACACCTGACTGCTCTACCAATCACGACCTCTCATATATGAAAAGTCCTGACTTGAAGAGCTGGTTTAATGCCTTTGATGAACCTGTTGATTTACCTGCAACCTTCGACCAAAAACATTTGATTGTTGATCCTATTCCTGTAAAAGGCGGAATTATTAATTTGGCGGCAAAACTTTGTTTAGATGAAAATAATAAACCCGTGTTTGTTTATCATAAATATGATCCTGAAGGAAATATACAACTTTACATTGCGCATACAAAAAATGGAGAATGGATATACAAACAAATAACAGATTGGGATTATCGTTGGGAATTCTCAGGTAACGGCAGTATCAATGTTGAAGTTTCGATTGGAAGCTTCAACAAGCGATTAGATGGGTTTTATGAGGTGAGCTACGGGCATATAAAATATGGTAGTGAAACACTTTTATTGAATGATAAATTCGAAAATAGTGGGAATGTAATAAAACCCAAAAGTTTTGCTTCAAATTTAGAAATTGAAGGAGGGTTCCCTGGATTGAATATAAAAACAACAGGAGATATTGGAAAACCAAATAATACAAAAGAAAGATATGTTTTGAAATGGGAAACTTTAAAAGCTAACCGCGACCGACCCTATCCAAAACCATGGCCTAACGCCAGTCAGTTATATTTATACAAATTAAAAAAGAATGAATAGTGAATAAACTAAAGTCCAACACATTTTAATAAGTAATTTCATCTTAACAACAAATATCAAATACCATCATTTGAATATCATTTTAAATAGTCTTAAGCTATTACTATTTCTTAATTTTAGATATTCATTAATAATTAATTTTCGAGAATGAAATAAAACGAGTATTTTCCAATGATGAGAAAAACATATTTATTAAAAGTTACTATTTGCTTCATCCTATTCTACTTTATTAAGAGTGCAATAGGAAACATCAATGATGTTTATGATATAAACTACGAATATGTTGCGTTAAAGTCTCAAAATGAAATCAGTGAAAATATTGTCAAACAGTGGTCAAAACCATACAGAAACTGGTATTATTATCCCGATTATGTCATTCCTGCAAGTCCAAACATTACAGGTTTTGAGAATGTGAAAATGACAGATGTACCTACTGTTTTTCAGCTCCCCAACGACGAGAAATGGTATATGAGTTTTATTGGGTACGATGGACAGGGTTACCAATCCTTTATTGCCGAAAGTGATAACTTGTATCATTGGGAGAATATTAAACTTGCCATGGGCTACGGTCCTAAAGGTGCTTTTGATTATGGTGGAGCAGTATTGGGAGCATATTTATATGAGAATTACAACATAAAAGGATTGCGAGTTCTGAAAAAGATAGACGGTAAATACTATTCGTTATACGGAGCTTACCCTCGTCAAGGAGGATATGAATTACGCCCAGGTTATCAGGGGCTGGCAATGAGCAATGACGGTCTATTTTGGCAACGGGCTAAAAATGAACCTATCCTATCTATATATCAGGATGACATTAAGGATTGGGAAAAAGACTGTATTTATCAACCTTGGTTGATAGAACACGAAGATAAATTTTATAACTTTTACAACGCTGCCAGCGAAAATATTGAACAGTTGGGGATAGCAACTTCCACAGATCTTTTTAAATGGCATCGGTACAATAATAATCCTGTTATTTCTGTAGGTGATGAAGGATCGTACAATGAAGAATTTTCATCAGATACCAAAGTCTTTTGGGATAAAGATCATTGGGTTGCATTCTTTTTTGGAGTAGGAAAAGGCGGTGCTCATATTATGATGGCATTCTCAAGGGATTTGTTACACTGGACGATTGATCCAGAACCAATTTATAAGGCAGGTGGTAATCCTTCAGGAATTGACAATAAATATGCACATAAAATTTCATTAGTCTGGAATTCTAAAAATGAAACTTTCTATATGTTTTACTGTGCTGTTGATGATAAAAATAAAAGAGGAATTGGTCTGATTACCAGCAAACCAATCAATAACAAATGAATTTAATGATAGTATGCTTACAGGAAACAACATAAATCACCCTAACGATTATCTTGCGCGATGGTATGCGCATATTGTATCTGAAATATTAATTCCCGAAAAGAACATTTTATAAAGTTAGATTGAAAACAATTCCAACTCAACTTATTTATTAATCATATATATATACAAAGAACCCAATATGAAATTTAATCTGTTTAACATGCAATTTAGTAGTAAAAGATTATCGCTCATTGCCATAATTAGTTTAGCCATTTGCTTGCCTTCTTTTAGTCAAGCAAAACTCACCCCCGTTCACCTCAATGTGAATAGACTATTCAATACAGAACAAACATTCTTGAACGGATATCCAAGCACTACGCCTCTAAATGAATCGATCTCCCAAAGAGAGAATTTTCAACTCATTGAGATAAGCACACACAAACCACAGTTTGGATGGATCATAGATGCTACAACAAATAATACGATTCAGACATCATACCGTGTTTTGCTTGCATCAGATAATAAAAAACTTGACAATGATGAGGGTGATCTCTGGGACTCGGGGAAAGTTGACAGCGATCAATCAATAAACATCGAATACAATGGCAAACCCCTTGAAGGTGATAACATCTACTACTGGAAGGTTATTGTATGGGATAATCATGGTAATGAATCCGACTTTTCGGACGCTTCTCAATTTAAGACTGCAAAAGAACTACTCGACCACTTTACAGACAGGTATCCTCTTCAAAAAGAAGATGATTCTCCTTTGCTAATTAATCAAACAGGCAAGAGTAACTATTTTGTAGATTTCGGAAAAGCTTCTTTTGGGAGAGTGAGGGTTAGACTATACTCTGAGTCAGACAATGACTCCATTATTCTTCACTTGGGTGAAGACAAACAGGGAGACAAAGTAAATCGATCACCAGGAGGTACAATACGTTATTCTAAATATACAGTTTATCCAAAACAAGGATGGAACACTTACATTGTGACCATCAAACCAGATAAAAGAAACACAGGCTCGCAAGCTATTCTTATGCCTGAATATACTGGGGAGGTTACTCCTTTCAGGTATTGCGAAATAGAAAACTACAACTACGAACTGAAAGAAACTGATATAATAAGAGAAACTGTTTTTTATCCATTCAACGAATTGGAATCTTACTTTCATAGTTCAGACACTGTTCTAAATCAAGTTTGGGACATCTCAAAGTACTCCATTAAAGCAACTTCTTTCTTGGGAATATATGTTGACGGTGACCGAGAGCGAATCCCTTATGAAGCTGACGCACTGATTAATCAACTATCTAATTATGGTGTTGCAAGAGAGTTTAATTTGCCAAGACACACGCATGAATACCTCATTCACCGACCAACTTGGCCAACCGAATGGATTTTGCAATCAGTATTAATGGCTTGGGAAGACTATATGCACACAGGTAACACTGAATCGTTAGAAAACTACTACAATGATTTGAAGGCTAAAACATTGATTCCGCTTTCCGATGAAAATGGATTTATAAGCACACGTACTGGGAAGGTTACACCAGAAGTGCTTAAATCAATACATTTTGATGGAAACCTGCGCGATATTGTAGATTGGCCTCACACAGGAATTCTTGGATTGAATAAAGGAGAAGGTGGAGAAAGTGATGGATACGTGTTTGAAGATATAAACACTGTTGTGAATGCTTTTCACTACAGAGCGCTAACAATAATGTCTGAAGTAGCCAAATTACTTGAAAAAGATGAAGAGAGTTTATACTACAAAAACAGAGCTGTTCAACTAAAGAAAGTTTTTAATCAAAAGCTTCTTGACAAAA
The DNA here is from genome assembly GCA_002364735.1 of Bacteroidales bacterium UBA3143. Taxonomy (GTDB): domain Bacteria; phylum Bacteroidota; class Bacteroidia; order Bacteroidales; family Dysgonomonadaceae; genus UBA2632. The sequence continues at coordinate 46,869 of DEZB01000062.1, forward strand.
AGCGTGGCTATTATATTGATGGAATAGGAACAGATCATTCATCACTTCACGCCAATATGTTTCCGTTAGCATTGGGTCTTGTTCCCGAAAAAAACATTGATCCAGTGATGAAGTTTATCAAATCACGCGGTATGGCATGCAGTGTATATGGATCGCAATTTTTGATGGATGCAATATATGATGCAGGCGGAGCACAATATGGATTGGATTTGCTTACATCCACCACAGACCGTAGTTGGTATAACATGATTAGAGCTGGTTCAACCATCACAATGGAGGCTTGGGACAATAAATACAAACCCAATCAAGATTGGAATCATGCTTGGGGAGCAGCTCCCGCTAATATAATTCCAAGAAAACTGATGGGTATAGAACCCTTAGTGCCAGGTTTTGAAAAAATTAGAATTAAACCACAACCAGGAAATCTAAAGACAGCTGAAATAAAACACCCAACTATTAGAGGAGATGTTTATGTAAAATTCTCCAATAATCCAGAGAAGTCTTTTGATCTTGAGGTAACCATTCCAGCTAACACAAAAGCTGATATTTACCTACCCTATTATTCTAAAAAGCAAAAAGTAACACTCAATAATGAATCTGTTAAATATCGGAGAGAAGGAAATTTCTCTATCATTGAAAACATTGGGTCGGGAAACTGGACATTCAATGTGGAATAGAATAACAGTATAATAGATACATGTCATTCGTTATAGCAAAGTTTAATAATGAAAGAAAAATATCGATTTCTAATAAACACATTTAAACATTTAAGCTATTCAAGATTGTTACTGATGTTTGTTATTACTGGAGCATGCTCAAGAAATAACCCTGAGAATGTGAGTAAACAACCCAATATAGTTTTCGTGTTTGCGGATCAGTGGCGCGCTCAAAGTACTGGTTTTGGTGGTAACCCTGATGTTATCACCCCTAATATTGATAAATTAGCTGATGAGTCAGTTGTTTTCACCAATGCTATAGTTAATATGCCCGTTAGCTCTCCTTATAGAGCCACACTTTTAACAGGGCAATACCCCTTGACGCATGGAATGTTTATGAATGATGCTAATTTTAATCCTGAGGCTAACACGATGGGAAAAATATTCAAAGCCTCGGGTTACAACACAGCTTATATAGGTAAATGGCACCTTGACGGAAATGGAAGGTCTGCCTATATTCCAGAAAGTCGAAGACACGGGTTTGATTATTGGAAAGTACTGGAATGCACACACAATTATAACAATTCGTTGTATTATGCAAACAACGATACTATTCCCTCAAAATGGCCTGGATATGATGCTTATCATCAAACATTGGATGCTGTAGACTATATAAAAGAGTACGCAAACACCGAAAAGCCCTTTTTATTAGTTTTGTCTTGGGGGCCCCCTCATGCTCCATATCAAACTGCACCCGAAGAATACAAAGACAAATATCGTGATGTGAATCTTCAGCTACGTCCCAATGTGCCATCAGAACTATCCCAAAAAGCCAAAGAGGACTTAAGGGGGTATTATACACATATAAATGCTTTGGATGATTATTTAGAATTAATACTAAAAACATTAGAAGCAGAAAACGTAGATGAAAATACTATTTTTGTATTTACATCTGATCATGGAGATTTACTTTATTCACACGGGCAAATAAAAAAGCAACAACCCTATGATGAATCAATTAAAGTGCCTTTTCTTCTAAAATATCCAATAGAACTTGGGAAAAACAAAAAAAACATTGAAGCTCCTATCAACAGCCCTGATATTTTACCAACATTACTTGGCTTAGCCAATATTGACATTCCTGAAACAATTGAAGGAAAAGATTTTTCAAAAATAATAAAAGGAGAGCAAAAGATGGATGATAATGCTGCATTAATTGCATGCATTACCCCTTTTGGTCAATGGTCAAGAGATAAAGGAGGAGTCGAATATAGAGGAGTTCGAACAAAAAGATACACTTATGCAAGGAGTTTAGAAGGACCTTGGTTGCTTTTCGATAATAAAGAAGACCCTTATCAACAAAACAACTTAATTAATAATTCAAAGTATTTGAAAATACAAAAAAAATTAGAAAACGAGTTGCAACAGAAATTGAAAGAGACGAATGATGATTTTTTAGAAGGGAGAAAATATATTGAAAAGTGGGGCTACAAAGTAGATGCAACGGGTACTATACCTTATAAAAATTAGCTCAGTTTTACACTCTAATACTATAGCGATAAAATATTAAGGTGTAGTATACTCCAAAAGCTCACAAATGAAACAAAAAACTGTTTATCACTAACTAACTAATAACATTAACATGAGATTTAAATTATTCAACCTGATAATTGGTATAATTATCCCATTCTTTGTTTTTTCGCAAAACAATGTATTAAAGAACAATTTCAAGGACAATTTAGAGCAAGATGAAATAACTCGTAGTTATGTAAATCCTGTAAAAATTGTTTGGCAATCTGATAATCAAAACAATTTGATTAAGAACTCAGACGTTTTGCTTAAAAGCTTTAGAGGACAGTTATCTACAAGTGGTGAAGGCATGTGCAATTTGCGCTCAAGTGCAAATAAGCAAGCCTCCATTTTATTAGATTACGGAACAGAACTCTACGGAGGAATTCAAATAGCCGCTGGCATCAGACCTGAGAAGAAACCGATAAAACTTCGCATCAGATTTGGAGAATCGGTTTCGGAAGCTATGAGTGACTGTGGCTCTGAAGATCCAGGAATGAATTCTGCTACCAATGACCATTCTTTGCGCGACTTTGAGTTAGATATGCCATGGCTGGGAACAGTTGAAATTGGAAACTCAGGTTTTCGTTTTGTGCGCATTGACCTTCTGGATGAAGATGTAGACTTACCTATTAAAGCTGTACGTGCCATTTCTCGTTATAGAGATGTTCCTTATATAGGTTCATTTAAAAGTGACAACGAACGTCTTAATAAGATATGGGAAACTGGTGCATATACTGTTCACTTAAATATGCAAGAATATTTGTGGGATGGTATAAAAAGAGACCGCCTTGTGTGGGTTGGAGACATGCACCCTGAGGTTGCAACCATTAACCGCGTTTTTGGAGCAAACGAAGTGATGAATAAAAGTCTCGACTTTGCAAAAAACACTACTCCCCTACCTGGTTGGATGAATGGTATGACAACTTACTCTATGTGGTGGGTGATAGTGCATCGTGATTTGTATCTGCATCAAGGTAACTTCTCCTATTTGAAAGAACAGCATGATTATTTAACAGCACTGGTGAATCAAATAGCTAAACAAATCGACAAAAACGGTAAAGAGAATCTAAATGGACAACGCTTTTTAGATTGGCCAACATCCGAAAAACCCGATGTTATTCATTCTGGCATTCAAGCGCTAACAGTTTTAACGATGCAGTCTGCAAAAGATATTGCTAATTGGTTGAACGACCCAGCATTAAAAAAGACTTGCGATGACGCACTTAATTTATTAAAAAAGTACACACCAAAAGATCATAATAACAAGCAAGCAGCAGCACTTTTATCATTAGCTGATATAATTCCCGCTGAAAAAGGTACATCTGTAATTTTAGAAAATGGGTCACATGACTTTGCTACTTTCTATGGCTACTACATGTTAGAGGCTTTAGCAAAAGATGGAAAATACAACGAAGCAATGGATATTATTTCTGATTACTGGGGAGCAATGTTGGATTTGGGCGCAACAACTTTCTGGGAAAACTTTAATTACGAAGAAAGATTGACTGCTTCTCCAATAGATGAACTTCCAGCTCCATCAAAATATGATATTCATGCAGATGGCGGTGCCTATTGTTATGTTGGTTTAAGAGCAAGCCTCTGTCACGGTTGGGCATCTGGACCTACTTCATGGCTCACCGAGCATGTTTTAGGCTTTAAAGTGTTAGAGCCTGGCAGCAAAACAGTTCAAATTAAACCCAATTTGTGCAACTTGAAGTTTGCTGAAGGTACCCTTCCAACACCTTATGGTGAAATATATGTGAAGCATACCCGATTAGCCAATGGCGAAGTAAAAAGTGAAATAAAAGCCCCGAAGATGGTAAGGATTATTGAAGGTGATGTAAATTTATAACAGCACTTTTAATTTACTGGAAAAGAATGACAGCTAAAACAGAAACATTGCAGAAATAATAAGACTCTGAAATCATTCTGAATACAATTTTTTATAGCTTCAACAGCTAATACAATTTTTAATAACTACACATCTGTTTTCTTTACCAGAAAATGGATGTGTAGTTTCAAAAAAAACATTTTACATAAAATGAATCAACGCATAATCTTTTCATTGCTCTTAGTAGCATTTACCCTAAGTGCAACTAACATAGAGGCTCAATCTAAAATATCAGTTCTTCCTGAACCAGTAGAAATAACCCTCAATGGAAATTCTTTTCAATTGGATCAAAGACTGAACATTTACCTTGATGCAATGGCTGATCTTGATAAATTTTATGTCTCCTCTATTTTTCATGATATAGGTTTCAGAACCTATTTTACAGATAAAAGAGCTGCCAACCTAATTGTTACTATCGATAAAAAAGCAACAACACATAACGAAGGCTACTCCCTGAATGTTGAGGACAAACGCCACCATCAAATAGTTGCAAAGGCTCGAACAAAAGAAGGTCTGCTGCATGCACTGCAAACTGTACGCCAGCTCATCAACCGTGATAATTTTTCAATCCCTGCCTGTTCTATAAAAGATGAACCTGCTTTTCCTTGGCGGGCATTTATGCTGGATGAGAGTCGCCATTTTCAAGGTATACAAATCGTAAAGAACTTATTAGACGAGATGGCAAGACTGAAAATGAATATCTTTCACTGGCATCTGGTAGATGATCCGGGATGGAGAATTGAGATTCTAAAATATCCTGAACTGACCGAGATAGGATCGAAAAAAGATTTTTCTAACAGAGAGCTTAGCCTAAAAGAGTGGAACGACACCTACCCCAACCGCAAAATGTTCTATACGCAACAAGAAATTAAAGAGATTGTAAAATATGCAGCGAATCGTGGCATTACCATTGTACCAGAAATTGAAATGCCTGGTCATGCTTCAGCATCAATACTTGCTTATCCTTGGCTGGGGGCAACAAGCAAACGAGAGGGGAAAGGAATATGGGGCGATTTGTACGATATCACCAAACCAGAAGTTGAAAAGTTTCTACAGAACGTGCTGGATGAAGTGATTGCACTATTTCCATCAAAAATAATACATATAGGCGGTGATGAAGCCAATTACTCGCACTGGCAAAACAATCCAGACATTGTGCAATTTATGAAAGAGAAAGATATTCCTACTTTCGCCGACCTACAAGTATGGTCCATCAACAGATTTTCTCGTTATCTAACATCAAAAGGAGTTAGAATGATGGGATGGAACGAAATAACGGGAGACAATATCCGTGGTGAAGCACATATGGAAGCCAGCAAATCAGAGAATTTGAGCCCAAACACTATCATCCATTTCTGGGATGGAGATATAACACTCGTAAACAAGGCTATTGATAAAGGGTATGACGTTGTCAACTCTAACCGACATTTCACCTACCTCGACTATCCCTATGAAGTAATCACATTGGAAAAAGCGTACTCCTTTGACCCCTATCCTGATGGCTTATCAGAAAAAGACAAACCAAAAATAATGGGACTGGGATGCCAAATGTGGGGAGAATATACCCCAAATATGCAGCGACTCTATTTTCAAACATTTCCGAGACTTGCAGCTTATGCAGAGCGAGGATGGACAGGATCTGAAAAAAATGATTACCCCGATTTTCTGAAAAGATTTAAAAGTGTTTTAGAACCTATCTGGAAAAAGCGTAAATACCTTAACGATCAACCTTATTAACACTATACACAGAAAATAAATACGAAATAGTAATTTATTGATAGGCATCCCCGAAAAAATAAGATGCTTTAAATCGTTTGTTCACATTGGATTTAACCGCCCAAAATTTTCTCGTTTGCAAATGTATGCAAATAGTCAGAACCATCTTCTTTTGCTCTCATTCCTGAGAGGTTTTGTTTTGCACAAATTCTTTTGACTAATCCGTATTATGATCTCTTATAAAGTAAAATATTTTGCACATTCCACCTTTCTGTTTTGCTTAAAATAAAAGTTTTCAG
>DEZB01000043.1 GCA_002364735.1 Bacteroidales bacterium UBA3143
ACCATCCACCAACACAAAAAAAAAAACAAAAAAAAAAAGCAACTCATCGTTTTGAGTTTTCAATTACTTGGGAAAACCATGAACTAAAGCAAGTTGAAGTAAAGTCCCTACATGGAAATAAGTTGAATTTACGATTCAATGGTAAAACAATATCAAGAGCAACACAGTCTGACAAATTATATACATATAAAACTTCAGATTTTAATTAAGCTGTTCTTCTAAAGTACATATATTTTCATTTTAAAACATAAGAAAAAATGAACAGAGTTAAAACATTAATTTATATTTCCATCTTAATACTTTCACCTATTTTTTCAAATGCTGAAGAGTTGAAATTATGGTATCTTCAACCTGCAAATGATTGGAACGAAGCTTTGCCTATTGGAAATGGTCGCATGGGAGCTATGGTTTTTGGAGATCCTATAAATGAACGTATCCAAATCAATGAAGACTCTTTATGGCCTGGTGGACCAGAATGGTCTGATAATAACAAAGGCACACCTGAAGACTTAGAAAAAATTAGAAAACTAATGAGAGTAGGCAAATATGCTGAGGCTGATAAATCGATAATTGAAGCATTTTCACGTCAATCGATTAAGTTTTCTCATCAAACAATGGGTGATATATCGATTAAATTTGAAGACCATAATGGATATACAGAGTATAAGAGAGAGCTTAGTCTCGACTCAGCTGTTGTAACATCTGTATATAAAGTAAATGGAGGAATGGTGATGCAACAAGTTTTCTCATCAACTCCAGATAATGTATTAGTAATTCATTTAAAGAGCAGCGTACCTGAAGGTCTAAACTGTGAAGTAAAGCTTTCTCGTCCTGAAGATAATGGACACCAAACAGTTCAAGTAAGCTCCATAGAAAATGGGCTTAAAATGGATGGGATGGTAACACAATATGGAGGAATGATTAATTCTGAGCCATATTCTATTGATTATGGTGTAAAGTTTCAAGGATTAATGAAAGCTAAAAACAAAGGAGGTACAGTAACAAGTCAAAATGGTGTTTTGAGTCTTAAGAATGTGCGAGAAGCAACACTTTATTTTTTTAGCAATACCTCCTTTTATCATATTAATTTTGAAGAGGTTAATAGGCAACAGTGGACTTTAATTAGTGGTAAATCTTATCACCAATTATTGGATACCCATGTAAAAGACTTCAAAAGTATTTTTAATAGGGTCGAATTAAATCTTAAAGGTGAAAACTTTAGTCATTTGCCAACTGACAAACGACTTAAAAATTTAAATGCAGAAAACTCTGATCCTGCTTTGGAAGCTTTACTTTTTCATTATGGCAGGTATTTATTAATTTCATCTTCACGACCAGGGACAAACCCAGCAAATCTTCAAGGATTATGGAACCAAGATATTTTGGCCGCTTGGAATGCAGATTATCACTTAAATATTAATCTTCCAATGAATTATTGGCCTGCAGAAGTGTGTAATTTAAGCGAATTTCACGAACCTCTATTTGACTTTATCGATCGTCTTATAATAAATGGTAGAATAACAGCCAAAGAACAATATGGCTGTAGAGGAGCAGTTGTACACCATGCTACGGATTTGTGGGCACCTGCTTGGATGCGAGCATCTACAGCATATTGGGGTGCTTGGACAAGTGGAGGTGGTTGGATCGTTCAACATCTCTGGACACATTATCAATTTACTCAAGATGAGGAGTTTTTAAGAGAGCGAGCTTACCCTGTAATTAAAGAAGTAGCATTATTTTATTCTGATTGGTTAAAAAAGGATCAGCATGATGGAAAACTAATTTCATATCCATCTACTTCACCTGAAAATTCATTTATTGCTCCTGATGGTAATAACGCTGCATCATCTTTAGGAGCAGCAATGGATCAACAAATTATTTATGAGGTTTTTAACAATGTATTATCCGCTTCGTCAATTCTAAAAATAGACGATGAATTTACATCTGAAATAAAAGCAAAATTAAGTTCCTTACGTTCAGGATTGCAGATTGGTCCAGATGGTCGATTATTGGAATGGGAGAAACCTTACAATGAAGTAGAGAAAGAACACAGGCATATGTCTCATTTATACTCACTCTACCCATCAGATCAAATAGACATAGATGATTCACCTGATTTGGCTGAAGCTGCTCAGAAAACTATTGATTATCGTTTGAAAAACGGAGGAGCTGGAACTGGTTGGAGTAGAGCTTGGTTAATAAACTTCTCTGCGCGATTGAGAGATCATAAAATGATTAAAGAACACATTAATTTGTTCCTCCAAAAGTCTGTAGCTAAAAACCTTTTTTGTTTGCACCCTCCATTTCAGATTGATGGTAATTTTGGCTATACTGCTGGTGTTGCTGAAATGCTAATTCAAAGTCATAAGAAAGATGAAAATGGTAATTTTATTATTCATCTTTTACCTGCAATTCCTTTAGGTTGGGAAAAAGGTGACGTTAAAGGACTTTGTGCAAGAGGTGGTTTTGTTGTTGATATGGAGTGGAGTAATGGAGTTTTGATTAAAGCTTATATATCTTCTACAAGAGGAGGTATTTGCAAAGTTCGTGTTCAAGATAAATTTTTTGATATAGAACTTGAAGCTGGTGAAAAAAGAAAACAAATAGAATTATAGTTTACTCCCAAATATAAGAATCACACAAAAATTAAAAACAATCTTTGACCAGTACTTTTCTCGAAAATAGAGAGAACTATTGATGCTGTAATTGAACAAAATCCTGGATATACTAACTAAAAAAACATAATAACTGGGAAGCAATCTCTGGTTATTATATTATAGATTATAATATTGATATAAAATGAAAAAAACAAGCATTCTAATAATTGCATTTTTTCTTTTTTTTATAGGTGC
>DEZB01000023.1 GCA_002364735.1 Bacteroidales bacterium UBA3143
GGGGTTCACCGAATGCTTACAATATACCCAGCTCAAGTCGGGTGCTTCATTTCTGATACAGTTTGCTGCTTCTTGTGAAACCAAATCATCTATTTCAAAAATGTGCATGTCGTTTTTTAGTTTAGGAAAACGAAAAGTGTCGGTGTCATAGCCATCTTTAATATAGTCAATTTTTAAATTGTTTGTCTCTTTTCTTCCTTCTCCCACCAGTACAGTCCGATTGTCTATCCAGCTCGAAAATATACCTGTTTTGTAATCGCTTTTTTGCTCCTTTGCTATTCTAAATGGACTCCAATAGTTATAGTTGGGTTCCATATTTGAGTTGCCTCTAACATTGTGTTTGTATGCCCAAGTGGCGGTTAGTAGATTGTTATAGCCTGGTGCAGAAATGGTTGGAGTTTCGGTGTATGATCCCACTTCACCTCCCGTATAGGCACGTGAGTAGGCTCCTCGGGATGCGATTTCAGAAATGGCAGGCGTATTCAATCGCTCTAACTGATCGGCAGGAATGCCATCAACGATTATAAATACTGCTTTACGTGTTTTAGCATCTACTTGTGTTGTGAAGAGGAAGATGAATAGTAAATAAAATAATATTTTTTTCATTGTTGTAAATTGTTGTTTAAATAGATCTTCTTTTATTCCCTATATTATTTTTGAGTTAATCCATATTTTTGCTTCACAGCTATTCGTTGGTAATTGACTTGTGTTTTTGATAATACTTACACCAATCTTTTAATCCACATATTTCGCATTTTGGTTTACGAGCAACACAGATATATCTTCCGTGCAATATGAGCCAGTGATGGGCTTCAGAAAGCATAGATAGGGGAATGTGTTTCACCAATTCTCTTTCAGTTTGCAAAGGATTTTTCGAATTGTCTGTCAACCCAATTCTATTGGCAACTCTAAAAACGTGTGTGTCTACAGCCATTGCAGGGGTGTCGAAAGCTACTGATAACATTACGTTGGCAGTTTTACGACCAACACCAGGAAGCGTTATAAGTGAATCGAAATCTGTTGGTACTTCACCATTATACTCTTCCATCAACTTCTTGGCCATACCCACCAAGCTTTTCGCTTTATTATTGGGATAAGAACACGATTTGATATATTCGAACACTTCATCTTGTGAAGATGCAGCCATTACCTCAGGCACTGGGAATGCTTCAAACAAGGCGGGAGTAATCAAATTTACCCGTTTGTCGGTACACTGAGCCGAAAGAATTACAGCAATCAAAAGCTGATAATTGTTTTGATAATCCAATTCAGTTACAGAAGATTCTGCGTTTTCTTGAAACCAATTGAGTACGGCGGTGTAGCGTTCTTTTTTAGTCATGAATGAAAGGGGGTGTGGGTTATGGGTTATGTGGTGTGTGATGTGTCTGTGATTTGTAGAAAACGACTGGATGTTAGTCTGTGACAAATGTCTAACAGCCAGTCGCTAATACCTATTTTGTTATCTCAATATTTCATCAGATACAGGAATAAATCTCGGACTCAAATCAGGATCGTCCATATCTTTATCCAATGGAAACATGGGTCGATTGATGCGTTTATAATCCAATCGCATCAGGTCTTGATCAACTCCTCCAGGTGTAAGTGCCATAATCCAATCGGCACGCATGTCGTAAAGCTCGGGAACTAAATATCCAATTTTTACAACTAAAATGTCTGCTTCTCTTGGATTGAGACCCAGTCGTATAAATGCATTTTCATAATGATAGGCCATACGTTTTTTAGTTACAATCACCGATGCAGTTCCGCTTTTTACAACCACTTCAGTTTGACCAGACTCTTCATTGTGTTCAATGGCTGTTATCTCTCCTTTGATGCGAACGGGTGGTGCAAACCTGTCATCAACATCAGCTCCTGCTGTAGCATCTATTTGACCACCTACACCTATTTCTATTGCTTTGTTTACAAAGTCTTCACCTGGTATTGAAGCATAGATAATAGATTTACCATTCGCTTTCTTAAATTCTGGGTTCTTTAATATCTCTGTCAATGTCCATGTAACATCTCCTGCACCTCCAGCAGTGGGATTGTCCCCCATATCACTAATGATAAAAGGTTTTTTATCGCTGGCGATTGCTTTTGCTAATGCTTCTTCCCAAGTTGCAGTGGGTGCAACAAAATCAAATTCGTCTCTCACGCTCCAATAATGCTTAGCTAAGTCTTCTGCAGCTTTGCCAACCGCTTCTTTGTCGTCACCATAGGTTACAATTACTCCGTGATTACGTGGTTCATCTGCCCAAGGATATGACATCCATATGGAAGCATCAATTACTGCATCTTTATCAATTAGTGAGGGTATCATTCCGTACAAACTTTTTGCAGGTTCAATACGCGTACTTGTTTGTTCGCCTGGCAAAAGAATAGGAACAGGTATCCATGCTTTATAAGCTGGTTTTCCCTTACCGCTTTTCAAGCGATCTAATAAATTAGTAACCGCTCTTTTTTTAGTTTCAATAGCATCTTCGTGAGGAGCCAATCTGTAGCATGTAATCAAATCGGAATTTTGTAAAAGTCGTGGAGATACGCTTCCATGTAAATCCATTGATGTGGAAATAAGTACATCTGTGCCAATCACTTCTCTAATTCGTACAATAAAATCTCCTTCGGGATCGTCCAATCCTTGTACACTCATGGCTCCATGAATATCAAAAAATAATCCATCTAACGGCAAAACTTTTTCAAGTCTATCAAGTGTTTGGTGAACCAAAGACTCATATGCTTCGCTGGTTACTATTCCACCAGGCATGGCATGTCCTCGCAATGTGGGCAACCAAATAGCTTCATGAATGGTGGCAGAATCAGTTGAGAAGAAAGGGTAGTAACTGAATATGCTATCGCCTGTTCGGGTGCGAAATGCTTCTTCGTTTGTAACTGCAGGTGAAAAGGTGCTCGATTCGATGGCTAATCCTGCAATGGCAACACGTGGAGGGTCTTTGTCCGTCTTTTTACTGTTGTCGCACCTGAATAATGTTGCTACAGATGTGACAAGTATTGCCATCCCTAAAACTAATTTTCTCATAGTTTGTTTATTTATTCTTTTATGATTATTTTAAGTGGGTATATGTTTTGTTCTTATCTGTTGATGATTATAAGTGATTTATGACTTGTACAGTATGACAAGCAACCAATGCAGCAGTTTCTGTTCTAAGGCGACTTTCGCCCAATGATATGGGTATAAAACCTTTGGCAGTAGCTTTTGCAACCTCTTCTTCACTAAAGTCACCTTCAGGTCCAATAAGTATCAGGGTGTTTGTCTGCTTTTTGTATATTTGAGCAAGGGGTGATTTAATTGTATCGTAGCAGTGTGCAATAAATTTTGGCCCCGTAAATGGTTGTTGAATGAACTCATCAAATTTAATCATTTCATCCAACTGAGGCAGTCTGCTCTTTTGAGATTGTTTCATGGCCGAAACCATTATCTTTTCCAAACGGGTTGTATTAATGTTTTTTCTTTCTGAATACCTGCATTTCAAAGGTGAGAAAGTATCAATTCCTATTTCTGTTGCCTTTTCTACAAACCATTCAATCCTATCCATACTTTTTGTTGGAGCAAAAGCTATTTGCAAATCAAAGTTCCATCCCTTTTGTTGAGGTATCTCTTCTTCTATCGACACAATGCAACTTTTAGGATTTGCTTGCAATAACTGTGCACGATATAAAAAACCTTTTCCGTCGGTAATAAATAAAGTATCGTACTCTTTCATCCTTAACACCCTAACACAATGTTGTGATTCTGGTTCAGGCATTTGAGGATTGGTGCGAATATCTGGGCAATAAAAGATTGTATCCATAAAAATTAGTGAATCAATCTTTACGTCTGTTCAACTCGTCACGTAAGTGTATGGCAGCCTCAAAGTCTTCTTTGCTCAATGCCTCTTCCAACATCGTGTTAAGTGTTTCTTTGCTTAGTTTTGACAATTCTTTATCTTCGTTAGAAATAAACTCTTTCATTTCTGTTTTCTCTTCCGATTCTTCATCAAAGACAATTGCCATGTTTGTCATAATCTCTTCAGTAGTATAAATGGGAGTATTTGTTCTGATAGCCAGAGCAACTCCATCCGATGTGCGAGAATCAATTTTATATTGATCTTCGCCTTGTTGCAATGTCAGTTCGGCAAAAAAAGCACCTTCATCAAACTTGTAGATAAAAACTTCAAGCAGATCTACATTGAGAGCAGAAAATACGGACACCATCAAGTCGTGCGATAACGGACGTGGTGGATTAATTTTCTCCATCACAATTGCTATCGACTGCGCTTCGGGTGTACCAATCACGATGGGCAGTCTCCGTGGTCCATTTTCCTCAGAGAAAATAAGAGCATAAGCACCTGCTTGCACTTGACTGAAAGAAATTCCTAAAATAGATAGTTTTACTTTTTGGTTCATTTTATTTGTTTTTCTACATCAAATATAGTGTTTTAAATCTTTATTCTCAAAAATAATGGATTCTGTTAGAAGTTTAATTCTATTTTTTGTGGATATATGAAAAATATAGTATCTTTGCACCCGTTAAACAACAAATAAACGGTGGTTGTAGCTCAGTCGGTTAGAGCGCTTGATTGTGGTTCAAGAGGCCGCGGGTTCGAATCCCGTCTTCCACCCAACATTGTTTTGAAAATCACGTAATTTAGGTTGCGTGATTTTTTTATGTCCTAACTCTTTGATTTTCTACAAAGTGCTCCACCCAGACATTGTGCCCCATGCCCATATAAATCCTTTCACCAGTGCATATATCATTACAATGGCTAAAAGTATAAATATAATTGTGTTGAAGTTAAGTTTTGGTTTGAATTTACGTGCCATGATTTTGAAGGGTATTAATGGGTTATACTTCTAAATAATAAACGTGTGAAGGAGGGGGAATGTTTTAGATGGATGGGTTGTTTCTTTTTAATATACAAAGCGACTATCATATTAATTAATTATCTAAATGCCATATTAATACAAATACTCCTATATATAAGGTAGTGCAAAAACATTTCCGAAACTTTTTCAATGCATTTTACTGGTTATTTAAGCAACGCATACCTTATAATGATGGTATTGTGTGTGTTAGAAAGATTAACCGAAAAGTATTTTATATATATAACTGCTACGTATAGCCGCTTCTATAAATATTTCGTCTATAAATCTGACTGCAAGGGTACCTCATAGCAAAATTATATAGATAAAACAATTTGAATTACGAGTCAATTCAGGATTGACCTCCAATTCAACGCTCGAATCATAGGTCAATTAAGGATTTACCTCTAATCCAACACTCGAATCGTGGGTCAATACAGGATTGACCTTCAATCCAACACTCGAATCGTGGGTCAATACAGGATTGACCTTCAATTCAATATTCGAATCAGAGGTCAATCATTAATTGACTGTTAAAACAATTGTTGGATCGTATAGCAATCCTTAATTGACCCATGAAATGAAATGTTTTAAGTATATAATTTTTATCAGAACAAGTATTGTACATTGCCGAAGGTATCAATTATAATATAAACCATACTTCACGTACAATTGGATAGATAAATTATTTTTATAAAGGGATATGGCTGATGTACGGATAGATGAAAAGTGAAAATTTACGCCCTTTGTTGTTGCACTTATAGATGAAATTTATTATTCTGAGCCTTTTTTCATCTATTTAGCTACGATTTTAAAATCTGTGTGAACCTGTGACATGCACTTACCTTCATCGCATTCTTTATATAATGAATGTGACATCCTATTTTTTCTTTTTCTTTCTGAACTCCCACGGAGCAATCGGATCTTTATCCGCCCAAAGCCCCGCACGTTTCAATCTTGCATTGTTTTCTAAAGATGCATACTCTTTCGATTTATCATACTTTTTGAAGTGCCATGCCATACCAGCTTTCAACATTTCGGCACTCACATCTTTTCCATCGGGAGTATAAACCCAGACAACAGGTCTACCAAAGAAATCTATTTTATCAAGTTTAATCCCAACCGTTTTCCCAAATATTAGATCAGCAAAGTATTGTGTTGACTTTGTTCCAAACGCTTGATGCTTTTCGGGAGCATCAATGCCATAGATGCGAAACTTTATTTCTTCATTGTCTTTTGTCAATCCTCTAAAAGTGTCGCCATCTGTAATAGATACAACTTTTACACAATAGTCGCAGAAATCATTTTCGCAGATACATGTGTTTGTGGTGAGTCGTTCAGTGTTGTTTGTTCTTGATTTATATCCGCAGGAAGATAGGATAGTAAGGAGAAGTAGAAAAGAGAGAAGTTTTTTCATGATAAGAATTGTTTAAATAAATTGATTTACAAACACGAAACATTAAGTTATTCATTCACTCCACGTCCAACCCATACTTATAAAGCAAACCTTCCAATTGATGTGAAGAAAACTTCGCATTCTTTATTTTATTAAACTCTGGATCGATGGAGAAATTTGAAGCACCCCTAAAGTTTGCTTTCTCTAAGTTGGTGTTTGAAAAAAGTGCTCCTGTTAAGTCGGAATCTGTAAATTGAGATGAAGAGAGGTTTGCTTCTGTAAAATCAACTTCTCTAAGTGAGCATTTTTTGAAAAGTGTCTTATCTAATTTTGTTCCAAAGAAAATGCAATAGTCCATGATGCAATTGTCAAATTTGAAGCTGAACATAAATTGATTGCATCGTGAAAAGTCAAGACCCAATATTTTACAACCAATAAAAACAATATCTCTGAATCCAACACCTTCTATTTTTGTCATCGAAAAGTTGCAATCCTCAAAAGTGCATTCTTCGAAGCTATTGCCTCTAAGGTCGCTATCGGTGAAATTACACCCAATAAATTTACACTTATAAAACTCTCTATCTCTCAACGATTCACATGAATAGTCAATGTTTTCAAATTGTTTGAACTCGTGAAATACTATGTTGTTTGCCATTTATCTGTCTTTTTCTTGAATATATTCAAATATAAGAAACATTCCTTTTCTATAGTCAAATTTGCAACATTTGTTACAAAGATTTTTATTATGAAAGGGTCGTAATGTGATTTGTTAGCTTACACGATATAAAAATCAGCTACTATAATGATTGCATTATAGTAGCTGATTAAAGAACTTATTCTTTACAACAAAAGAGCAAATATTTAAAATTGTTTTTATTTGTCAGTCAATCTTTATAAATTCTCCAATTATGGTAAATTCTAATTCTACTCCATTGTTTAGTTCTACTTGTTGATGAATTCCTTCAAGTTCCTAACCGATAATAAAGTTGTCAGGATATCTGATTTAGTTTTTCTTATCGAAATGTTTATAATCTCTTGATTATTTTGTTTAAGTACAATTAATTTTTTCAATAAATCCCTGTATTCCCTTTTTCCCACAAAGGCATCAGTTTATCCACAATTTCAGGATATCTGTCCGCAACATTTAACGTTTCATTCGGGTCAGTTGTGTGGTCATACAATTCAATAACGGGTTGTTGGTTTCTGAAATACTTAGTCAATCGGTAAAGATTGGTGCGCATGGAAATGCCGTTTCTAAAATAGCTGTAAGCTGCATCTTCCATGTCAGTGCTTTTTCCTTTTAACAGAGAAACTAAGCTTTTACCATCCGTTGAATGCGGCATTTCAACAGCACACATCTCCATTAATGTTGGATAAATATCTACAGAACTCACAATGTTTTGAATTGTTTTATTGTTACTATCCATTTTCTGAGGAGCTCTAATAATTAAAGGACTATTTACTGCTCGTTCAAAAATAGTGTGTTTTCCCCACACCAATTGATCGCCCAAATGCCAGCCATGATCTCCCCAAAGAACAACAATGGTGTTATCTGTCAATCCTTGTTTGTCAAGCTCTTCTAATAGTTTTCCAATTAACGCATCAGTGTAGCTTACGCAGGCGAAATAGGCGTGTCGAAGCTTTCTGGCATAATCATCCGAAATGGGTCCATCTAAAGAAGCTGCTTCATCGCCCAGTTTATAACTATTAAATTCACCACTTTCTTGCAAACTTGCTTTGCTCACATTTTCTGGAATAGCAGGATTGGGTGATAGTGGTAGATTGCTCTCATCATACATGTCCCAATACTTCTTCGGTGAGTTGAAAGGCAGATGTGGTTTAAAAAAACCTACAGATAAAAAGAAAGGCTGATCTTTATTTGCTAACTCTTCTATTTTCTTAATTGCAAGTTGAGCCGTCAATCCATCTGGATAGCCTAAATCGTCTACATCGCCCATTTCATATGGTTTCACTTGATTTTTCATGCTTTGCCGATTTTCACCATTGGCGTATCCAAAAAAAGCATTCCAACCAGTTCCCCATTTACCGTGGTCAAATAACATTTCGTCCCAACTATGTGGTAGTTCGTAATCAGTGCCAACCGAATCGGTGTAAGCATACAATAGTCCATCGGCAGAGTGACTAATTTTCCCAACTCCTACGGTATAATAATTGTTGCGACGCAAATGATGTATAAAAGTTTCGGGTACATCAGTCTCAGGCTTTTTAGATATAAAGTGCTCGAAAGCATCGTTGCTCAAGTATCCTTTTGTTGCAGGGAGCATTCCTGTTAGCATGCTATAGCGTGATGCCCCACTTGTTGGCACTTGCACATAATGATTGGTGAAGATAGTCCCCGATTGGGCCAAATGATCGATGTTGGGCGTGTGGATATATTCTTTACCATAGCAACCCAATTCAGGACGCAAGTCATCTACACAAATGAAAAGCACGTTTGGCTTTTGATTAGCTTTGTTTTTTAGGTTATCTTTTTTAGGTTGTCCGCATGCTATAAATGCAGATAAGAAAAAGAGTAATAGTATCTTATTCATGATTACTTGTATTTAATTTCTTACCAATAATATTGATCCATAATTTCTGCCATTCGTGGATTCTCTTTATCTGTATCTCCAACACGGCGACGTTGCATAATCATTTCCTTTTTCATTTCATCAATGATATGAGAATAGGAAGGAGAGCCATAAAGATTTTTATTTTCATTCGGGTCTGTCATTAAGTCGTAAAACTCCCATGAAGGGATTTTAGATTCTTTTTGTGAACCTGTAGCGTTCAATCGGTCTGCATATAGGAACATCAGTTTATAGCGATGATTGCGAATGCCCATGTGTGCAGGTCTAATGTCGTGGTGTGTCCAATATCGGTAGTACATCGACTTGCGCCAATCGGCTGGAGTTTCACGCTTCAAGTTGTTTCGGAAGCTACGTCCTTGTGAAGTGACAGGAACATCTGTTTTTGCGTAATCTGCAAGCAATGATGCGAAGTCGATATTTAGTATAATATCATCATTACGTGTTCCTGCAGGTATTTCTTTTGGGTATCTTATAACGAATGGCATTCTCAAAGATTCTTCATACATCATTCTTTTATCAAAGAAGCCATGCTCTCCTAAGAAATAGCCTTGATCTGAAACATACACTACAATGGTATTTTCAGCCAATCCTTCTTCGTCCAAGAAATCAAGAAGTTTACCAATATTATCATCAATGGCAGCGCCACAACGCAAGTAATCTTTGATGAGTTTTTGATAAATCTTTTTACGTGCAGCTTCTTTTTCTAAACCTTGACTCGAAAACGGCAATTCAGGATAGACTGTCCACCACGAGGCGGGGTCTTTAGAAGCCGTTTCCCATCTTTGACCTAAATTTTCTAATTGTTGACCAGGAAATGTTCTTCCTGAAAGTTCAGGACCAAACTCAAACAAGTTGTCAGGCTCAGGAAACTCTACATCATCATATAAATGCTTCAGTCTTTCCGGAAAATCCCAAGGTTCGTGAGTCGCTTTAAAGTGGCACATCACCATAAATGGTTCGTCCTTGTCGCTGTTTTTTATCCAGTCTATTGTTTTAGCTGTAACAATGTCAGTAGAGAATCCTTTAATAGTATCTCCCTGTCTTCCTTTATCATCGTCAATCCAGTTTTTAGACGATTTCATAATTGGGTCATGATACTCTCCTTGGTCATGAAAGACAAGATAATCATCAAACCCAGACGGTTCCTTTTTCAAGTGCCACTTCCCAAACAATGCTGTTTGATATCCTCCATCTTGTATGCGTTTAGCAATGTTGTCGGCTTCTGGATAGAGGGCATCGCTCAATGTATAAACACCATTAACATGACTATAGGCTCCAGTTAGTATGGCAGCGCGACTTGGAACAGAAATGGAGTTAGTGCAAAACGCATTGTCCAATACGCATCCCTCTTCTGCTAAGCGTTTGATGTTTTCGTTCTTTACATAGTCAGCCAACACTCCACCATACACACCCCATGCTTGCGAAGTGTGATCATCGGAAAGAATGAAAAGAATGTTTGGACGCTGATCTTCCTCATTCTTATCATTGGTTGAGCTATTGTTTTGTGGAACAACAGAATTGACAGATGCTAAAAGTAATGCGGGGAGTAAAATGTTTTTCTTTATCATATCATTATTTGGTTCTTATGGCTTTGCCCGATTCGCGATTTTCTTTTCCTTGTATGCTCATTAAATTATCACCCAACTCAAAACGCATTTCATCAGCTATCTTTATCAGCTTGGCGGCTATTTCGGGCTTTTGAGAAAGAACATCGTAACGTTCACCTGGATCTCTTCGCAAATCATACAATTCTGCTTTTTGCATATCCACAGTAGTTAGCTTACCTGGTTGACCGTCAACTCCAGGCACATAAGCTCCATAAGTGACATGGCGATGCGGAAAAACCAATTTGAATATGCCATTTGTTACAGCTTCCAAATCATTTTTATTAAAGTAATAGGTGAATGATTTACGTGGATTTGCATTTTCTTCATTCTTCATAAGAGGAAGAATGCTAACGCCATCAATTTTTCTGTCAGATAATGGAGCACCTGTAATTTCTGCTATTGTAGGCAGCAGGTCAATATTCGAGGTCAACTTATTGCAAGTCGTTCCGGGTTCAATCTTCCCTTTCCAATACATGACGCACGGCACTCGGTTACCACCATCAAAAGTGGCTGCCTTGGCTTCTCGCAATCCACCTGCAGAACCTGCATGGTTACCATAGTTTGCCCACGGTCCATTGTCGGAAGTAAGTATCACCAATGTGTTTTCCTCTAACCCCAACTCTCGCAGTGTTTTGAAAACTTCACCAACACTCCAATCTATTTCCATCATTACATCTCCGAAGAGTCCTTGTTCGCTTTTTCCTTTAAACTTGTCGGAAACAAAAAGTGGAACATGGGGCATAGAATGTGCCAGATATACAAAGAAAGGTTCATCCTTATTTTTCTTTATAAAATCGATGGTGCGGGTTGTATAATCAGTAGTAAATTTGGTTTGATCAGTGTTGTAGCCTATTATTTCATTACCATCATATGTGGGTAGATCGGGGAAGTTAAACACTGAGCCTTGCTGTGGATGAAAAGGCCACATATCATTGGAATAGGGTAGGCCATAATATTGGTCAAATCCATTTTGCAATGGAAGAAACTGTTTGGCATCGCCCAAATGCCACTTACCAAAGATGGCAGTTTTATAATCCTTTTGTTTCAATAGTTCGCCCATAGTCATCTCATCGGGATGGATACCATAATCTGAATCTGGACCAGGAGCCCCCGAAAAACCTATGCGATTTGGATAGCAACCAGTAAGCAGACCTGCACGCGATGCTCCACTAATGGGTTGGCAAACCAAAAAGTGGGTGAAGCGCATTCCATCTGCAGCCATTTGGTCTATGTTGGGTGTTTTGTATCCATAAGCACCATTGAAAGAGAAATCGCCATAGCCAACGTCATCTAAATTGATAAGAACAATGTTAGTGGGATTAGCAGCCATTACGCTTCCTGAAAGCATTGATGTGGCGGAGATTAACAGAAGTTTATTAGTCATAGAGTTATGAATTGTATAGTGTCATGAGGTGAACATCAAATGTATTAATATTTTGGCGGAATTGCTCCAAAATGTTTAAAATTGAGTTGAAGAATCATAGTTAGATAGGTAATTATATTATGATTTAATTCAAAGGAAAAGCATTGAATTATTACAACTGTAATTTGTGTTTTATTATCTCGAATCTCCAATTTTTACACCGTCAATAATTGCTGATTTAACGTTTTTGAGCATTATTTCTCCCAAATAGTTCTCAATATCTCCAAATAAGGCTATTTTTTCCAGAAAGTTTTTTGGGTTGTTCTTTAAATCAATTTTTTCTTTTATGTCTTTATGTGCATTATTGAGTAAGTCTATCTGAAATGTCATATTTGGATCTTCTTCCAATGCTGAGGATGCTATTGCAATATTTAAACTTCTTGCATTTAATATACCATTAAAAAAAGTCTTTTTCTTAGATCCCGTATAATATCCTACAATATAACCTTTTACCCATACCTTTTTTTCTTCTGTAATCATTTGCGCTTGCTCCACCGTATAAGGATTTACTTCTGATCCATCTCCCTCTTGTGGTTCTTCTCCTGGCAATTCTTCTGGTGGGTTATCTGGCTGATTTTGTAATTCTTCGTCTGCAGTGATATTTTCGGTAGGTCCTTCCAGCCAGTCTTCAATATTTGTTGATAAGTTCTCTAAAGTAACACCGACTCCTTCTTTTAAAACGACCTTCAAAGAGTATTTAGTTGACGCATCAAATGATGTAATTGTTTTGTTTTCACCAAGATCATAAGAATATGTAGAGGCGCCCAGAGTTAGCTTTAGTTTTTTATCAATCAAAGATGCTGTTGGTAGTAATATAGCTTGAGCTATTGCTCCATCGCTACTAACACTAAAGGAAATATTTGCAGGTTCATTCTCGTTACTAATTGTGCCATTTGCTAATGAGAAAGTAGCTTTGGTATTTTGATTAGTTATCTCAGCTTTAAGACCAGCTAAATCGGAGGTAACACCTTCCTTTGTTATATTTAAAATAACCTTACTCAGTTGGTGTTTAAAAGTTAGGTTAATATTTTTATTAGAGCTAACGACTTCTTTCACATTGTTAGCATACAATAGGTCAATATGCTCCAAAGTAGTCTGATCAGACACGTCAATTGAATAATTTAAATTGTCTAACGTCTCTTTGTATGGATAATAAGCTATGAAGTCTACCATTTCTTCATTGAAAGGGAAGTAAATTTCATGAGATGCGACGGGTAAAAAAATAGGAGTACCATCTGTCGTCACATATTTAGCATTAGATGCAAGAGCTGATGATAATGGTGAGTTCGCTTTCGTCATAAATATACCAATTACATCATTTTTATCCCAGACACTATTGGATGCTCTTGTCTGTGATATTGGGATTGAAGAATTTTCAATTGAAGCATAAACATTTATCTCTTTAATCATATCTAAATGATTAGGATGATCTTGCATGCAAGATGATACACTTATCAATACTATGATTGATAAAAATAAAATTAATTTACAATTCATGAAAAGTTGTTGATAAAATTAATTGATAAAAATTAGATCACTTATCTATTATATTGTAAAGAAAACTTTTTCGAATAAGATAGATAATATTGATTTAACAGTAAAATGAATGCTCAAATATAGTAGGTTTTGTTAAACTATAAAAATAAAATTGTGTTTAATCTGTATAATGTGTAATTTATTGTCTATTTTTACATCAAATAGCTCAAGGTTAATAATGAGCTATAATAATAAAACAAAAATGAAAATAAAAACTGTTCTTTTTTTTATATTGAGTTTCTTTATCTATATAAGTGCAGTTTCTTGTTTGCAAAATTCTGAAAAGAGGGATGGAGCTAAAAATAAACAAGAAAATGCTGACTCATTAAATGGAGAGAACTTTACTGCTTTTTTGGAGTCCTTTAATAAAAGACCAACCTTTCAACGACAACGTGTTTTATTTCCATTACAGGCTACGGTTCTTGATCCTGTAGGTTATGAAATGAGAACTGTTAAAGAGGAAATAGATTATGCAGACTGGTTTCTACTTGACTTTTCTTATGATAGCACTTATACAACAAGGCAAATGGACAGATACGAACAGAATATTAGATTATATGAAGATTCTGCTCTAATAGAACTTAGAGGCATTGATAACGGAATATTCGCTAATTATTTCTTTACTAAAAAAGATGGTAAGTGGTTCTTAAAATCTTTTACAGATGTATCTTATTGATTTTTTTGATCAAATGCTTGCTTACCGAAACTCAAGGGCATTAAGCTGCGCATACTATCGGCTACAAAAACTTCGTTCTTCCGATTGTACATTAATATTCTAACATCTGATTCATATCGGCTTTCCACTTCTAAAAGTACTTGTCGACAGCTTCCGCATGGTGAAGTTAAATCTGAAGTAAAATCTCCATCGTAAAATGCAGCAATTGCTAAAGCTTCAACTTTTTGTTCTGGATACTGTGCATTTGCATAGAAAACAGCTGTACGCTCTGCACATAAACCAGAGGGATAAGCTGCATTTTCTTGGTTGTTTCCAGTTATAATTTGACCGTTTTCTAATAATAGCGCTGCGCCCACATTAAATTTAGAATAAGGTGCGTAAGCATTAGAAGTTGCTTCTTTTGCTGCATCAATTAGTTTTTTTTCTACGTCTGTGCATTCATCGTAACTATAAACGGTTATCTTTGTAGTTAAATTAATTTGCTTCATATGAACTGTTTTTGATTTATAGTTCAAAATTACACAATTTAGAAATGATTTTGACCCGAAATAGAAATAAATTGCTCTTTAAGTTGTTGTTTGTAGTTTTCTTTACAGTCTCAAGTGTTTTTCAGAGTTACTCACAGAAAAGATATAAAGTCTACGAAGACTATATTAATAAATATAGCCCCATTGCAATGCAGCATATGCGAAAATATAACATACCAGCTTCTATTACTTTAGCTCAGGGATTGTTAGAGTCTGGTGCTGGAATGAGTG
The DNA here is from genome assembly GCA_002364735.1 of Bacteroidales bacterium UBA3143. Lineage (GTDB taxonomy): Bacteria > Bacteroidota > Bacteroidia > Bacteroidales > Dysgonomonadaceae > UBA2632. The sequence continues at coordinate 14,848 of DEZB01000023.1, forward strand.
AATTGACAAAACGTTCTAACAATCACTTCGGAATTAAATGTCACCGTAGTTGGACAGGAGGGAGAGTTTATGCCAAAGATGATACACCTAACGATTGTTTTCGAAAATATCGTTATGCTGAAGATTCATTTGAAGATCATTCTCTCTTTTTAGTGAACGGTGCTCGTTATAAGTTTCTTTTTAATTTATCTCCTACTGATTTTAAAGGTTGGGCGCGAGGTTTACAAAAATCAGGATACGCAACAGATAGAGCTTATGCAAATAAACTAATAAAACTTATCGAAGATTATGAGCTTTACCGGTTTGATAATAAAAACTATATAGTTGACTCTCAAGGATCAAATGCTCGGATAGATCAAGGTTCATCTGTTCAATCTTGGAAGCATCAACCCTATAAAACTCATGGTCTTGTATATGTTTTAGCTCAAAATGGTGATACATATGAGAAAATAGCGAATGAATTTAATTTTAAAGTTAAAGATATACTTAAATATAATGAGGTGCCAAATGGGTTTCCTTTAAACGAGGGAGATATTGTTTATTTTCAGAAAAAGAAATCACGTGCAGACAAGCCATATTATGAACATATTGTTCAAATAGGAGAATCGATGCACAGTATATCTCAAAAATATGGACTGAAAGTAAAGAACTTATATAAAATGAATAAAAGAGATTATGAATATATTCCTGTAGAAGGAGATGTTTTGAAATTAAGATAAATGATATGAAATACAACACACAAAAAGAAAAATTAATTCTACCTGAATATGGTAGAAATATTCATAACATGGTAGACTACTGTGTTAAATTAGAGGACAAAGAACAACGCACTAAATGCGCCCATTCTTTAATAGGGATTATGGGGAATATGTTTCCACATCTACGGAATGTAAATGATTTTAAGCATATACTGTGGGATCATTTAGCAATAATGTCAGACTTTAAATTAGATATAGATTATCCATATGAAATAATTAAGAAAGAAGAATTGGTTGCTCATCCTCGAAAGATCGAATATAGCAGACCTACAATGAAGTATCGTCATTACGGTAAAACCTTAGAACGAATGATCGAAAAAGCTGTAGAAATGGAAGATGGTGACAAGAAAAATCAATTTATTCGTCTTCTTGTACATCAAATGAAAAAATCATATTCTCAATGGAATAGAGAACCAGACAACGAAGATATTTTAAATGATTTGGAGGAACTATCTGGAGGTAAAATTAAATTAGATGCTGATAAGTACGTAATGCCTACTTTTAAATCTTCACCAAATATTTCAAGGAATCGTTCCAGAGCAATAAAAAACCAAAGAAGACGATAAAACATGATTAATGAAAAGGATTTAATAGAAATTGGGAAAATACTAAAGCCTCATGGGGTGAAAGGAGAAATGATTTTTCTTTTTACTCAAATTAATTTTGCTGAAACAGACAACAACTTTTATTTTTTCCTTTTAGATGGAACTTATGTTCCTTTTTTTATTGAAAGTTTTCGTTTTATTTCAAATGTAAGTGGCATTATCAAAATTGAGGGAATAAATTCTCTTGAGGAAGCTATTAATTATAATGACACTTTAATTTATCTTCCAAGCGATATTATCCAAGACGCTCAAGAGGTGTTAGATATAGAATCTGAATGGGAAAGGTTTATTGGATTTTCAATAATAGATGAAAGCGGGAAGCTAATTGGTGTAATCGATAGTGTGGATTCTTCAACTATGAATGTCCTATTTGTAGTTTTGAGCAAAGAAAAAGAGTTATTGATACCTGCTACTCAAGATTTCATCATTGATATAAATTCAAAGACAAAACAACTTCAATTAAATCTACCAGAAGGGTTAATAGAAAATTAATATTAGGCATGTTTTTATACCAAAATTGATAGTTTTCAAACTCAAGTTCACCTGCTATTAGCTTTTTTGACTATTAATCTTTATCAAAATATTATTCATAGTTTTTTATTAACTTTGCATGATTAATGCAATCAAACAAATATGGAGAAAAGAAAAAAGCAAATTGCAATTTTAGGTTCCACAGGATCTATTGGTACACAAGCGTTAGATGTTGTAGCTCAACATACTGACAAATTTGAAGTGTATGCTCTCACGGCGAACAACAATATTGATTTGCTTATTAAACAAGCTATTCATTTTTTACCTGAAATTGTAGTAATAGGAAATGATAGTAAATATCAGGTTTTGAAAGATGCACTTAGCAATTATCCCATTAAAGTTTGGTCTGGAATGGAGTCAATTTGCGACATTGTTCAAACTGATGATATTGATATTGTGCTAACTGCTATGGTAGGTTTTTCTGGATTAAAACCTACAGTTAGTGCTTTAAAAGCGGGTAAAACTATTGCTTTAGCTAACAAAGAAACATTAGTAGTTGCAGGAGATTATATTATTGATATTGCACTAAAAAATGGAGCTCCCATTTTGCCAGTGGACTCGGAGCATTCTGCAATCTTTCAATGTTTAAATGGAGAGGAATTAAATCGAATAAATAAAATCTGGCTAACTGCTTCTGGAGGACCTTTTAGAAATTATTCGAAAGACAAATTGAAGCTTGTTGATAAAAATCAAGCACTAAATCATCCAAGATGGAATATGGGTCCAAAAGTAACTATAGACTCTTCAACCCTTATGAATAAAGGTTTTGAGATGATTGAAACCAAATGGTTGTTTGATGTTGAACCATCTCAAATAGAAGTGATAGTGCATCCTCAATCAATAGTACATTCTATGGTTGAATTTGCAGATACATCTGTTATTGCTCAAATGGGTGTACCCGATATGCGGATACCAATTCAATACGCATTCACATATCCCGAACGTTTTAAATCAAACTTTAAGTCAGCTAACTTTTTTGAACTATCTAATTTAACTTTTGAGAAACCTGATTTAGACGTATTTAAAAATCTTACTTTTGCTTATGAAGCAATAGAAAAAGGAGGCAATATGCCTTGTATACTTAATGCTGCAAACGAAATTGCAGTTGATGGGTTTTTAAATGATCAAATATCCTTTCTTGCAATGAGCGATGTATTAGAACAAACAATGCACAATGTTTCGTTTATTGAATCTCCTGCTTTAGAAGATTATTTTGAGACAGATATTGAGGCACGTAAAATGGCAACTGAAATAATAAATAATTTATAAATAATAAATAATTAGCACACTTAATAGCGAATTAACTTAGCAATGGAAACATTTTTAATAAAAGCAATACAACTTATTTTGAGCTTGTCAATTCTTGTAATAGTACACGAATACGGACACTACTTATTTTCAAAACTTTTCAAAATTAGAGTCGAAAAGTTTTATATGTTTTTCAACCCAGTATTTTCAATTGTGCGTGCCAAGAAAATAAATGGCAAATGGAAAGTAAAGCTATTTTCGAAAAATACTCCTGACATGTTACGAGAGAAGTTAGATGAAGAGGGTAAGCCGTTATTGAACGAAAATAAAAAAACAGAGTGGGAAGTGATTTCAGCAGAAGAATTACCTGTTGAAGATTGGCGTAAATACGAAAACGATACCGAATGGGGAATTGGATGGGTGCCTTTAGGAGGATACTGCAAAATATCTGGAATGATTGATGAGTCAATGGATAAAGAACAAATGAAACTGCCTCCTAAACCTTGGGAATTTCGCTCTAAACCAGCATGGCAACGCTTGTTAGTTATGACAGGAGGTGTAATATTTAATTTATTACTTGCCTTTTTCATCTACTCAATGATTATATTTACTTGGGGTGATAGCTATATCTCTTTGAAGAATGTAAGTCAAGGAATGGAGTTTAGCGAAACAGCTAAAGAAGCAGGTTTTAAAGATGGAGATATTATATTATATGCTGATGGCGAAGAGGTTATTGATCGTTTTGATCTTGTCGACAACTTTGCAAGCCATGTCATAGAGGCTGATATTGTCACAGTTATAAGAGATGGAGAACAAATAGATATTGCCATGCCTGACAATTTTGTTCAAAAACTAATGGAACAAAAGAAAGGTTTTGCGGGATATCGATTGCCAACAGTTATTCAAGATATTGAGGAAAATGGAAATGCTGATAAAACAGGTCTCCTTCCAGGTGATAGTTTAGTCGCGATTAATGGAACTATAACACCTACATTCACAGATTTTAAGAGTGAACTTGAAAAACATAGAGATAATCAAGTTAGTTTAGATTTTTATCGTGATGGTGTTTTGCAATCTAATCTTGTTGATGTTAGTGACAGTGGTACTATAGGGATAGCTGTAAAAACCTTTGTTTCTACAGATACATATTCATTTTTCGGATCATTTCCTGTTGGAGTAAAGTTCGGTTTACGCACACTTAAAGGATATATAGCGCAGTTTAAATATGTGTTCACAAAAGAAGGTGCTTCATCTCTTGGCGGTTTTGGAGCAATAGGTAATTTCTTTCCACCGATGTGGGATTGGTTTGCATTTTGGAAAATGACAGCATTTCTATCCGTTATTTTAGCTTTTATGAATATACTGCCTATACCTGCTCTTGATGGAGGTCATGTAATGTTCTTACTGTATGAAGTGGTTACCCGTCGTAAACCTAATGATAAATTCATGGAATATGCTCAAATTGTGGGTATGATTCTTCTCTTTGGGCTTCTTATATATGTAAATGCAAATGATTTATTTAAAGCCATATTTAAATAAATAAAATGTGAAAATAGTGTTATGGAAGTTTCGAAATTGATTAAGAGTAATAAGGGTAAAACAGCTTTTTCTTTTGAATTGTTACCTCCTCTTAAGGGCAAAAGTATACAACAAGTTTTTAATATAGTGGATCGTCTCAAAGAGTTTGACCCAAAGTATATTAATATAACTACTCATCACAGTGAAAATGTAATTTTAAAACATGATGATGGGAGCATACAGAAAAGAAATATTCGTAAACGTCCAGGTTCGGTTGCTATTGCTGCGGCAATTCAAAACAAATATAATATTACTGCAGTTCCACATATAATATGCAAAGGCTTTACGAGAGAAGAAACGGAGTATGCACTTTTCGATCTTTCTTTTCTTGGTGTAAATGATTTATTGCTGCTTAGAGGAGATGCCTCTAAGTTAGACTCTGATCAGTTGTCAATGGATAGTAATGAGTATTCGACTGATTTGCAATCACAGGTAAATAATTTTAACAAAGGAATTTCATTTGACAGCTCTACTTTTGATGCACCCGAAAGACCGTTTTCTTATGGAATGGCTTGTTATCCAGAAATGCATGCAGAATCTCAAAACATGGAATCGGAACTTTATTATTTAAAGAAGAAAGTAGAGAATGGGGCAGACTACTTAGTTACTCAGATGTTTTTCGACAACGATAAATATTTTAAGTTTGTTGAATTATGTAGGAGAGAGAACATAAATGTTCCAATTATACCAGGTATTAAGCCAATACATTTAAAGAATCAATTAAATATATTACCGGTCATTTTTAGATCGGCAATTCCTGAGCCATTAGCAAAAGAGTTGAAAGCTTGCCATACTGATGAAGATGCAAAAAGAGTTGGCATAGAATGGTGTACACAACAATGTAAAGAGTTAATAGCTTTTAATGTTCCCAGCATACACTTCTACTCATTTATGGCATCTGATAGTGTATACCAAATAGCTAAGGCTATTTACTAATATAATTTAGAGATACGATTTAAAAAACGAGACTATGTATTTTAGTGACATAATTGGGTTGACCGATATAAAAAAACATTTAATCGAATCAGTTCAAAAGGGTTATATTCCTCATGCGCGCATGATCTATGGAGCTGAAGGTGTTGGTAAATTACCTTTAGCAATAGCTTATGCCAGATATCTGAATTGTGCTAATCCTGGAGAGACTGATTCTTGTGGAAAATGTAGTTCTTGTTTAAAAATTGATAAATTAGCCCATCCCGATTTGCATTTTGTTTTTCCTATGGTTCAAAAAAAAGCGGAAAAACTGATTGTATGTGATAACTATTTACCCAAATGGCGTTCTTTTTTAGCTGAGAACACCTATTTCAATTTGAGTAAATGGCTCCAATACATTGATGCTAAAAACGCTCAAGGTCTTATTTATTCACAAGAAAGCGAAGAGATTATTCGTAAGTTAAGCTTGAAGTCTTATGAAGGCAAATACAAAACTATGATTGTTTGGTTGCCCGAAAAGATGAATGTAGAGTGCGCAAATAAACTTCTAAAGCTCATTGAAGAGCCACCAGCACAAACAATCTTTCTATTAATCTCAGAAGATTTAGAGAGAGTAATTACCACTATTCGTTCAAGATGTCAACCAATCCATATAAGAGCCATTGAACATGACATAATGATAGATGCAATTCGCTCCAATTACAATTTATCACTAAATGATGCTCAATCTGTTGCTCACATAGCAAATGGTAGCTACTCTAAAGTTATGGATATAGTTGAATCTAATGAAGAATCTAAAGCTCTTTTGATTCTTTTCAATAAAATGATGACTGCTTCCCTTTCAAAGAAAATTAAATCAATAAAAGAGATTGCTGAAGAGCTTTCAAGAACTGGTCGTGAAGTACAAAAAAGTTTTATTACTTATTCACTAAGAATGTTCCGTGAGTTTTTTATAATCAATTTCAATGTACCCGAATTAGTATATTTGAATAAGAACGAGGAAGACCTTGGAAAACATTTTTCTAAATCAATTCATGAAGGGAATATAGAGAATTTGTCAAAAGAGTTTGCTTTAGCTTACAAACAAATTGAGCAAAATGGTAATGCTAAAATTATCTTTCTTGATTTATGTTTGAAGTTGACAATGCTCATAAAAAAATAATTTGTTATATTGCAAATGATTTACAACAATTAAAAAAGAAAAGATTTGTTTTGGTATAAGCAATTATATTACAAAGTTGCAAATCTATAATTATATATGGAATATCAAATAGATAAAGAATCACTCAAAGAATTTAACTCTCAGAGTGTTTTAATAAATAAAGAAAATAGAAAACGTCTGGCTTGTTATAGTTTTAATAGTAAACTTCATACTTATAATTGGTTAGAAGATTTTCCCGAAATGCAAAATTGCACCAATTTAGTGGAAGTTCAATTTAAAAATACTCGAAAAAGTTTTTACATTAATAGCACTAATATTGAATTAAAACAAGGTGACGTTGTTGCCGTAGAAGCATTACCTGGTCATGATATAGGAACTGTAACGTTAACAGGAAAGCTGGTGTTGTTGCAGATGAAAAAGAACAATTTTCGACTCACGGAAAACGGACTACGACGAATTTATAGGATTGCACGCGAAGGAGATTTAGAAAAGTATGAGTTAGCAAAATCTCGCGAGGAGATAACAATGATTAGATCCAGAGAGATTTCTCAAGACTTGGGTTTAGATATGAAGATTGGTGATGTGGAATATCAAGGAGATGGAAACAAAGCTATATTTTATTACATTGCCGATGAACGTGTAGATTTTAGAGAACTCATAAAGATCTTAGCAAGCGAATTTAGAGTGAAGGTTGAAATGAAGCAAATAGGAGCCAGACAGGAAGCAGGTCGTATTGGAGGCATCGGTCCTTGCGGTCGGCAGCTTTGCTGCAGCGGTTGGCTTACTAATTTTGTTTCTGTCTCAACCTCTGCTGCACGTATTCAAGAGCTATCTATTAATCCCCAAAAGCTGGCTGGTCAATGTGCTAAATTAAAATGTTGTCTCAACTACGAAGTTGATGGATATATAGAGGCTCAAAGAAAACTTCCATCACGAGAAGTCGTTTTAGAAACCAAAGAAGGAGAGTATTATCATTTTAAAACAGATATTTTTTCTGGAATGATGACCTACTCTTTAGGGAAAAATGGAGTTTCTACTTTAGTTACAATTCATAAAGATCGGGTTTATGAATTAATCTCTTTAAATAAGAAAGGTATAAAACCTAATAATTTAATTGGTGAAACAGAAGAAAAGCAGAAACCAAGAGAAGTATATGGTGGTAATTCCTTAAATGACGATAGTATAACACGTTTTGATAATTCTGTACAAGACAAACCTAAAAGTAAAAAAAGAAAGTCCTCTCGCAGAAAAAATAAAAATAAACGAAATTCAAATAGAGGTTCAGGTCAAGATGAGAAGTAATTTAACCCAATATTTAATTGGAATCTTTACTCTCACCTTATTGTCTTGTTCACACAAAGAGGTCTATTATGAGTTTGTAAATATATCTCAAAACCAATGGAGTAAAAACAGTGAGTTTTGTTTTAACTTAGACTCAGTTCCACTAATTCCCCCCAATATATATAATATAGATGTGGAGATAACGCATAACTTAGATTATGTGTATAAAATGTTATGGTTATACTTAGATCAAACCTTTCAAGATAGCACAGTAGTGCGGGACACATTAGCATGCCATTTTACAAATGAAAATGGAAAGTGGAAAGGTAGCGGAAATGGTCCTACCAGACAAGTTTCTATTTTATATAAAACTCATTTAAATAAAGATTCTGTAATGCCGATTAAGATTTGTATCCATCATGCAATGCAGGATCTTCGTTTAACAGGAATAGAAAAGATAGGTCTTAAGATCCACTAATAGTTCACTTCTTTTTTGTTTTTTCTTTTTTTTGAGATGATACTTTTTCAGGAGATGGCTCTACAAGTTTTTCTATGTTTTTATTGATAACAGTTTTTAATTCAGCTTGCAGCTTCTTAATCTCCGATGCTTGATTATTAATAGTTATTAGAAGAGCGTTGAGCTCTTCATTTTCTACGGAATCAGGGAATTGTGCCTTCACCCTTCCAATGAAATCGCTAAGCACATTCATATAGTTGTTAAACGCGTCATAGGGAGTAGAGTATGGACTAAACTGTTCGTGAACAGCGCCATCTGAAAAATGTTTAGTTGACATGTAATAGAAATGATCACTTGTTTGTAGATAAAGCCAGTCTTGTTTTAATCTACGATCATCACACATACGTACTCTTTCACCTATATTATAAAGGGTTTTATAAGCCTCTTTTTGAAGTGTATTACCAAGCCATGCACTTAAATCGCGCTCTTCGTCAGCCCACGAAATAGGAAATGGTGCGTCAAATATACCCGCAGGTTTATGAGACTCCAATACTTCAGAAGGTGTAGCAAATTCAATTCCTTTTTCAAATGCATAATGGGGAAGCGCCTTCATGAATTCGAAAATTCCACTGTTAGCATGTTGAATATTACCAAATGTCTCATAGTTCATAAACAAATTCACAACCTCTTCTTCTGCAGGTGATTTATCAATCCAGCTAATAAACTTATCTGCTGTTAAGGGGTATTCATTCCAGTTATAATTGGAGAACCTGTACATGATATCGTCACTAAACTTATAATTTTTGAGTAAAAGCTTTAGTTTTGGCTGTTCAGATGATGTGTACACATAGTTAGGACTTTTCCAACCTAAAATATGTTTGGCTCCTTCAGTTATCATTTTATCATATCCCAACTCGTAAACAGCATTGCCAATCTCGTTTGAATAAATAAGTTCTGTATTTCTGAAAACTGTGGGTTTTTGATCAAATAGCATTTCAATTCTATCAGAATGCTGCCTCACTTGGTTTTTGAACTCAATAGGATCAGCCATAGAAGCTAATGAGTGTGCATAAGTTTCAGTTAAAAACTCTACGTTGCCAGTATTAGCTAATTGTCTAAGACCATCAATAACCTCAGGTGCATACATTTCCATCTGCTCTAATGCAGTACCAGAAATTGAAAAAGCAACTTTAAATCGTCCTTTATATTGATTTATTAAATCAAATAGCATTCTATTGGCTGGAATAAATGAACTTTGTGCAATTCTTTGCATTATATCCTCATTGGAAAAATCATCATAATAATAATGGTCTCTTCCAATATTAAAGAATCTATATCTTTTCAACCTAAAAGGTTGATGAATTTGAAAGTAAAAACAGATGGTCTTCATATTTTATTAAATTTTCAATTGTTTCTTTTTTTAACCCACAAACTTATTATAAATGTCGCGTACTTTTTGTCCGGCATATTCCCATTTTATCTCATCAACTTCTTTCTTTCCCTCTATTTGCAAAAAATTCTCCATACCCTTATATGTGCAAATAGAGTAAATTGCATCGGCCATCCCATCAACGTCCCAATAATCTGTCTTAATCACATTTTTCAATATTTCCGCACATCCAGATTGATATGAAATAATGGATGGTACACCACACTGCATAGCCTCTAAGGGAGATATACCGAAGGGTTCTGAAACCGATGGCATTACGTAAACGTCACTTGATTTAAGCATTTCATATACTTGCTTCCCTTTTAGAAAACCTGTGAAATGGAATTTATCAGCAATCCCTCTATCGGCAACTAATCGTATCATTTTGTTCATCATGTCGCCACTCCCTGCCATAACAAAACGCACATGATTTGTGTGTTTAAGCACTTGAGTTGCAGCGTCAACAAAGTATTCTGGTCCTTTTTGCATTGTAATACGTCCTAAAAATGTAACCACTTTCTCGGGTACCTCCGTTATTCGTTCTATAGCCAATATTTCAGGACTAAGAGGCTCAACTGCATTATGCACTGTTGTTACTTTTGAAGGATCTTGGTGATATTTATCTATCACTGTTTGTCTTGTAAGATTGCTCACACAGATGATGTGGTCGGCATGATCCATACCGTTTTTTTCGATGTTGTAGACAATGGGATTCACGTCTCCGCCACTTCTATCGAAATCTGTAGCATGTACATGTAACACCAAGGGTTTACCAGTAATAGTTTTGGAGTGTAGCCCAGCAGGATAGGTGAGCCAATCATGCGAATGAATAATATCAAAATCATATGTTCGAGCAATAACTCCAGCAACAATCGAATAATTGTTTATCTCTTCTATAAGATTGTCAGGATATTTTCCTGAAAATTCTATACAACCTAAATCATTGGTGTGCATATAATTGAAATCTGCATAAATATTATCTCGTAAGTTAAAGTATTCTTGCGGATCCATGAATTTCTCTAACCTTTCTTTTGCAGTTTCTTGTGATATATCACGCCAGACCACTGGGGTGTTATTAGCACCTATTATTTTTAGAAAACTTTGATCTTCATCTCCCCAAGGCTTAGGTATTACAAAGGTGATATCCATATCTTCTTGTATTGACATTCCGCGCGTTAATCCGTAACTTGCGGTGCCTAATCCACCTAAAATATGTGGAGGAAATTCCCAGCCAAACATGAGTGCTTTCATAATTTATCTATTTCATTTATATTTAAGAGTAGTTTTTCATCAACTTTTTAGCTCGAAGAAGTTCTGCAACGCTCATTGCAAATGAATAAGCCCCGTGAGCCGTAAATGGTGGACTCGAGTCGTAAAGTTCTGAAATAGTTCCAATACAGTCATTTGATATTTCATCCTCTATTTCTATTAAAATGCGGTCTACCAAAGATATGCCACTACGTTGGTAAACTTTAAGATATGCTTCAATGTATGGACCCAGTAACCAGGGAAAAGAGGGACCATTAAAATAAGCAATTTCACTTTCTCGGCGATTAGAAGAGTAATAAGGATTGTAGTTCTCACCTTTAGGACTTAATGATCTTATTCCTTTTGGGGTTAATAATTCCTTGGTTACAAAATCTACAATTGAGCGTTTTCTATGTTTCTCAAGCGGAGAATAATCCAAAGATACTGCAAAAATCATATTGGGTCTAAGACTCCAATCTGTATGCGTTCCATCAACATAATCAAAAAGATATCCGGCGTTATTAACGAAAACAGATGTAAATGATTCTTTTACAATATCACTCTTCAATGATAATTGTGATTCCATTACTTTATCTCCTTTAATTCTTAGAATTTCTTCACCAAATTTAAGTGCGTTATACCACAATGCATTAAACTCAACTAAAAAACCAGATCTTGGGATAACTGGGTGCCCATCTATAACCGCGTTCATCCAGCTAACAGGTTTATTACGACCAAAAGTAGACAATAGACTATTATCTACGTCAACTCGCAAATTGGGGTGTTTGTTATCCAATATGTAATTTAAAATTTCTAAAACTATGTCTGCATATTTCTCATGAAATTTTTCAGGTCTTTCTTTTGCAAATTGTTGAATTGCCCAAATTGCCCAAAGTGGTATATCTGGATCATCTATTTGCTTTAATAAGCCTGGTGTTGACATTTCTGCCATATTTTTTCTAATTTGTATAATAGCAGTGTCCATTATTTTTTCGAAATCATCGACTCGTCCCACTGAAAGAGTACATCCTGGTAAGGAAATAAACTGATCACGTGCTCTGACCTTAAACCATGGATATCCTGCCAATAAATACTGTTCGTCGGGATTAGGGATATAAAAAAACTGATGACTTGAATTTTTGAGACAATTGTAAAAAGATGATCGTGGTGTTCGACGTTTAATCTCCTCCTCAAACTCTGTAACTAAAGTAGAAGTATCTTTTAACGTGTCGCCAGCTGAAAAAACAATTATATCACCTTTTTTGATTGGCATTTCAAAATATCCTGGAACATACAAATCTTCTTTATAGGTATCGCCTGCCTGCATATCTTGCAAATATTCTATACCTTTATACCAGTGTGGTTGATAAATAAAATCCGCTTCACTACTAAATTGCATAAACAATTCAGGGTAAACGCTATACATACGTGTGCTTATTCCATTTTCTACTTCACTGTACGACTTATCTACATTGTCGTTCTCTTGGGTTAGCATAAATACATTTCTGAAAGCCAAAAATGGTTTGAAACGGATTGTTGTAGGCGAATGTGCTTCTAACAAAGTATAGCGTATCATCAATGAATTCTGTTGCGACGAGAACATAATTTCTTTAGAAAGAACAACACCTCCTACACGATAAATGGTTTTAGGAATACTGTCGCTGTTAAATTCCCTAATGTACTTATGTCCACGTGGACTGTAGTTATCTCCAGAGTATTTATGAATTCCCAAGTTAAACTCGGCTCCATGTTGAATAACTGTTTCATCGAACGAAGAAAGGATCAAATGGTTGTCATCGTCCAATGTGGGTACAGGCATAACCAATAATCCTTGATACTTAGTTGTATTGCATCCTGATATTGAAGTGTTATGATATGCTCCTCTTCTATTGGTTCTCAGCACATTGCGATATAAGGAGTATTCGAGACTTATAATTAAATCTTTGTCAAATTTAAGATAATTCATTTTAAACCATTTTAATTGGATTTATTCCGAAAGATATAAATATTAATATTAAGAAACAAATAGGAACTAAGTTTTCTTTTCTTATAATTTTACTTGCATGTATGTTATTCATTTAGGAGGATTACAAAAAATAATCTAATTTCATAAATATATTTTTATCTGAAAAAGAAAATAGCGTTCTTGCGATCCAGAAAAAGACATCTTATGTGTCAATTTGTAAATGACAGGCTGTTTTTATTTACAATTCAAAACAAGATGAGCAAAAAAACAGGTGGAAATCAAATCCACTGCGGTAAATAAGACGTTCATCTTATGAAAATCTAATTTACTGGAGTGAAAATGTTTTTAATCACTATAATGATACTTTTTAGAGTAAATTTCAGCGAAAAATGGCGTAAAAAATGAAAAAGCATGCTATTAATTAAAAAATCTACAAAATGATGATAGAAAACAATATAGGTAATTGAAATAAACAGCATGATTGGGCTATTTAAGGCAACAAAAATCAAAATAACGTGTTTCAAAACATTTTCCACGGTGTTAATGCGAATTTCATCTTGTGAAAATCCAATCTACTGTAGTGAAAATGTTTTGAAAAAGATATTGTAACAGATTATCTTATTTTTCAATACGAGAGTTTTTTTTTTATGCAACAGAAACAAATTAATATAGAGAGTGACGAGTAAAGCATATTATTCTTCTATTTATTTGTGCCTATATTTTACATTTTGTAAATTTGTTACAAAGCATGCAAATAGAAAGTTATGGTTGTTGACGAAAATAAAGTTATTTCAATTGAAAAGAAACGGATGCGTATTGCTTTAATTCCCACCATTTTTTTTCTTATACTTTTGTGGCTCATACTCATTATTGATATATCTTTGGATTTACCTATTTATAAATTAGGGGTATATCCTTTAAGTTGGAAAGGACTCCCCGGAATATTCTTATCTCCTTTTATTCATAGTTCTGTAAAACATCTTTTTTCCAACACCCTACCATTGTTAGTATTAATGTGGTGTTTGTTTTATTTTTATCATGGTATTGCTTATAAAACCTATTTCTTACTTTGGTTTTTAAGTGGATTTATTACATGGATTATAGCGAGAGAATCTTGGCATATAGGCGCAAGTGGCATAGTTTATAGTTTATCGTTCTTTCTTTTTTTTAGTGGCATTTTTCGCAAGCATATTCCGCTTATAGCAATTTCGCTGATTGTTGCTTTCCTCTATGGTAGCAATGTTTGGAATATGTTTCCATGGTCAATGTACATAGATGTAAAAGTGTCATGGGAAGGACATTTATCTGGAGCAATCAGTGGTTTTCTTGTAGCTATATTATTTAGAAACTTTGGACCTCAAAAACCTATCAAAGAGTGGAGTGAGTCAGAAAGTGAATTGGAGGTATTGGAGAATGAAGATATATTTACCGATGAGTTGCTTGATGATTTATAATGGAGTGTAATAATTGAACATAAAATTAATACAGTAAAGCATAAAATATTCACCAGTATTGTCATTCTTAGATTTAAAGTTGGTATATTTACGCTTCAAAATAAATGAGATTATTATCAAAAACGAACCAATAAAAACCGCTAAACAGTTGAATACATTTGGAGGAGTCTTCACACCTTCCATACTTACTGTATTAGGCGTTATCATGTATTTGAGGTTTGGCTGGGTGGTTGGCAATGTTGGTCTCATCGGCACATTGATTATTGTAACCTTAGCCACTTCTATTACTTTTCTCACAGCTTTATCAATTGCTTCTATAGCTACTAATGCACCCGTTAAAGCAGGAGGTGCTTATTTCCTGATAAGTCGGTCATTGGGTGTAGAGATGGGTGGTGCGGTTGGCATTCCGCTCTTTTTAGCGCAAGCTTTTTCTGTTGCACTCTATATTATGGGGTTTTCCGAAAGTATGGTAGCCATATTCCCATCATTAAATATAAAATTTGTTGGTATTGTTACTACTGTTCTGTTAAGCCTTCTTTCAATGTTTTCTACTAAGGCTGCTATTCGTGCTCAATTTGTTATTTTAGGAATTATAGCTTTCTCCCTTATCTCATTTCTTTTAGGTGGTCCCATAGAAGATTCACACATAGAACTCTGGGGAGTTCCAGCGGCTCAATCTGAAAATTTTTGGACAGTGTTTGCAGTTTTCTTTCCCGCAGTTACAGGTATCATGGCAGGAGTAAACATGTCCGGTGATTTAAAAGATCCTGCTAAATCTATTCCTAAAGGAACATTTATGGCTGTAGGTGTTGGCTATATCATCTACATGGTGGTTCCCTTTTTCTTTGCTTTCAGAGCAGACGCCGCCACGTTAGTGAGTGACAACATGATTATGCAAAAGATAGCATTATGGGGTGTTGCAATCTTATTGGGTATTTGGGGAGCAACATTATCGAGTGCCGTGGGTAGCTTGTTAGGTGCGCCTCGAGTGCTTCAAGCCCTTACTGTTGATAAAGTATTCCCCTCAAAGTTTTCGTTTTTAGCTAAGAATTCTGGTCCTGAACAAATACCACGTGCCGCTACCATCTTTACTTCCATTATTGCCCTTATACTTGTTTCTGTAGGCGATTTAAATATGATTGCACCCATTCTGACCATGTTTTTTTTAACCACATATGGCACACTTAATCTTACCTCAGGAATAGAAACAATGCTCCAAAGCCCCTCCTTTAGACCAAAATTCAGGGTTCACTGGGTATTCTCTTTTCTTGGTACTATTGGGTGTATTGCCGTTATGTTTCTCATAAATGCTATTGCAACGGTTGTTGCTATAGTATTTATTTCAGGAATTTATGTATGGCTGAGACGCCGAAGACTCAAAACAACATTTGGAGATGTCACAAGAGGAATGCTCTTGCAAATAGTTCGCTACGCTTTATTGCGATTAGACGCAAAAGCTGCTGATGCAAAAAGTTGGCGACCCAATATATTGGTGTTTTCAGGTATGCCCACCAAAAGATGGCATTTAATTGATTTTGCTTACGGAATAGTTCAAGAAAAAGGATTGATAACAGTTGCAACTATTCTTCCTGAAAAAGGAGTGTCACAGCAAAGAGTAGCGAAACATGAACAAAACATATCGTCTTATTTAAATGATAAGAACATTAAAACACTGGTAAGAGTGACAAGAGCAGAAGATGCATTTTCGGGATCCAAACAGCTGGTAAATTCTTATGGTTTAGGTAGTGTCGTTCCCAACACAATTTTGTTGGGTGATACCGAGGAAAACAACCACCATGAACCTTATTGCGATATGATATCGCATTTTTATCAATCAAAAAGAAATGTAATCATACTTCAAAATGATTTTAGACTTGATTATGCTGGAGCAAAGAAGATTGACCTTTGGTGGGGAGGTCTTAAAGGCAATGGTGGTTTAATGATGATTGTAGCGCATTTGATAAGTACAAGTCCTCGTTGGCAAGACATAAAAATAAGTGTGAAAATGGTAGTAGCTTCAGAGGAAGCTGCCAAAGGCACTCGCGAGAACTTAAAGAATATATTGTCTGAAATGCGAGTTGGCTTCGACTATGATATTATTGTTTCAAATGGCAGAAGATTCTGGGATATTTTAGAGCAAGAATCTAAGGAAAGCACCATGGTGATGATGGGATTAAAAGAACCCGATGAAAATTTTAGTGACTACTACCAACAATTGAAAACTAACACAAAGAATATCAAAAATAAAGTCTTCTTTCTTGCTGCAGAACATATAGACTTCAAAGATGTGTTGAGTTAAAAGCAAAATTACGACTCGATTTATATCTTTACTCTAACAATATTTCATTTTAAATAAATTCCTCTTTAACGATCGTTTTAATAAACATCTAATGTCTTAAATTTTCTCTTTTATATATATGCTACACAATAGCATTTGCTATTTATAAAAAGAGACTTTGTTCTAAAGGTTCAATTTTTTTCATTATTTTTGTAATTAAGAAAAAATATTCATTTATGACTAAAAAAATACGAGCTGCCATTATTGGCTACGGTAACATCGGTAAATATGTTATCGACACTATCACACAATCACCCGATTTTGAAATTGCAGGAATAGTCCGTCGCAACATTAACAATGTTCCTGATGAATTACAGGGGTTTGTTGTAACAGATTCAATTGTTAAACTTCAAAATGTAGATGTTGCCATTTTGTGTCTTCCCAGCAGAATGTTAGAGAATTCAGCTAAGGAATGTCTTTCATTAGGAATTAACACAGTTGATAGTTTTGACATTCATTCTGAAATAAAGGACTTGCGTAGCTCTCTCATGGCTTTTGCTGAAAAGTATAATGCTGTTTCAGTTATTTCTGCCGGATGGGATCCAGGTAGCGACTCAATAATTAGAACCCTTATGCAAGCAATGACTCCTGTGGGATTAACTTACACAAACTTTGGCCCTGGGATGAGCATGGGGCACACTGTTGCTGTTAAAGCTATAGATGGCGTAAAAAATGCTCTTTCTGTGACCATTCCTAAAGGTACTGGTATTCACAGACGCATGGTTTATATTGAAATTCAAGAAGGATACGCATTTGAAGAAATAACTAAAGCTATTCAAACTGATAGCTATTTTGTTAATGATGAAACTCACGTATTTAAAGTTGACAACGTAGATGATTTAAAAGACATGGGGCATGGTGTAAAGATGGAAAGAAAGGGTGGATCTGGAAGTACACAAAATCAATTACTTTCTTTCAACATGAATGTAAACAATCCTGCACTAACAGCCCAAATGTTGGTTTGTGCTGCTCGTGCCTCTCTTAAAGTACAACCTGGAGCTTACACACTTATAGAAATACCCGTAATCGATTTGCTTCCTGGGAATAAAGAGGAATGGATTGACAAGTTGGTTTAAAGTCATAAAAATTAAGTATCTTTGTTTTATAAATAAAAAAAATGCATCACATGTTTTTATACGTTACTTGGAATGTTGACCCCGAGCTATTTACAATATTTGGAAGAGAAATTAGATGGTACGGTTTGCTATGGGTAATTGGTCTTATTGTAGCAGTTTACACGGTACAAAGAATTTTCGAGAAAGAAAACCTTCCTCAAAAATGGTTCGATTCACTTTTCGTTTATATGATGTTGGGCATCATCCTTGGTGCACGCTTAGGTCACTGTCTTTTCTATGAACCGGCTTACTATTTAGCCAACCCTATCGAAATTCTTAAAATATGGGAAGGAGGGCTGGCAAGTCATGGAGGTGTTTTAGGTATTATTATTGCCGTTTGGCTTTATTCTAAAAAGGTAACCAAGAAAAGTATGATCTGGACATTTGATAGAGTAATAGTTCCTACAGGATTTACTGCAGCATTTATACGTTTGGGCAATTTGATGAACCATGAAATATATGGTGGTCCTACATCACAACCTTGGGGTTTCCGGTTTATTGAAAACATACCCTATTGGAAAGCAGGTGCAGCTCCAATTTTTTCAGAACCTTCACACCCAACACAAATTTACGAAGCAATTATCTATCTAATTGTTTTTGCAGTTACCATGTATCTATTTTGGAAAACTGATGCTAAGAAAAAACAGGGCTTACTCATAGGTATTGCCATGATCATGATTTTTGTTTCAAGGTTTTTTATCGAATACTTGAAAAACGTTCAAGTTCAATCTGAAATAGTGATGCGCGAAGATACTGGTCTTATTCTTGGACAATGGCTAAGTATTCCATTTATAATTTGGGGTGTGTGGCTCGTCTGGAATGCCATGAGGAAAGCGAAGCAAAACAATGAGGTTGTGGCGAAAACTTCAGAGGAAGGTTCTAATTTTATAACTAAAAAATAATTCAGATTAAACTCAACAGAGTAAAATTTATTAGTCAGTGAAATCAAAATAAACAACTATATATTTATAATAAAATGTACAATCCCATTGAAATTAATGAAAATCTTTTTTACGTTGGTGTAAACGATAGAACAAAAAGTCTATTCGAGAATTTATGGCCCCTCCCTAAAGGAGTTTCCTATAATTCTTATGTCATTCGTGACGAAAAAATCGCATTGATTGACACTGTTGATATTTGCTATACAGATATCTTTTTAAACAAATTAGATGTTGTATTGGGTGATAAGTCCATCGACTATTTAGTGATAAATCATATGGAACCTGATCATTCAGGTGCACTTAACATTTTATTAAACAAATATCCCACTATTAAAATTGTAGGTAATGCACGTACAGCCGATATGCTAAAAGGATATTATAACATTTCAGAGAATGTTCAGGTTATAAAAGATGGCGACGAATTATGCTTGGGTAAGAATACACTTAAATTCTTTTTGACACCTATGGTGCATTGGCCCGAAACCATGATGACATATATAAATGAAACCAAAACTGTTTTTTCAGGTGATGCATTTGGTACTTTTGGCTCGTTAGATGGAGGAGTAGTTGACTCTCAATTAAACCCTGATTTCTATTGGGACGAAATGGTGCGATACTACTCTAATATAGTAGGAAAATATGGTGGTCCAGTTCAAAAAGCGTTGCGCAAATTCAACGATGTTGAGATAAACACTATTTGTCCAACTCATGGTCCAGTGTGGACCGAACCCGAAAACGTAAAACGTGTTATTGGGTTATACGATAAACTAAGCAATTATGAAGGTGACAAAGGTTTAGTTATAGCTTACGGAAGCATGTATGGAAATACCGAACAACTTGCAGAAGCCATTGCAGCCGCAGCCGCAGCCAGTGGTGTACGGAATATTGTGATGCACAATCTATCCAAAAGCAATCTGTCCTATGTGATTCAAGATATTTACAAATACAAGGCGCTTATAATTGGTTCTCCCACTTATGATAGCAAGCTTTATCCTGCTGTTCAAACATTGGTGAACACATTGGAAAACAAGAACTTAAAAAACAGATATTTCGGTTTTTTTGGAAGCCATTCATGGGCAGGCACTTCCGTAAGGATTCTTGGTGACTTTGCAGACAAAATGCAATTCGAAAAGGTATGTAGTCCCATTGATATGAAACAATCTCTCAACGAGGTTTTTTATGAAGAAGCCGTTACATTGGGAAGCACCATGGCCAAAAAGATTCTTTCGGATGATGAGATTGTGCCTAACAAAACAACAGACTGTATTTAATCTTACCACACTAAATATTTGTCGTAATAAGTTTAATTTCAAAGATATAAACTAATTAAAAATTAAAAGTATGAGATTAATTATTCAATCAAACGCAGATCAAATAGCCAGATGGGCTGCAAATTATGTAGTATCGAAAATTAAAAAAGCGAATCCAACAGCCGAAAAACCATTTAAATTGGGCTTACCAACAGGTTCTTCACCATTGGCAACATACAAAGTATTGATCGAGCTTTACAAAAAAGGTGAGGTGTCGTTCGAAAACGTTATTACCTTCAATATGGATGAATATATTGGCTTAGCAGCTGATCATCCAGAAAGTTACCATACTTTTATGTGGAGCAATTTCTTTAAACACGTTGACATTAAAAAAGAAAATGTCAACATTCCTAATGGAGTAGCCGACGATCTTGAAGCAGAATGTCAAGCTTACGAAGACAAAATTGTAGAAGTAGGGGGTATCGATTTATTTTTAGGTGGCATTGGTCCTGATGGGCATATTGCTTTCAACGAACCCGGATCGTCATTAGCTTCACGCACCCGTATCAAAACATTAACTACTGATACCATCATTGCTAATTCGCGTTTCTTTGACAACGATGTTGACAAAGTTCCCAAGACGGCACTAACTGTTGGAGTAGCAACTATATTAGATGCTAAGGAAGTTATGATCTTGGTAAACGGCCATCACAAAGCACGTGCTCTTTATCATGCAGTTGAAGGGTCTGTCAATCAGATGTGGACCGTTAGTGCATTACAATTGCATCGAAAAGGAATCATAGTATGCGACTACGATGCATGTTCCGATTTGCGTGTAGGCACCTACAAGTACTTTTTAGATATCGAACATGACAACCTTGATCCTGATTCATTGTTAGATTAAGGGAGCGTAGAAAAAAACTAAAGAATTAAAATGAAAAGGATTTCCAAATAAGGAGATCCTTTTTTGATATACAAACTATTGATGAAGAAGATTTGGAGTTTCATCATTGGTAAAACCACTTCAATTTCAGATGTCAATAAAATTTAATATATATAGCAACTATATTCTTTTTTTGCTAATATGTTGGCTTAAATAAAGGTGTGAATAAAAAAAATCTAATAATTGCACATTATAAAAAAAGATAAATTTTATTTTTTATAAAAACAACAGAAAAACTATAGTGTTACAATTTCACTACTTAAAATAAGTTGTTAGCTACAACTTAATATGAATAGGTTAGTATGAAGTAGACCTTTGCTACCTCATAATTTGTATTAGCGTTATCGGGCATAAGTTTTGCATATCAAATTAAGCATTCTTGCTTATTTACATATTCTAAACCCTTTAAAAGAATATGTGTGTAAACAGATTGAAGATAAGACTGCATAACAAAAAATGTTCAACCTCTGGTTGATTGATAAATAGCACACCGACACATAACTTAATAATTACGACTTTTATACAATTAATAGTATAAGCGTAAATGTCTTTCTCTTTTTAGAGCGCTTTATATTTCAGAACTAAATAGTAAAATCGGGATATCCAGTTATTAGGATAAACACTTTGTTTTTATAATATGGATTTAACAATGGCTTTAAACTTTTTAATAATTTGTTTATAAGCAATTAGAAATACATTCATATCCCTTACACATGTAGTTTGAATATAGCGCTTTATTATTGCAAACAAATTAAGTACATCTAAATTGCTTCTTAAAGGTTTTAGTTAGTGTTTTCACATATATATTGCTTTTGCTTTTATAATTCAGACGTACTCAAATTTGAAAAATGCAATCAGTTTTAAAATAAGAAATAAACCTTTTAAAAACTACAAACATGCCAGGACCAGCTTTACACCACATGATCGCAGACAGATTAAAAGCTCAAATCTCCCTGAACAAGGGATTGGGATCGAATATGCAATCCACTCAATATGCCATTTTACAAAACTTATTGGCCGATCCTAAAAATTTACCTTATTTGTTTTTTGGAAGCCAAGGACCCGACTATCTTTTCTTCAACACCAAAGATATGCCAGGTCCTATTGGCACGATGGCTGAATTCTACTTTGAAGTAGTTGATTTTATTGAAGACTTCAAACAAACCTTATTAAAAGTAGTTCCACAACCAGTATTAGATGCTCTTGAAGCATTTGATGAAGCAGTGAACGAAATTATTGAAGATTCCGCACTGCTGAGTGAACTTCAACAAACCTTTGACGATATAAGTCGTTTATTAGATGGTTTTGCAGCCACTTTAATAACAATGGTAGAGAAATACATATCCAAATTCAATCTTTTTGATTTAATATCTCACCCTTATCGTGATGGAGTGGAAGCACCCGACGAAAAGTGGTGGTGGTTTGATGCCTTGCACTACCGTAAAACGGGTAAGTTTGCAAAAGCGCTCTTAGATGGTACTTCGGGTAATCTGAATGATCCAAAAACATTGTATGCACTGGGTTATCTCACACATTACTGTGCAGACGTAGTAGGGCATCCTTATGTAAATCTCATTTCAGGAGGTCCATACCGTTCGCATGCCCAAAGACATAAAACAGGTGAGAACTATCAAGATGTTTTCAATATGTTGAACGTTACAGGAAATGATTGGAATAGGTCGAAGCTTCATGCTTTTTACAATTTCAACTTTACAGGCACAATTGATACGGAAAGTAATATCCCAGATGCGTTCACTGAGTTGCCTCCCGATTTAGCTAAGTTTATTGCAGAAACCATCAATAAAGTTTACCAAGAAGATACGGATGCCACACCTGAATATGGACCGCAAATTTCAGCTGACGATGTAAACAATGCGTATAGGATTTATTATAAATGGTTGAAAGGTTCAACCGATACTGGTACACTGCCTCCTCCAGTAGCCTATTCTTTTTCTGCTGAAATGAGAGAAGTGTGGGAGAAAGCAACGGATAATTTGGGAGACGTTGGAGACTTTTTGGGCAATGCTGTAAATAAAGCAGGTAAATTTGGGATATTTAGCATTTTCCTTATTTTAGCTGCACTAATTATTGCAGCTGTGATGGCCGCAGCTGCCATTGCCGACGGCATAGCAGGAGCAATTGCCACACTTGGCACATCTACTATACGTGCAGCAGCCTGTTTAATTTATGAGCAAATCTACGATGCTTATCAAAACTTCCGTTTGGGTGTTTCACTTAATGGATTGGCTTTTCCAATGCAAGAACACATCAATGAGCCTCGCTTAACGCAATTTGCCAATCCTTCCAATGTAGATGCTACAGGCATAAATGCAGTTCCTTTTGCACCACTTTTGCCTCTTTTAAAGTTTGTACCTTCATCAGTTAGTGATGCTTTGTTCAATCAAGAACGACATTTGATATATCCTTTCACACAAAGTGAACACGATCATGTGATGGGACCATTAGACAGTTATCTCACTAAACCTTCTACTCATTATGCTTTTGGTAACATCCCATTTTATCCCGAAAACATTCTTGATAAATTACTGGATTTAACGCCAAGCAATGATCCTAAAATCAACGATAATGGAATGTGGTTAGGGAGGTTACTATCAGATAAATATAGTCTTGGTAATGCAATGACTTTAATTGAAAAATCTCATGATCGTTTCTTGGAGAAAAAAGAATTTATCGATTTCAATTTAGACGGCGATAGAGGATATGCATACTTATGTTGGGCACAAGAGAAAAACCAACAAGTTGACGAACCCGATTTTCCCGACAAATTGAAAGTAAATGTTCCTGGAGGCGACCCAAGTGATGATAATATCAGTGTAAATGTTAGATTTCTTAAATAATTTAAAACTAATAATCATGAGTTTAGAACAATTAGATAACGCCAATAAAGTGATCAATGAGATCAGAAAAGAACGGGATGAAAAGTCATCAAAAATAGATGAAGTCTTTGAAAGAGAACTAAAGCAGTCGCCTGTTAAGGACAGAAAGCCGCCAGAAGACTATCAAGACACTTCCTTTTTGTACATTCGCTCATATGATGGGGATAACGGTACAAGACCTGGTCAGAATGTTGCTTACTGGAGGTCGCCCGATGTAAATGTGTCACCATTAAGTTCACTCTATTCTTATACGAGAGAACTAAATGTAGGCACATTGTATAACTTTAAATGTGTTGTGCATAACGCTGGCGATTTGACAGTTCCTTCTGCCAAAGTTGAGTTTTACCTCGTTACACCCAGCTTGGGAATGGACACCCGTTATGGCAAAAAATTAGGAGTTGCTGCTACTTGGGTAAATTCCTACAGCTCGTCGGAAGTAAATATACAATACTTAATTGAACCCTCCGATGCAGGTCACAAGTGTTTGTTTGCGCGTGTATTTTCATTTTCTCCCATTGATATTCCCATTCACGACACGCTTCTCAACCCAAAGTTAGATAGGCGCATTGGACAAAAAAACTTAAACATTGCTACACAGGGATCTCAAATGCAATTGAATGTTTTACACATGCCCCAATCGCACATCAGGATAAGCTTTAAGGCTCTCAATCGCGATGCTATTCTATTATTAAGTCATCCTGCAATAACGGATTTTAAGGTAATCGAAAATAGAATAAGAAGGCTCAGTAGATTTGAACTCGAGTTTTTCGAGAAGCAGCAAAATGCCACTTTACGTACCCAAAGAGGCATCAACTATTTTCAATCGACTGGTGAAAGCAAATTCAATCTCGATCGCCAAAAAGAAATTGGAGGTAGAATGAATAAGGTGTTCAATGAAATAAATTTGGGTAGGGTAAAGGCTTCCGAATTTAAAAAAGAGATAAAAGAGTACCGCGAAATGAATCTCGAAAATAGCATGACATTACTAAATCTACAGGTTCCAAAATTAGATCTTAAAGAAGGGGAAATGACAGGCTTTGATGTTATTGCTACCAATATAATGACAGGCGAAGTGCTGGGTGGAATCACATTATTAGTGGTTGGTTAACCCTGACGTAGCTTTCTTGTTAAATAGAGTGTGTTGATCAGGATTTAAAAGAATGAAGGATTTTTCTCAATGGAAGATCCTTTATTTGTTCCAAAATATCAACCATGTTACTACTTACTACTCACTACTCACTACTTACTACTCACTACTTACTATTCACTATTCACTCCACTTCCCTCTTTTTAGCTACTAAATATAAAAAAGGAGTATCAATTATTGCTATAAGTATCTTCAATAAGTAAGTGGATAGCACAACTTGAAGCCAAGCCTCCATTGGCATGGTTCCTAACAGAGCAATTGATGCAAACAACAATGTATCTACCAATTGACTGCTCCATGTACTGCCGTTGTTTCTTATCCATAGGTATTTTGGGAATTTTTTCTTCAACCACTGATAGGTATAGGTGTCCATCATGTTGCTAACAAAGAAAGCAATCATACTTCCCGCAACAATTCTAAACATAGGAGTTAATATCAAACTCAAAGGCTCGTGTGCAAAATCCCAAGGTGCTGGCTTCATGGCTATTGCGACCCATGCGCCAATCATGGTGAAAATTGAAATAAAAAAACCTATCATGACTGACTTTCTTGCTTCTTTTCCACCATAATTCTCCGAAAGTATATCTGTTGCAAGAAACATCATAGCATAAAAAACGTTTCCACTCGTAGCACCTATTCCAAATATAATTACCGACTTGTTTACCAATATATTCATCATTACCACACTGCCAGCAATTACTCCTATCAGTCCTAATTTGCCAAATAATTTGTAGGCAAGCGTTAATCCAGATAAAGCTACAATTGACCAACCTAAAAATAATACTCCGTTCATTCTTTTAAATCTTATAAATATTTGCTGTAAAAGTGTTGAAACTAAGTTCCAATCGTCAAAATACTCTCTCCTTATTAGGTATACCATGAGATAAGTGGTACTTCTTATTTATTGTTTTGGGGAAATAATTTGCAAACTTATAAAATAAAACTGAAGCTTAATCCTGATTTGCTATTAGATTGAGAAACGATTGAATTTACGAAGAAAAAATCCAATCATTGATAGGATTTGAGATGTTGCAGGTTGAGATGTGCAAAAAAGAGAGTGCCCAGTCAATAAATCATTGATAAGGCACTAAAACAGATCTTATTGAAATATATTTATAGTGTTAACATTGCCGATTCCACTTTTTTCAAAAGTGTAGGCACTTTCAGATAAGGGTCACCTTTACCCAATGTTTCCAAAGGCAAATAACCACGATAGGCACCTTTTTTGATAATCTTGAGGAGTTTTACAAAATCGGTAGGTGTTTCTTTCCCATCAATCCACACATTTTCCTTTATCTGCCAAGTAATTGCATGGTGTATGTTTTTTGCAATTTCTTCGTATGGATCATGAACGCGGTAACTTCCGATATCGAGGTTGAGCCCCAGCCAATCAGAATTTACCATTTCGATAATTTGATTGACATCAGCAGCGGTTTTCAAAAATTCGTTGTGGTTTTGAAGAGCAATCATTACGCCGTGTTTTTCTCCAAAATCACAACACACTTTAATGTCGCGTGCCATCCATTCAAATACTTGCGAGCGAGAATAGCCTTCGTGATTTGTTTTGCCAGCAAAGATGCGGAGGTTGGGGCTTCCCATTTTTGCAGCTGCCACAATCCATTTCTTTATTAGTGCAATGTCTTCATTTCGTTTAGCAGAATCGGTATACGTAAAGTCGTTGCGTACGCCAGTGCCACTAATGTCAAGTCCCAACAAAAATGCTTGCTGTTTAAATTTGTTGATATACTGGTCGGATGGCACCTCGGGGTATCCTGGGAAATAATATCCAGTGGGGTCAATGGCATCGAAGTTGTGTTCGGCACAGAAATCCAACATATCAAACAAGTCGATTTTACCCTCGCTCAAAAGCTGATTAAAAGAGTAAAGATTCAAACTAAATTTAAATTTATGTTTGAATGAGGTAGGGTGCGAAGCCGATTGCGATGCAAATAAAGAAAGATTTGAAGCAGCTAAGGGTAGTGCCATAAGCGACTTCATAAAGTTGCGACGAGATGAGGTTTTCATTGTTTTAATGGTTTATATATGGGTGAATGCTGTTAAAATAATTGTAGAGCAGCAAGTGCTATCAATATACAGGAAATCTTTCTCTTTGAGTGTGAGGTTAATGGCAATAATTTAGAACTTACTTTTTATCAACAACTTTATCCGCTTTCAAGCTCATTTCGCCCATGGAAGTGTTTACAGAACCTTTCATTTTCGAATTACTGATTATGGCAGTAAGTTTAACATTTTCTGAGTCTATATACATAGTTCCCCAAATTGTATCGTTACGCATTGTCAATTTTTGGATCTTTACGGCTTGACCCGAATTGAAATTAACCTCACCCGTAAGTGTCTCTTTTAGTTCTTTTATTTCTATCGTTCCTTCAGTGTATCCGTAAGGAGCCTGTGCAACTTCATATTTCCATTTGCCTACTACACTTTTTTTGTTTTGTGCACTAAGAGTTAACACAGATGCTGTTGTAAATAAAATAACGAAAGCGTAAAACATTTTTTTCATAGTCATTTCTTTTTATTTGTTTAATTAATTGGATCGCTAAATTAAATTCTGTTTGGAAGCATTTTTATAGTTGAATCCAAATAGGAAAATACTTTAAAATAATCTCCCTAAATGTGTCATAAAGTTAATGTATTTTATAAGGGAAACAAATTTATTTTATTTGAAATTATTATTAGTGTAGAATTTGTTTTATGATAAATTGGATAATGAGTAGACAACAGCATAAAAAAAGCCACAACTGTGATGAAGCTGTGATTTATATTTTAATAAACTTACTTGAAAGTTGCCCCAATTATATCTAACAGCTCGTTGGTGATGCTTTGTTGTCTCGATTTGTTGTAAACCAGTGATAACTCTTCCAACAAATCGTCAGCATTATCCGTAGCTCCTTGCATGGCAAGAGAACGGGCAGCATGTTCGGAAGTATGAGATTGCAGCAGATAGGTGTAAAATTGTATTCTTATTACTTTTGGAATCAATTCTTCTAAAAGTGTTTTCTTATCAGGTTCAACAATATATTTGATATAAGTTTCTTGCTTATTTTCTTTTTTCTTTACTTTATCGAAAGAGAGCGGCAGCATATTAGTTTGTGTAAGCACTTGCAAACCTTTGCTCTTGAAGTGGTGATATATCACGATTACTTTGTCAATGTCTCCTTTGCTAAACAACGACATCAGTTCGTCAGTAATTTTAATTGCTTCTTCGTAGTTTGGATTATTTGCTAATTCATCGTACTTTGCTTTAGGTGCATACCCTAACTTCTTAGCCGTTTGAGCAATTTTTTTTCCTATGGGATAAAGTAAAATATTTTCTTTACCAAGATGCTCATGTTGTTTGAGGGTTTCTGTAAGTTGTTTTGCAACATTGGCGTTGAAACTACCACAAAGGCTCATGTTGGAAGAAAAAGCAACGATAGCCACACGCTTTACTTCCCTTTTCTCTTCATATATTGAGGTTGCTTTTTCTTCATCTTCCTCAGACTTCAAGAAATTGTTAAGCAGTTCGCTAATTTTTTCTTGATAAGGAAAGAAACGGGCAATGATGCGTTGGGCTTTTTGCATTTTTACAGTCGCTACCATCTGCATGGCAGAAGTAATCTGCTGTGTAGATTTAACAGAATCTATCTTTGATTTTATTTCTCTTAAAGAGGCCATTTATTTATTAGTTGTTTGTAAAATTTGTTTGATAACATCATTGGCAGTCTCTCTTATAATGTCAGTAACTTCGTCGTTTATCTCTCCATTTTTTATTACATCCAACACATCTTCTTGGTGCATAGTTTCTAAAATACTTAAAAACTCTTTTTCAAACACTTTCACTGTAGCCAATGGAATTTTAGCCAACAAACCTTGCGTTCCGCAATAGAGTAGGGCGACTTGTTTTTCCACACTCATGGGTTGATGCAATAATTGAATAAGCAGCGCCTCGTTTTTTTGACCTTTGTCTATGGTCATAGCAGTCACTCTATCCAAGTCTCCTCCAAATTTAGTAAAGGCTGATAGTTCGTTAAACTGCGCTTGGTCCATTTTAAGTGTTCCTGCAATTTTTTTCATTGGTTTAATCTGAGCGTTTCCACCCACACGAGATACAGATATACCCACATCAATGGCAGGTCTGTTACCACGGTTAAACAATTCTGTGTCTAAAAAAATTTGACCATCGGTAATGGAAATAACATTGGTAGGAATGTAGGCCGATACGTCACCTGCTTGTGTTTCGATTATGGGCAATGCAGTCAGCGAACCACCACCTTTCACTTTTCCTTCTAAGCTTTTGGGCAAGTCATTCATTTTCTCTGCCACTTCTTGTTGAGAGATAATACGTGCTGCACGTTCCAATAGTCTTGAGTGCAAATAGAAAACGTCACCTGGATAGGCTTCACGACCAGATGGACGGCGCAGTATAAGTGATACTTCGCGATACGCAACAGCTTGCTTTGATAGGTCGTCGAAAATAACCAAGGCATTCCGCCCAGTGTCTCTAAAGTATTCTCCTATAGCTGCTCCTGCAAAAGGTGCATAATATTGAAGCGCTGCGGGGTCTGATGCATTTGCTGCAACTACAATTGTGTAGTCCATGGCGCCATGCTGCCGCAATGTTTCTACAATGTTTGCAACTGTCGATCCTTTTTGCCCAATGGCAACGTATATACAATAAACAGGATCTCCCGCATCATAGTTTTCTCGTTGATTGATAATTGCATCAATGGCAATGGTTGTTTTACCTGTTTGTCTGTCACCAATGATCAATTCGCGTTGTCCACGTCCAATAGGAATCATGGAGTCGATTGCTTTAAGGCCAGTTTGCAATGGTTCATTTACGGGTTGACGGTATATAACGCCGGGTGCTTTTCTTTCAAGTGGCATTTCAAACATTTCGCCCCCTATATTTCCTCTGCCATCCAAAGGTGCTCCCAATGGATTAATGACACGGCTCAACATATTTTCGCTTACAAAAATTGAAGCGACTCGACCAGTTCTTTTAACCGAGAAGTTCTCTTTAATTTCGTTTGTTGGACCTAACAAAACTGCACCCACATTGTCCTCTTCAAGGTTCATGACTATGGCTTGCATTCCGTTTTCAAATTCAAGCAGCTCGTTCGACTCAGCATTCCTTAGCCCATAGATGCGGGCAACACCATCGCCAACTTGCAATACCGTGCCAACTTCATCCAACTGTATGCTGGAATCTATTCCTTCAAGCTGCGCTCGTAGAATATCTGAAACTTCACTTACTCTAATACTATTATCAGGCATTTATCTTATATTTATTAACTATGAAAAGTTGAGTTCATTTATTAAATAATACGTCTATTTCTATCGATGTATTGCTTCTTGATGCTGTTCAATTGTCCGCTTAAACTTGCATCCCACCTTACAAAATCGACTTCCAAAATGAACCCTCCTAAAATTTCTGGGTCCACTATTTTCTCCAGGTCTAAAGTACCTTTAATTTTGTGTTGAATGGAACTAATCAATGTTTGTGTAGTTGTTTCATCAATTTCTACAGCAGTAATTAATTTACCATGAAAAATATTCTTACTTTTTCGATATTGTTCTTGGTATGCAAGCATTATGTTTTGCAAAGAATCAACCCTGTCATTTTTTAATAATAACTCTATGAATTTTTCGAAAGCATCAGATAATTCTATGTCGGAAGCTGTTATAATCATTTTCCTTTTCTTGTCTTTCGAAATCATTGGATTGTTAAGTGCAGTATGCAGATTGGGAATATTAAAGAAAATGCTACTCAGAAATTTAGATTGTTCATAAATTTCGTGTTCCACATTATTATTTTGTGCAAATTGTAATAATGCTTTTGCATACCTCACTGATATTAATCCCTTGTTCATTTTCAGTTTACTCTTTTAAGACAGACTCACCTCATCTATTAGACGTTCAATCATGCTCATTTGATCTTTATTATCTTTCAAGTTTTCCCTTAAAACTTTTTCTGCTATATCAACAGATATAATAGCTATTTCTCGTCGAATGGAAGTTAAAGCTTCATCTTTTTCTTGCTGAATTTGTTTACGTGCATTAGCTACAATTTTGTCTGCTTCTTTAATAGCCTTTTCTTTTGCAGCTTCAAGAATTATATCTCTCTTCTTTGCAGCCTCAGAAACAATTTGTGCATGTTCTGCTTTAGCACGTTTAATGATTAGGTTGTTTTGAGCCTGCGCATGTTCCAATTTTTCATAGGCTTGACGTGCAGCAACAACAGATTCATCAATAAATTTTTTTCGACTATCTAGTTTTTCTAATATAACAGGGAAGCCATACTTGGATAATATAAAAACCACCAATCCAAATGCAATTATCATCCAGAATATCAATCCCGGATCTGGAGTCAGTAATGCTGATGACATAAATTTTTATTTTTTAGAGAATGAAACCACAAACAACTATTGCGAAAAGTGCAACACC
The DNA here is from genome assembly GCA_002364735.1 of Bacteroidales bacterium UBA3143. Classification (GTDB taxonomy): domain Bacteria; phylum Bacteroidota; class Bacteroidia; order Bacteroidales; family Dysgonomonadaceae; genus UBA2632. The sequence goes on from DEZB01000023.1 coordinate 46,576, forward strand.
TTCAATAAGAGCTGCTGCAATAATCATGCTCATTCTTAAGTCGGGGGCTACTTCTGGCTGACGCGCCATACTTTCCATTGTAGATGTTGCAATTTTGGAAATACCATAACCTGCACTAATTGTTGTGATTGCGATGGCTAAAGCTGCACCCAAAGTGCCGAAATCTACAGAGCCTGCTGCTTGTAATAATACTGATAATAACATAGTTTTTAATTTAAATGATTAATTATTTAGATTGTATATTTTTTAATTCGATTTTACTTTTTCTATTTCTGGAGTCCTGGCCATACCAACGAACACCGATGTAAGTACTGTAAATATATATGCTTGAATGAATGCGACCAATATCTCTAAGAAAAATATGAACACATTAAAAATAACCGAAATGAAACTCATTCCTGCGTTGATTGATGCTCCCAAACTAACGGTTACAAAAACAACACTTGTTAAGCCCAACCCAATGGAGTGACCGGCAGTTATATTTGCAAAAAGACGAATCATTAAAGCAAAAGGCTTGGTAATTGTTCCAACTATTTCAATGATTTGCATCAATGGAAAAGGTGCTTTTAACCATACAGGCACATCGGGCCAAAATAGATCCTTGTAATATGATTTAGATCCTGTGAAATTGACTATTAAAAAAATAAACACAGCCAACACCAGTGTTACGGAAATATTACCTGTAACATTAGCTCCTCCAGGGAATATGGGAATTAAGCCTAAGAGATTATTGAAAAGAATGAAAAAGAAAAGGCTTAACAGATAAGGTGCATACCTTTTATATTTTTTACCTACAGAGGGTTTTATTACTTGATCTGTAATACTTACAATAAGAAATTCCATCGCTCCAGTAAATCCTTTTTCAGTATCCATCGAGTCGTTTTTGTATGCTCGGGATATGCTTAAAATAATCATAATGAGGATACATGAACTTATAAGGAGAGAAGCTGCATTTTTAGTGAGTGAGATATCTAAAGGACGCACTTCTTCACCCAATAAATTCTCTTCTACAACTTTACCTGCATAGGCTCCTGAAGTTGCAATGTAAAATTGCTTAAAATGGGTATTTCCATTCATTAATCGTGATGATGAAAATACATTCCAACCATTTGCTTTACTCTTTACTATAATTGGCAAAGGTATAGAATAAGATGTCTCTTTAATTGTAGCTATGTGCCACTCATATGTGTCGGCAAGATGCTCTAAAATTAATTCTTTTATATTTAATTCTTCTTGCTTCTCCTCATTGGGCATTCTGTTATCGATTTTATCTTGAGCTACCAACTTTGAGCCAAGAAAAAGCGAACACAATGCAACTACAACTATAAATTTATAATTTTTTATCATCGCCCTCCTGTTTATTCAATGAAGATAGATTTTTTTTATTCCATGTTTCTAATTGAATGTAAATGTATGTTTCAAGAAATAAATAGCACAAATAAAAAGCAACTAACATAATGGCAAAACTTCTTATTTCTGCTCGATCAAGTTTCCAATAGATAATAGTCAAAATAACAGCTAATAGCATTTTTATACCACGAATAAACATAAAGGTGTTCAGTAGTTTGTTTGGTCTATCAATATTTAAACTGGTTAAGATATGTATAGAAATAAGCCCTACAGAAAAAAAGAATATAGGAATGATGGGATAATCCTTAAAAATTAAAGATGGGAAATAATGAATCAAAATGAGCCATCCACCAAAACCCAGCACTACTATGAATAGTGTGAGAAGAATAATAAATTTCTGTTTGAGTTTTTTCATTATATAATTGTTTCTAAGCAAACTGTAACAACATTGTTTTTTACTTCTACAACTCCTCCATTGGATTCAACTGCAAAAATCTTTTCGTCTATATTATATATTATTTTACCTTTTGTAAGTGTAGATATTAGTGGTGCATGTTTTATCAAAACAGTGAATATACCTTTTGCTCCAGGTAATGTTACCGATGTTACTTCACCATTAAAGATAACACTTTCAGGGGTGATTATATCTAAAGTAATTTTATCCAACTTATTATAAGTGTTATGAATTTGCTTGTTCCATCAATCTTGTACCTTTGGCAATTGCATGGTCTATATCTCCAACATTTAGAAATGCCATTTCGGGATACATGTCCATTTCGCCTTCAATAATCATTTTGAAACCTCTAATGGTTTCCTCAATAGGTACCATAACACCTGGTAAGCCTGTGAATTGTTCCGCAACATGAAACGGTTGCGAAAGAAAGCGTTGCACTTTACGTGCACGTGTAACAGTAACCCTATCCTCTTCCGATAGTTCCTCTATTCCTAAAATTGAGATAATGTCTTGCAACTCTTTATTGCGTTGTAATATTTGTATTACCTGTTGTGCTGTGTCATAATGCTCTTGACCTACCACTTCTGGAGTCAAAATGCGTGAAGTTGATTCCAAAGGATCGACTGCTGGGAAAATTCCCAATCCAGATATTTTACGACTCAACACTGTGGTTGCATCTAAATGCGAGAATGTAGTTGCTGGTGCAGGGTCCGTAAGGTCATCTGCAGGAACATACACTGCTTGGACCGAAGTAATAGATCCTTTTTTGGTTGAAGTAATGCGCTCTTGCAAAGCTCCCATTTCTGTGGCAAGAGTGGGTTGATAACCCACAGCAGAGGGCATTCGACCCAACAATGCTGAAACTTCTGAGCCAGCTTGTGTAAATCGGAATATATTGTCTATGAAGAATAGTATGTCTGATTTTCCACCTGTATTCATATCTCGGAAAGACTCAGCAACAGTAAGTCCCGACAGGGCAACTGAGGATCGAGCTCCAGGGGGTTCATTCATTTGACCAAAAATGAGTGTAGCACGGGATTTCTCTACTGCTTCATAATCTATTTTGGATAAATCCCAATGACCTTGCTCCATGCTTTTTCTAAACTCATCACCATAATCTATAATGCCCGATTCTATCATTTCGCGCAGAAGGTCATTGCCTTCACGCGTTCGTTCGCCAACTCCTGCAAATACAGAAAAACCGCCTTGTCCTTTGGCAATATTATTTATTAGCTCCTGAATTAAAACCGTTTTACCAACACCAGCTCCACCAAACAGGCCAATTTTACCTCCCCTGGAGTAAGGCTCTATTAGATCGATTACTTTTATACCTGTAAACAATACTTCAATAGTTGTGGACAGATCTTCAAACTTAGGAGGTTCGCGATGAATTGGGAATGCTCCTTCTTTTTGTAAAGGACGTAAACCATCAATTGGATCGCCAATTACGTTTAGTAACCTACCTCTAATTTGACTTCCAACAGGCATATTGATAGGACTGCCCGATGCAATAACAGGCATTTTTCTTCTCAACCCATCAGTAGAATCCATAGCAACAGTTCGCACCGTGTTTTCTCCAATGTGTTGTTGCACTTCAACAACGAGCACATTGCCATTCTCTCTGTTAATGTATAGTGCATCATTTATAGCAGGTAGAGCTGCATTATTATTTCCATTTAAATCGAAATAAACGTCCACGACTGGACCTATGATTTGTGAAATATGTCCTAACAATTTAGTCATAATATGATGTTGAGTAATGTCTTATTTTTTGTGGGTCAATATAACAATAAAAAGTCACCTACAATTAAAATTAAAGATGAAATAATTTATTGATTAATATTTAGAACAAATGTAAATAAATAAAGTTGTTTATGCAACTAATTAGTTTAACAAAATAAGTTTTGGGTTTTTTTTGATTTTCAAATATTCTGTCAACCAACAAAATGTTTGAGAGCATATCATTTTCTCACAACATTTGTTCTTAAATTCGCTACATAAAGCACCATTTTAGCGAATGAAATATTTTTATAGAAGTAGATTCCGTTTTCACCAAATGAAAGTCTACTTTATCGTTGAAGATTTTATTTCAAGTTGTATTCTGACATATTTACTATTGAATTGCAAACAATAACGATTTATTATTTTCAAATAGAACACTACATAAAAAAAGTCCCATTTAGGGACTTAAATTTTGATGCTCATTTGTATTACTTATCAAACGAAATTATGATAAACATTCAATCTTATTTGGGACGCTCACCTGTTCTAATTCTACCGTCTTTTTTAGACTCTCTATACTTACGTAATTCTTCTTGCATGAAGAAACGTTCAGCTTGTTGAGCTTTAAATAACTTTTGAGGTGACATTAGCTTGTCGAATTTCTCGGAATACTCTTTATCCAACTCGGCTTCTTTCATCTTTAAATCTAAGTTATTTTCAATAAGTTTCTTATAATCCTCGTCGGAAATGTTTGAAGATTCTTTGGTATGCTTCATATTATCTTGATGCTGACGATGTAGTTCCATCTTCTTCTTTTGCAATTCGCTATTAAGTGGAAAAAACTTGTCTGCTTCCAGTTGTGTAAGACCTGCTTCTTGCATAATAAATTCCCGTTTATTCTTTTCGAACTCCTGTAAATTCATGAAGGATTTATTATTCGTGTTCTGCGCATTTATGAATAACACATTCAGTAAAAACGAAAAAACTATAAATGTTAGTGTCTTTTTCATAAAAAAATAATTATAAGCTGTTCAAGTAAACTTGATTATAAACTAAATCATAATAATTTTCATCAACAAACTGAGTTTCTATGTAATCGAAAAACTCTTCTTCAGAGATTTTCACGTCATTCCAACTATCTTCTTGTGATATTGTTGTTGATGCGATGTTATTTGTTTGATTTGAAGTGTCGGTTGATGTAACCAAAACTTTAATTGTGAAAAATAAGCCGAAAAACATCGCAGCCATGTACATCCATGTTTTAGACTTTTCCCACAGTGTAACGGGTTCGACAATTTTCACTTCTTTTTCTGGCAACTTGGCCATAATAGATTCGTTGAATTGAGAAAAATAATTCTCTGGAACCTTAAATGGAATATCCTTATTAATATCTACCAATGTTTTTTTATTTGTTTCCATAACTTTGTTGCTAATTGTTCCTTATATTATCTCAGTTGTCATTACCTGCTCAATGCTTAATTATGACTCCTCTAAAAATGAAAGGTTTAATTAGATTCTTTTAAAAAACGCTCTACTTTTTTAACCGCATGATGATAGGACGCTTTCAATGCACCTACGGAGGTTCCAAGTATTTCAGACATCTCATCATATTTCATTTCATTAAAGTATTTCATTTGAAATACGAGTCGCTGTTTTTCGGGTAGGGTGACGATAGCTTGCTGTAGAAGCAATTGAGCGTCATCTCCATCAAAAAACTCATCGCCTTCTAATTTGTCGATTAAGAATGAGTCTGCATCATCTATTGAAAGATTGTGCTTTGCTTTTGATCGGTTGATAAATGTAATGCTTTCATTAATAGCAATTTTGTATAACCATGTTGATAGTTTAGCATCGCCTCTAAAGTTCTCAATATTTAGCCACGCTTTTATAAATACATCCTGAAGAATGTCATTTGCATCTTCATGAGAATATACCATTTTGCGTATTTGCCAATACAAACGTTCGCTATACTCACTAACCAAATGAGCAAAACCCTGACGTTGGGTGTCGGGGTCACGTAATTGTTGTAATATTTTTTCTTCGTTGAATTTAGTCTCCATATTTAGCAATTCAGTCCAAAGATAATGTTTTTTTGCATTTATTACTCATCTTCGTCACCTTTTTCAAACCATCGGACAAATTTAGCTGCATTTTCTTGATTATTTTCCCACCATTCAAGTGATTTAGGAAAATATGCAACACTGATATAGCGACAATATGTATCGAAATAAGCTGAATTTAAAATTTTGGTGACAATAGGTACATGGAAATTCCAAATAAAATCACTCTTTGTGCCATCATTCTCATTGCTTAACACAGTAAATAATGTTCGTGTAACCTCTTTAAACGTGGTGTAAAGGTTAGTATCAATTGAGTCAAGAGGAATTGAGTCAACTTCTAACGAATTTTGTGCTAAACTCTTAATTGAGTCTTTTGTTTGGATAATAGAATTATAAATTAATTCTCTATTAATACCATGTATAGGCGTTAATGTGGGAGTAGTTATTTCAATAGTGTCCTTTGATGGTAACTTGCGTTGTAATTGCTGCTGTATAAAAGAACGCTCAAGCGGCTCTTTTGTGATTTCTTTTACTTGCATTAACTGTAACATTTCTTCAAAAGCATTTTTTGAACGATGACTGTCTGGTTCCATCATTAGAAAAATATGAAAAGACAATATACTTTGCACCCAAATGTCTAAATCTCTTAATGCATAAGCTGATAACAAATAGGCCCCACTTTGCGATTTATTTAAGGCTAGAGCATTGTCAACTTGTGAAATTGTTTTATTTAAATTGCCTTTTTTAAAATAGATAAGGGCCAAATTAAAGTGTAGATAGTAGTTATCTCCATTTTTTCTCAAAGCTTCTTCTAATAAACTTATTGCTTCGTCTGCTTTTCCCAATTCTGTAAGTGATTCACTTTTGACGCCATATGCACCAACGAGCAAATCTGTGTTTTTTGAATTAATAACTTTGGTGCTTAATAAAGAAGCATTTTTATAATCTCGTAAAGCTAAGTAGGTAAGTGACATTTCATAGATGGTATGCATCGACTCTGGTTCAATCTTTAATGCTTCATTGTAAACTTCTATTGCTTCTTTATATTTTCTTTCATCATGAAGAGCAATACCTTTTTCTATTAATGCCTGAATATCTTTTTTTTCAATAAAACTCTGAATGTCTTCTTTTTGAGCATTCTCTTGTGCTAAGATATTCAAAAAACCTAAAATTATTAGTGTGAGAGTGAGTATATATCTTTTCATCAGATTGTTTATTTTTAAAAATTAAAAGTACCAATTTATATTCGAATTTTCGTTCTATACTAAATAAATAAAGCTATTTGTAACACATGTAAACAAAAGGCTCATGAAAAAAAGATAATGTGGCTGCTTTTATAACATTATATTCTAATTTTGCAGCAAAAAGGAATAATATGAATTATATACAACTTTCTCTAATTGTCAGTCCACTTAATGAAGATACTACTGATGTCATTTCGTATCAATTAGGCGATATTGGTTATGATAGCTTTATTGCAACTGACAATGGGCTTGATGCTTATATACCAGTTTCTAATTTTTCAACAGATAAATTGGATGAATTACTAAATAACTTATTGATAGACGTAAAAGTAGTATATGAGTTTAAGACTTTAGAAGACAAAAATTGGAATAAAGAGTGGGAAAAAAATTACTTTAGTCCTTTAGTTGTCTCAGACAAATGCCTTGTAAGAAGTTCTTTTCATCCTGTCAATCAAGTGTATGAATATGAAATAATAATTGATCCTAAAATGGCGTTTGGCACGGGTCATCACCAAACTACTTACTTGATGCTTCAAGAGATATTGAAGTCGGATTTGAAAAATAAGTCTGTTTTAGACATGGGTTGTGGAACGGCTGTTCTTGCAATAATAGCTGCTAAAATGGGAGCTTCTCGCTTAGTTGCTATAGATTTTGACGAATGGGCTTACAACAATGCAAAAGAAAATATTGTTCTTAATAGTCAAGCTGATATTGAAGTGGGCACAGCAGATCAAATAGAAAATGAAGAGTTTGAATATATTTTCGCTAATATAAACCGTAATGTTTTGTTGCAAGATATTCAGCAGTATGCAAAATCATTGAAAGCAAATGGAACGCTCATTATGAGTGGTTTCTATTTGGATGATGTTCCAGAGATAAAATTAGAATGTGAAAAGAATAATTTGACTTTTCTAAATTTAGAGCAAAAAGACAATTGGACAGTTGTTGTATTCACTAAAAATTAGGACAATCTTATTTCTTATTTCACTTCTCACTTTATTTATATTACTTTTGTAAAAGTTCTCATCGAGTACTATTTTAGGATATCATTAATATAATTAATAAATGACTCTTATTGAAAGAGATCAAACAGATGGATTGGGTAAATGAATTAATTTTTGGAACTGGAATTGCACATTCTATGTTCGTTTTTGCGTTGGTAATATCTATAGGTATTGCCTTGGGTAGGATTAAGATTTTTGGGGTATCTCTTGGTATAACTTGGATTCTTTTTGTTGGAATTGCTTTTGGGCATTTCGGATTAAATATTGATCCCGATATACTACATTTCATGAAAGAATTTGGACTCATCCTCTTTATCTATTCAATAGGTATGCAAGTTGGGCCAAGTTTTTTCTCGTCTTTCAAACAAGGAGGGCTTACGCTAAATTTATTAGCAACATCAATTGTGTTTTTAGGAGTAATCATTACTTATATTATTCATTTAGTTACAAATTTGCCTATTTCCACGATGGTTGGTATACTATCAGGTGCTGTAACCAATACGCCTGGATTGGGTGCGGCACAACAAACTTTGCAAGATGTAACGGGGGTGTTAGATCCAACTGTTTCTATGGGATATGCAGTTGCTTACCCGCTTGGTGTGGTAGGTATAATATTATCATTGATATTTTCCCGCTACATTTTCAAAATTAATATTGATAAAGAAACAAAGAATCTTGAAAATCTTGATGAGTCTAAACTTACAGAAGCCCAAGTCTTCTCTTTAAAAATTAGTAATCCTGCGGTTTTTGGTAAAACGCTATCCGCTACTAAAGTATTAATTGAAAAAGAATTTGTTATCTCTCGCGTGAAGCATGCTATTGATGGTGTTTTAGAAATTGCTCACCCCAACACTATATTAGAAGAGGGAGATTTAGTATTGGTAGTTTCCAATTTACAAAATATCGAATCCATATCTGCTTTGTTAGGCAGTAAAATTGAAATGGGACAAGTTGAATGGTCAAAGTTAGACAGTCAATTGGTTTCGAGGCGAATTGTTATTACTAAATCTGAAATCAATGGTAAAACTATTGGTGCTTTAAAGCTTAGAACACTTTATGGAATAAATGTAACAAGAGTTAACCGTGCCGGTTTAGATTTAATAGGCGATCCAAAGTTACAGCTACAGATTGGTGATAGGTTAACCGTTGTGGGTTCTGAAGATTCGGTAGCCAAAATAGAGGGTTTTTTAGGAAACTCACTCAAGCGATTGCGGGAGCCAAATCTTGTTTCTATTTTTATTGGAATAGCTTTAGGTATGTTATTAGGAAGCATACCTTTCATGATTCCTGGAATACCGCAACCTGTAAAGCTGGGATTAGCAGGTGGGCCTTTAATTGTATCAATTCTTATAAGTAAGTTTGGACCTCGATATAAGTTAGTGACCTACACTACAATGAGTGCCAACTTGATGCTACGTGAAATTGGTATATCACTTTTCTTAGCCTGCGTGGGCTTGGAAGCAGGTGAAGGTTTTATTGAAACTATTGTGAATGGGGGTTACATGTGGGTTGGATATGGTGTAATCATTACTGTGTTGCCTCTCTTAATTATTGGTACTGTGGGACGAATGGTGTTTAAGTTAAACTATTTCACATTGATGGGCCTTCTTTCAGGAAGTATGACCGATCCTCCTGCTTTATCGTTTGCAAATGAAACGGCAGGAAACGATATGCCAGCAGTGAGCTACGCTACTGTTTATCCATTAACTATGTTCTTGCGTGTAGTGACGGCACAAATTTTGATTCTTCTTTTTATATAGACTTTGCAGAGAAGGTTTAAATTCTAATCTTACTATTTTACGCTTACTTGTTGTTTTACTAATCGCCCAAAATCTAAGTTTAGTTTGATCTGAAAATAAATTGTATTTTTGCATCCAAACAAATATGCATACTAAATGATCAAGATTAAGTTCAACATAGATTATACAACAGAGTGGGGCGAAGAATTATGCATCTCAGGTTCTCTCCCTGAATTGGGCACTTTAAATCAGAATGAAGCTTTTGTTCTGTCTACTAACAATGGTATTATTTGGAGTGGAGAAATAGAATTGTCTTCTGTTGACAAGCTTCCAGTTGAATACTATTATTTTGTTCGCAAAGATGGATGTGAATTAATAAGAGAGACCGCTCCAAATCGGTTATTAATATTTGCAGATAATGCTGAATATGAAGTTCAGGATTATTGGAAAAACACTATTGAGCAGACATATCTATACACAGATGCATTCACTCAATCTATTTTTAAGCAATCTCTTCGGCCTCTTGAAATTCCAAAGTTCAATAAAAGCATAATTTTAAATGTTGTTTGCCCATTTGCATCCAAAGATCAACATGTAGTTGTTTCAGGTGGGTGTGAGGAATTAGGCAACTGGGACTTACAGAAAGCTTTACCAATGAAACCCATTCGCAACTGCGAATGGCAAGTGGAAATAAACGCAGAAAACATTTATTCCGCAGTTCTCTACAAGTTTGCCATTAGAAACAATGCAGACTCGTCTGATATACACTGGGAAGAAGGAGAAAATAGAATTCTTATTGGAGTAAATAATAGCCCTGAACATATAAAGTTGGTTCATGTGGAAATGGGGCTTATCTACAATTATGCTTCATTTCATTGGAAAGGAAAAGGCGTAGCCATTCCTATATTTTCAATCAAGTCTGATAGTAGTGTTGGAATAGGTGATTTTTTAGATTTAAAGAAAATGGTGGATTGGGCTGCTGCAACTAATCAAAACATGATACAAATTCTGCCCATTAACGATACTAATTCCACTGGAACTTGGAAAGATTCATATCCATATAATTCAATTTCAATATTTGCATTAAACCCTATCTACATATCATTAAACGATTTCAAGCTTAATGATATATCGAAACAAAAAATCTTTATTTCTGAGGCTCAGCGCCTGAACACACTTAAATGCATAGACTACGAAAAAGTATATGCACTTAAGTATAGCTTTCTGAAAAACCTTTTCGTTCAAGAAGGAAAAAAAGTAATGCAAAGTGCAGAGTATATAAGTTTTTATGATAAGAATGAAGACTGGTTATTTCCATATATATGTTTTTGTTATTTGAGAGATAAGTTCCAAACTGCATACTATGAGATGTGGGCTGATTTTCAAATTTACGAACCTGCAGAATTGAAGCGTTTGCTTGAAACAAATAAATATGCAAAAAACGAAACTGATTTTTATGCATACTTGCAGTTTTTAGCTGACAAACAACTGAGCGAAACAAAACAATATGCACAACAAAATGGGGTTGCTTTAAAAGGTGATATCCCAATCGGAATAAACAGAGATAGTGTAGAGGCATGGACAGAGCCACATCTGTTTGATATGAAAATGCAATCGGGTGCGCCACCAGATGATTTTTCGGTGAATGGTCAAAACTGGGGATTCCCAACTTATAATTGGGATGAAATGGAGAGAAACAACTTTAAATGGTGGGAAAGAAGATTCCAAAAAATGGCTGACTACTTTGATGCATACCGCATTGATCATATATTGGGTTTTTTTCGTATCTGGGAAATACCTACAAATCAAATTCAAGGTCTCTTAGGGCATTTTAGTCCTGCATTATCTTACACCAAAGAAGAACTCCTTCACCAAGACTTTCCGTTTGAGGAATATAGAATGACACAACCATATATTCACATTAATATGTTGTTTGATGTCTTTGGTGAATATACCGAAGAGGCCGTTAGTCATTATTTAGACGAAATTGAGGACGAGTGTTTCCAATTAAAACAGATGTGCAATACACAACGAAAAGTTGAAGCCCTATTCTCTGATAAATCAGACAATAAGAGCATTATTTTGCGTGAGGGTTTGTACAAACTATGTGCGGAGGTGTTATTTGTTCCTGATCCATATGATACAAACCGCTTTCATCCACGCATAATGGCGCATAACACCTCTTCTTTTAAGCATTTAGACGGAGTTACACAAGAGCGCTATTATCAACTTTACAATGATTTTTTCTATAAGCGACATAATCAATTTTGGTATGATCAAGCCATGCGTAAGTTACCTCAATTGGTGTCTGCAACAAATATGTTGGTGTGTGGCGAAGATTTAGGAATGGTGCCCAATTCTGTGAATTGGGCATTGAATGAATTAAAAATATTAAGCTTGGAAATACAACGCATGCCGAAAGAGATGAATGTCTTATTTTCTGATCTGAATCAACTACCTTATTTATCTGTCACAACTACTTCCACACACGACATGTCTACCATAAGAGGATGGTGGACAGAAGATAAGGAGAATACGCAATATTATTACAATAATATATTAAAATTGGAGGGAGAAGCTCCTCAAGAGTGCACACCCGAGCTATGTGTCCAAATAGTAGATCAACATTTGTCATCCAGTTCACAATGGGCTATAATTCCTTGGCAAGATTGGATGTCTATTGAAGGAGAGTTGCGGCGCGAGAATCCAGAAGACGAAAGAATCAATGTACCATCCAATTCACAACATTACTGGCAATATCGCATGCACTTATCAATTGAGGAACTACTTAGCAAAGCAGCTCTTAATGAACGAATAAAGGATATGAAGAGAAAGTGATAATACATACATTTGGTAAGATAAAATCAATAAATTAGCCCCCTTAGAGAAACTTGCAATTGCTGATAATTTAAATTTTCAATTTCTGTAGATTTGAGAATGTGTTCACACTCTACAAAAGCAACAACTTGTACGTAGAATGACTTTTCAGACTCAAAAGAAAGAACTGGCACATGGAGTAGCTTCTGTAGTCTACAGAAGCATAAACTTGTACATAGACTGATTTTTGTACCCTCGTAAAGGAGTAGCTTTATTCAGAATATATTGCTTGTGAACTTTGGAAAAGAGATTGATTAGCGTTTTTATTATTTTAGACCTCGTATATGTTGAATATTTAATAATTTTATCGTTCCATTTCCAATTTTGTACGTGACTTTCTATCAGCTTTTCAAATATAAACACAAAAAACCGTCTCAGGTAAATGAGACGGTTTCATTAATGATAAACACTTATCATTTTTTGTATTTTTAAACGGTTAATTTGAGTCTTTGTCAGACGAATTAGTATCCTTAGCTTTTAGAGCTCCTTCAATTTCAATAGCTTCATCAGTATCATGTTTCACTCTGTCAAAAATCTCATAATGTGGGTGCATCGGTTTATAAGTCTCATCATCCCACAAACTACTTGTAATCATCAAGTCTGCACTATATCTGTTACATGCTATTGGAATATTGTGAACACGGCACTGTCTCAAGAGCATCATAATGTCTGCCTCGTGCGGTTGAGGGCTTAAATCGTCAATCAGAAAGACTGCTAAGTCTATTTCTTGACGCACCACCATTGCTGCAATTTCTGCATCACCACCCAACGGTCCAGAATTCATAATTTGCATGTCAGGATGAATGTCTCTATTTGCGAGAGCCTCTTTCACTAAGGTGCCTGTTGTGCCAGTACACACTAACGAATGGTTTGATAAAAAGCTTGAGTTGTAAATCACCCAATCTATAATATCCACCTTTCTGTTATCATGTGCTACAAGGGCTATTCTTAATTTATTCTTCATATTTGTATTTTAGCTGTAATATGAGTTTTATCTTATAAAAACTCACTTAAATTCCTAATTCACTTTTTATCTGATCAACTTTGTTTTGTGCTGCTTCCTCTGCAGTTTTTAGGTCTTCACGAGATGAAACTTTGCTATGAACCTCTATGTAGAACTTAATTTTAGGTTCTGTTCCTGATGGACGTATTGATAGTTTTGTTCCATCTTCAGTGTAATACTGCAGTACATTGGCTGTTGTGGGCATTGAAAGTGTAATGTCTTCTTTGGCAACAAAATCTATTGCTTCTAATGAAGCATAGTCTTTCAATAGGGTTACGTTAGATCCTCCTATTTTTGTTAGCGGATTGTTGCGGAAGTTTTTCATCATTGCTTCTATTTCATCTGCTCCTTCCTTCCCTTTTCTTACAATAGATATTCCTTCTTCTTTGGAGTATCCATACTCCACATAAATGTCTTGTAGCATTTGATAAACTGTTCTGTCATTATCTTTAGCCCAAGCAGCTATTTCAGCAAAAAGCATACATGCAGAAACAGCATCTTTATCACGTACAAAATCACCAGCTAAAAAACCGTAACTCTCTTCGCCACCACCCAAGTAAGTTTTAGCATCTTCGTTTTTTCTAATTATATCGGCTATCCACTTAAATCCTGTGTAACAATCAAAAAGCTCTACTCCATTTTTATTTGCTATCTTGGTTACAAGCTCGCTGGTTACAATTGTTTTAACTGCATACTCCTTTCCAGTTATTTTACCCAATTCTTTCCAGCGAGTAATGAGGTAGTAGAGATAGATAATCATGGTTTGATTACCGTTCACCAATATAAATTCGCCATCTTCATTTCGGATAGCTGTACCAATTCGGTCAGCATCAGGGTCAGTAGCCATTACAATTTCAGCACCTGTTTCCATTGCTCTTTTCACTGCTAATGCTAATGCCGCAGGTTCTTCAGGGTTTGGTGAAACTACAGTTGGGAAGTCACCACTAATTACTTCTTGTTCTGGAACGCTTATTATATTCGTAAAACCAACAGCTTTAAGAGCATCGGGCACAAGTGCCACACCTGCTCCGTGAATGGGAGTATATACTATTTTAAGGTCGTGATGTCTTTCAATGGCATCAGGAGAAAGTGATAGTTTTTTGACTTCATCAATGAAGGCTTTGTCCATATCCTTACCTATTATATTGATAAGTTTTGGGTTGCTTTCAAACTTGATGTCTTCAACTTTCTTAATTCGATTTACTTCAATAATTATATTTTTATCATGTGGAGCCAAAACTTGTGCACCGTCGTTCCAATAAGCTTTGTATCCATTGTATTCTTTAGGATTGTGAGATGCAGTAATCATAATACCGCTTTGACAACCCAATTTGCGTATTGCATAAGAGACTTCTGGTGTAGGACGCAACGATTCGAAAAGATATACCTTTATGCCATTAGCTGAAAATATATTTGCTGATATTTCAGCATATTTACGACTGTTGTTTCTACAATCGTGACCAATTACCACTTTTATTTGATCTAATTCGGCAAATTCTTGTAAAAGATAGTTAGAGAGTCCTTGTGTTGCACCTCCAATTGTGTATTTATTTATGCGATTGGAGCCTGCACCCATTATGCCTCTTAATCCACCAGTCCCAAATTCAAGTTCTTTATAAAATGCATCAATGAGCAACGTTTTGTCTTCATTTTCCAGCATTTGCTCAACTTCTTTCTTTGTTTCTTCATCATAATTACCAGAAAGCCAAGATTGGGCCTTCTCAGTTACTTTTAATAATAATGCTTCTTCGTTCATAATTTTCTAATATGTTTTCTAATTGATATTCAATAAAATTAAAATAAGACTTTGTATTTGTCACCCGTTTCTTCTATCACTTTTCTGTAATGTTCGTTAGAATAACCAGGACGGTCGGGTGATGCAGGTTCTCCATGAGCATTCCGTTTAAACTTTCCATTCTCTTCTTTTTTTACTACACCATCTACATATTTCACCATTAAGTATTCACCTAACTTTCGCCACTCTTTTAAGCCATTTGCTACACTATAATTAGTGTAGTCGTTTAAGAACTTAATTGCTTCAGGTTTTGATTCATTGTAAATTGCCAAGGCTTTCTTCTCAATATCTGGCTGTTGTGTTTCAAAGTAACCTTCAATTTTTTCCTGAAGTTCATTTACATGAATAATCTTATCACTGTAACGATTATACACCATATTAGAAACCCAGTTATGAATCCAGAAAGCGGAGTCCCATGTAAAGTTTAGCAAATCTCCATTTCCCTCTTTCATTGACTCAGGAATGGTTGTGTTTCCAACATAAACTGGATAATAAACCGATTGTGCTGCATCGTCAACACCAAACCACAAAATTCCACCTATTTCATTCGGTAACCATGAGCGAGATTGTGAAACAAATGAAAAGCCTGTTTGTTGTGTAGAGATAGGTCTTTCATTACAATATTCAACTGAATCTACTTTAAATGTTAGAGGAGACCAACGATATGGCAAATTGAAAGGTCCAGCTCCGTATTCATATCTCCAATCCAAATCAGTATCTTCGTAATGATCTCGCATGTATTTTTGAACATCACGTGTCGAAAGTTTTCTGTCAGGTTTGATATACAAAGGCATTGGGTCAGTAGTTTCACCTTTGGCATATGTTACGTATTTGCCCATATCCTTGTTTACATTGTTGAAAAATGACCATACTCTCGCTTCACAAAAGCGAAGAGCTCCAAAATCCAACGGCGCATATGCTTGCGCAAAACTAAAATCTGCGTCACTGCCAGAATAATATCCTTTTTTGCGTGCAAAGGAAATAACTTCGGGTGAATAAATACAATTCTCAGGATCATTGAGGGGAAATTGTTGTATACGTGCTTGATTGGCATGAGCAGAAACACAATCATCGGGAATGCGCACAGCAACCCAAACCGCTCCTTTATTACCAACCCCTTTCCCAATTAATTCCATCACCCATACTTCATTTGGATCAGCGATAGAGAAGGATTCTCCAGAACTATAATATCCATGATTTTTAACTAAGTCGGTCATAATAGTGATGGCTTCACGTGCGTTTTTAGCTCTTTGCAAGGTTATGTATATAAGACTGCCATAATCCATAATTCCTGTAGAGTCAGATAGTTCGGATCGACCTCCAAATGTGGTTTCACCTATCGCAAGCTGATGTTCATTCATGTTGCCCACTACATTATATGTTTCAAGTGCTTGAGGTATTTCACCCAAATACTTTCCAGTATCCCACTCATAAACTTTCAGGATCTCACCTTTATGGTATTTTTTGGCAGGCCAATGATACAGTTCACCATACAAATTGTAAGAGTCAGCAGAATATGATATCATGGTAGAACCATCTGTTGAAGCCTTTTTACCAATAAGAAAATTTGTGCAAGAAAAAATTGAAAGTACAGAAAGCTGAAAGATTATAATTAATCCAATAGTTTTTTTCATTATAAGAATATGATTATAAATATTTAATTATAACATCAAAGATAACTTTTATTTGTATATTTCAGCGTACAGATTTTGGAATATTTATTTTTTGATTGAATTATTCTCTTTAACCTGTTTTTTCTATATATTTGCAAGATCACAAACAAACGTTTTTGAATTGACTATGCAAAACGATACTAAAAATGTTAGAAGAGGATATTTGGGACTTAAAGGTATTCAAGTATTTGTTCTTTTATTTATAGTTGTTATGTTGTTCCTCTTAAGCGACAGCAATATAATGAAACGTATTGAAAGTGATAGCGAAATTAGAAGTTTGAAAAAACAAATAGAGTTTTACAGAAAAAAAACGGAGGAAGATAAAACAAAACTTCACGAGTTGCAGTCTGATAAGGATAACTTGGAAAAGTTTGCACGGGAAAATTATTTGATGAAAAAGGACAACGAAGAAGTTTTTGTAATAGAATAGTGCAATGTTTTAAATTGCTTTAAATGAGAATAATGAAAAACAACATCAAAAGTATATTATATAAGATTGCAGCTATATCAATTTTAGTTTTCACTGTAGCTTTTTCCTTTATTCCCTCTGTTGCAGTGTGGGGAATGGTAGTCAGTGTTAGTCTGTTTTCTGCAATTACATTGACAACTCCATATCCTGGAAATAGTATTAGAGGAAAACGACTCTTTAGTTTTCAAGTGATTGCTTGCTTGCTTATGGTCGTTGCTACTTTTTTAATGTATAAAGGGCGTAACGAATGGCCTTTACTATTATTAATTAGTGCCTTTTTATTTTTCTATTCTTCCATTGCTTTACCTAAAGAATTGGAGAAAGAAAAAAATAAAGAATTCAATTCTAAATGAAAACCAAAATGAGAGTAATCTATATTTTATCACGAGAGCCGCATGCAAAGTGAACTTCTTGTGCAAAAGTACAAACGATACTTATTGCTTGAAAAAGGATTATCAAAAAATTCGATCTCTGCTTATATCACTGATTTGAATAAACTACTCAAGTTTGTAGATGAAAAACAACTCTCGGTAAAAGATTTGAAAACTGCTCACATAGAAGAGTTCTTAGCTCAGCTTCATGATAAAGGAATCAAGGCAAGATCAATCGCACGGGTGTTGTCTGGAATAAAGTCATTTTATCATTTTCTATTTATAGATGATTATATTGAGGTAAATCCTGCACAGTTGTTAGAATCTCCTCAAATCGGACTCAGACTTCCTACAGTTTTATCTATTGAAGAAATAAATAAAATTCTATCCGTTATTGATGTATCCTCTGTCGAGGGTACACGCAATTATGCAATAATTGAAACCCTTTATAGTTGTGGTTTGCGAGTCTCGGAAGTAGCAAGTTTAAAATTTACTAATCTATTTTTCGATGAAGGTTTTATACGGGTGGATGGCAAAGGAAGTAAACAAAGGTTAGTTCCAATTTCAGACACTGCAATTAAGAAGATAAATAACTATTTGGACTATCGAAAATCTATTGAAGCGAAAAAGGGAAGCGAAGAGTTTGTCTTTATAAGCAAACGAGGAACTCCTATTTCACGCATCACAATATTCTATTATATAAAGAAATATACTGAGGAAGCAGGTATCACAAAAACTATAAGCCCTCATATATTTCGTCATTCATTTGCAACTCATATGCTTGAACGTGGTGCTAATATTAGATTTATACAAGCAATGCTGGGGCATGAAAAAATAACAACTACAGAAATATACACACATTTGGATATGAATTTCTTTCGACAAGAAATCATTTCGCATCACCCACTCAATAAAGATTATCCACCAAAAAAAGAAGACGTATAGTTTTTGACATAACATCCTTATCACGGTAAAGATTCAAAAAACAAACAACCATAGTCTGTCAATAATTAAATTAGGTAAATAGCCAATCTAAGAGAAATATTTTATATATTTGCTCAATTAAATAAACGGTTCAATAATACACATAAAAAATCACTTTCTATGAAATTTGTTGTTTCAAGCGCACTACTATCATCTCATTTGCAGACCATAAGTCGTGTTATCAATTCAAAAAATACATTGCCTATTTTAGATTGTTTTCTTCTTGTACTAAAAGATAATAAGCTGACAATCACTGCTGCAGATAACGAGATACGAATGGAAACTTTTGTAGAGGTTGCAGAACATGAAGGAGAGGGTTCATTAGCAATAAATGCAAAAAATCTATTAGATCCCTTACGTGAATTGCCCGATCAACCATTAACTTTCGATATAAATGACGAAACACTTGAAGTATATATTTATTATCACAATGGTAAATATAATTTTATTGGACTGAAAAGTGAAGAATACCCTCAACCAAAACCATTAAAAGATACAGCAAATTCTATTAATTTAGATGCTCAAATATTGCTTAGTGGTATCAATCGTACTGTATTTGCTACAGCAGACGATGAGTTGAGACCCGTAATGAATGGTATTTTCTTTGATATTAAAACAGAGAACCTAACTTTTGTGGCCTCAGATGGACATAAATTGGTTAGAGTAGCTTCGAGTGATGTAAAAGCTGACAATGAAGCTTCATTTATATTACCAAAAAAACCTGCAAATTTGTTGCGCTCTGTTCTTCCAAGAGAAGATGGTGAGATAATAATTACTTTTGATGAAAATCATGCAATTATTACACTCTCTAAATACACAATGCTTTGTCGCTTTGTTGAAGGTCGTTATCCAAACTACAATTCTGTAATACCAGTAGATAATCCAAATAAAGTTACATTGGATCGATTAAATTTCCTGAATGCTGTAAAACGTGTCTCAGTTTTTGCTAATCCATCCAGCAACTTGGTAAAAATGCAATTATCAGAAGATAAAATCTTTATAACTGCCCAAGATATAGACTACTTGACAGCTGCAGAAGAGACCATCAATTGCCAATATGCAGGAACAGCAATGAGCATAGGTTTCAAAGCAGATTTCTTGGCAGATATTTTAAATAATATTCCTTCTACTGAAGTGATTTTAGAGCTATCTGACCCATCTCGTGCTGGTATTATTATTCCTGTTGAAAACGAGGTGAATGAAGAGATGCTGACATTGCTCATGCCAATGATGTTGAACGATTAAAACATTCTAAAGAAAATTATTTAAATAGAGAAAAGAGTCTTGAAGTTCTTTTCTCTATTTCAATTTAACAAAACTCGAAGCTACAATCTTATGTTAGGAGTAGTTTATCGAATATAACAAAGGCACAATGTTGCCTTTCTTTTAAAATACCAATGCCATATTGGGGTCTTCCAATTGGTAATCATAAAAAAATTATAATGAAATTAAATCTGAAAAACCCAATAGTTTTCTTTGATTTAGAAACTACGGGTATAAATATATCGCGTGATAGAATTGTAGAACTATCTTTTTTGAAGGTTTTTCCTAATGGCGATGAAGAAATAAAATCGAAAAGAGTTAACCCAGATATGGCTATACCACCCGAATCAACTGCGATTCACGGTATCACTGATGAGGATGTAAAAGATTGCCCTTCATTCAAGCAAATTGCTAAGTCACTGGCAGCTCAATTAGAGGGTTGCGATTTGGCAGGCTTCAACTCCAATCGTTTCGATGTGCCCATGCTGGCAGAAGAGTTCTTGCGAGCTGATATTGATTTTGACATGAGCAAACGAAAGTTTATAGATGTACAAGTTATTTATCACAGAAAAGAACCACGAACTTTAGCTGCTGCCTATAAGTTCTATTGCGACAAAGAACTGGTGGACGCTCACTCGGCAGAAGCCGACACAAGAGCTACTTATGAGATCTTGAAATCGCAACTGCAACACTATCCTGATTTAGTGAACGATGTTGATACACTTTCTAAAGATTTTGGAAGCTTCAATAATAATGTTGACTTTGCTGGTCGGATTATTTACAATGAGAACCAAATAGAAGTCTTCAATTTTGGAAAACACAAAGGAAAGCCTGTAGCAGATATTCTGAAAAGAGAGCCCAGTTATTACGGATGGATGATGGATGGAGATTTCCCCCTGAATACCAAACAAGTTCTAACAAAGATTCGCTTGCGCGAATTAAACCAATAAAATAATCAGTATTACTTCTCCTATATGAGTATGATAAGAATATGGCTTTTTGTTTTTACAATCTTAATTGCTATAGGTTGCTCCAAAGACAATAAGCAACAAGAAACCGAAGAAACCATTCCTGTAGATGTAAGAAAAAGAAAATCAAAATTTGCGGGTAATTATAATCGTGAATTTAACGATTTGAATCAACTTCACTTAGTATCAGCTATTAAAAATGGGATCAAACCACTTGAAACGCGTGATGATACTGTGCATCAAATAAAAGATTTAGTCCGATTACCAGATGAATTGGATTTATATAAATCATACAATATAACTCATTCTATACCTTATCTTGTTCCCTCAGCAGCAAAACTATTTATAGATATCGCTCAAACTTTTCGTGATTCACTTTACAGCAAAGAACTCCCCATATATAAGCTGTATCTTACAAGTATTACACGAACCGACGAAGATATTGTGAGACTCACAAAGCGTAACATTAATGCAAGCGACAACTCTGCTCATAGATATGGAACTACGTTTGATATATCGTGGAAACGATTTGACAAAGTAGATGAGAACAATCACGACGAACTTTTTCCAGATAGACTTAAGCTAGTCCTCGCTCAAGTTTTGTTTGACATGAAAAACAAACAAAGATGCTACATCAAACACGAACGTAAACAAGCGTGTTTTCACATTACTGTAAGAGAGAATGATTAAGCGCTACTTTATTTCACTTTCGTATAACGGCAAAAACTATTGCGGTTGGCAAATTCAACCCAACGCAATAAGCGTTCAACAGACATTGCAAGAAGCTATGTCAATATTAATCCGGCAAGAGATAGCTATTGTTGGTGCTGGAAGAACGGATAGTGGTGTGCATGCACGAGAAATGATTGCTCATTTCGATTGGGATGAGAACGATTTCGATGGTAATGATTTGTGCATGAAATTAAATAGGTTTTTGCCCAAAGATATTTCAATTCGCTCCATAAAAGAAGTCACAACAGATACGCACGCACGCTTTAGTGCCATCTCGCGTACTTACTCTTACTGTATAACTCAAATAAAAGATCCGTTTCTTCATGATCTGAAATACCGCATTTCTTTTGATCCTGATATTAAAATGATGAATCATCTTTGCACGATTTTGGAAGAAACGGATGATTTCACAAGCTTCAGTAAACTACACACCGATGTTAAAACCAATATTTGTGATGTGAAACATGCACAGTGGGAGAGAAGTGGCTATGACTTTATTTTCACCATTCAAGCAGACAGATTTTTGCGCAACATGGTGAGGTCAATAGTGGGGACACTATTGCAAGCGGGCAGGGGGCGATTGAACGAAGTCGATTTTCGTCAAATCATAGATGCTAAGAACCGCAGTGCAGCTGGTGAATCTGCACCCGCTCATGCATTATTTTTAGAGAAAGTGGAGTATCCCCAAGATATTTGGGTTTAAAGAGACGTTATATCCTCTCCCAGCGATAAACCAAATAATGCATAGTCATACTTTACGGGGTCATCTTTATCTAACTTCTTTAGACTTTCGGTAAGTTCAATAGCAGTTTGCCAATCCACAGGCTTTCTTGTAATTAGTGATAGTTTGCGTGCAGTTCGTTCAACATGTAAATCAATTGGGCAAATTAACTCACTCATCGGTATCTGTTTCCAAATTCCAAAATCTACGCCATTGGCATCTTTTCTAACCATCCACCTCAAAAACATGTTCAATCGTTTGCAAGCCGAATTACGAGCGGGTGTTGCCACATGTTTCTTGGTTCTTTTTGGTGCGATTTCGTGATTAAAAAACTCTTCTTCGAAATAAATAAGAGAATCCTCTATGCTTTTGAATCCTCCTTCAGGTATAAAAGCACTTTCTAAGCTATCATGTTTGGAGTAATGTCTTTTGAAAAAGTCGACAAAGTAAAGCAAATCTGTATCGTTAAACGTTCTGTGTTTAAAACCCTCGAGATTTTTCAAATCTTCATCCGAATGATTCATAATAAAGTTGTAAGGAGCTCCTCCCATTCTTGAAATCAGATCTTCACCTTTTGCAATAATTGTTTTTCGTTGTCCCCAAGCCAAAGTAGCGGTAAGAAATGCAATAATTTCAATGTCTTTTAAATCGGTAAATTGATGAGGAATACTTATTGGGTCTTTCTTGATGAAAGATGTAGTATTAAATTGAGCAACCTTCTTATTGAGAAGTGTTTTCAGTTCTGTTTCAGTTAGGGTATGCATTTGTGTCGTTTTATCTTAATCTGTTTGAATCTTTTCAAATCAATGAAAGCCGAAGTGTCTTCTTGACAACTTTTGCAAAGTTATTAATACTTTTCTAAAAACCTCTTTTAATATCTACTATATGTTTAGTTGAAACATACATTGCTTTTTAAAAGCAAACGAGCTACTAAAAGAGGTTGTGATTAGGTTGCATTGTCTATGCAAGCAACTATTTATTTTTTTGAATCTTCTTTTTTGTACCAGCCTGAATACATCATATAATTACTTGCTATTTTCTGGTTCATTTCTTTTGATTGTTCTGGATCTACCTTTTTGACAAACTTGGCTGGTACGCCTGCATAGATACTTCCTGGCTCTACTCGCGTTCCACTTAGAACTACTGATCCAGCGGCAACAATGGCACCTTCACCCACAACGGCATGATCCAACACAATGGCACCCATGCCAATGAGCGCACCATTTTCTATTTTGGCGCCATGAATAACTACATTGTGACCAATGGAAACGTCGTCTCCAATTATAGATACTGATTTTTGATATAATGTGTGAATCACAGTGCCATCCTGAACATTCACTCTATTGCCAATACGTATAGAGTTTACATCGCCTCGCAACACGGTATTGAACCATATACTGCAATCGTCACCAATAACAACATCACCAATAATGGTAGCATTTTCAGCCAAGTAAATATTACCCCCTATTTTTGGAGTGAATCCTCTAACAGATTTTATTAAAGCCATATTTTACACTATATGAATTTTGATAATGCAGGGATGCAAAATCTTGCCTCTCTGCTATAAATTTAAATAGCTTTCGTTTTTTCTTTCAACCAAGCTTTCTCTTCACCACTCAAATGTGTGTTAAGTTGCTCAAACACGATGGTGTGATAATTATTGAGCCACTCAATTTCTTTTTGAGTCAACAGCTCTTTATCAATAGGAGTGGTGTCAATGGGACAAAGCGTTATGGTTTCAAAATTGTAGAAAGTGCCAAATTCGTTCTTTTTGAGCTCTTGCGTAACAATTAAGTTTTCTATGCGAATACCATATTCATCAGCTCTATACAATCCTGGTTCGTTTGAAGTTACCATTCCGGGTTGTAATGTAACGGGATTTTCTTCTAAACGAATGTTTTGAGGACCTTCGTGAACATTAAGAAAATGTCCAATGCCGTGCCCTGTTCCATGAGAATAGTGGAGGCAATTGTCCCAAAGAGCTTTACGTGCCAATACATCCAATTGCGAACCGCGTGTACCTTGGGGATAAATGGCAGTAGCAATTTGAATATGTCCTTTGAGTACGTTTGTGTAATCTTTTTTCATTTGATCCGTGAGTTCACCAACAGCCAATGTGCGGGTAATGTCAGTAGTGCCATCCATAAACTGAGCACCAGAGTCAATCAACATCAAACCTTTAGGCTCTACTTTCGAATGACTTTCAGGCGTTGCATGATAATGCACGATAGCACCGTTACCTCCATAGCCAGCAATGGTGTTGAAGCTTTCGCCAAAATAGAGGGGTTGCTGTGAACGATACTCTCGTAGTTTCTCTTCTATAGTCACTTCTGTTACTTCATTAGCAGGCACTGCCTTTTCCATCCACATGTAGAACTTTACCAAAGCAATCCCATCTTTCAACATAGCATTGCGGAAACCTTTCAATTCGGTTTCGTTCTTAGTGCTCTTCATCAAATCGGCAGGAGAGGGCACATCTACTACATTACAATTATCCGGAATCGTGTGCAGTAATTTATGATTTATTTTGCTACTCGTAACCATTACGGTTGTCCCAGCAGCAAGCTTGCCTATATATTCAAACACTTTGTTGTATGCTGCTAAAGTTACACCTTGCTCTTTCAGATTGTTAGAAACTTCATTGGTTAACTTTGCAGGATCGATAAATAGAACAGTTTCTTTTTCAGACAGATATGCATATGCCACTGCTACAGGATTAAAATCAACATCGTTGCCACGTATATTAAATGTCCAAGCAATGGTGTCTAAAGTAACCATCAACATACCGTCTGCATCTTCTTTCTTTAACGACTCAACAATGCGTTTAATTTTGCTTTTTGCTGACTCGCCTGTTATATCATCGGGCAATGTAAATATCTCGTTTTGAGGAATAGCTGGTCTGTCTTGCCACACCTCTTCGAATGGATCAAACTCAGTAATTAGCTCAATATTTTTGCGTTTCAATCGGTCTCCAAGTTTTTTTGCATCAGATGCTGCATATACCAGCCCTTCTATGCCTACTTTACCATTTTCTCCTGCTTGATCTATTATCCAATCAATCATATCTGGAGTTTCGGGCAAACCCATTTTAAACAAATCGATACCCGTGTTAGCCAACTCGGTTTTTCCTTGCAAAAAGTAGCGAGAGTCAGTAAAAAGACCAGCTTTTTTGGTCGTTACAACTATTGTTCCAGCCGAACCTGTAAAACCGCTAATCCATTTGCGGCTCTCCCATGTTGCTGCTGGATATTCGCTTAAATGCGGATCGGTACTGGGGATAACAAAAACATCAAGTTTCTTGCTTTCCATAAATTTGCGAAGGGCAGAAAGTCTTTCGGGGATTTCATTCTTGTTCATAATGATTTCTTTATTTGTTTAATCACAAAGATATAAAAAAAGGTGGAAAAAGGGTGGAGAGAATAATTGAAAAGTGAGAAACTTCCATTCGCCTACAGAGATAAAGAAATTAAAAAAGGGGGAGGACTTGAAGATTGATTTAACCCTTATTGTTTTGTAAATAATAATGAGCAATTATTTACAAATTGATATTTGATGTGTAAAATAACATGGAGTGTCGATTAAAACTTTTTTTTTAATAAAAACTCCAGGCAGTGGGAAATTCGAATAGAAAGAAAGAGTGACTCATTTTTTCATTGAGATAGATTTATAAGCCGTAATTTGTTATTTTTGTTAATCAAAGTGCTGCCTTTTGTATAATAAAAATCATTTCACCATATAATAAATTTATGCGATTACTACATCTCTCTGATACCCATAGTTTCCACAGGCAGTTAGTTGATTTACCAAAAGCCGACATCATCATTCATTCGGGCGATATGTCAATGGCTGGAACTGGTAGTGAAGTTTTAGATTTTATAGAATGGTTTAGTGAATTGGATTATAAATACAAAATTTTCATTGGGGGTAACCACGACTTCGGTTTAGAAAATAAGAATCCAGAGACTATTCAAGGTTTCTTGCCTGACAACTGTTTTTATCTTTGCAACAGTGGCGTAACAATTGAGAGAATCAAATTTTGGGGCGTACCTTTTTTCTTTGCAGATGATGTGAGTGGCGATTATTACAAGATGATAGCACAAATCCCAATGAATACTGATGTTTTAATTACACATCGTCCTCCGTTAGGCATTTTAGATTATGCAGACAGCTTCAACTACGGTTGCTCCGATTTGCTTGATGCAGTTTCCAATATTCGTCCTCAATACAACCTTTTTGGGCATATTCACGATGCGTATGGAATTAAAAAAACAGAACACACAACTTTTATCAATGCTGCCGTAGTAGATGCAGATTATCAGTTGAAGAATGAGCCTTTTGTGTTTGAGGTATGATGAAAGAGAGTAAGTGGTAAGTAGTAAGTAAAATTCAAGTTAATAGCTATATTAAAATGGAATTTCAAAGTTCTATAAGAAAGAGGCTGTTTCTCACTTACAACGTGCTTTAAAATATAAATTTCCTGGCGAAAACTTTCACTTCAAAAGCTGCTGAGGACGCTTTGCAATATATGCTTTTCGACTTTAATCAATACGTTCCTTTTCCAAAGCCCAAACACCCGAAATTTAAATTTATTGACTTGTTTGCGGGTATTGGTGGTTTTCGTTTAGCACTCCAAAATTTAAAGGGGAAATGTGTATACACAAGTGAATGGGATAAATATTCTAAACAAACGTATGAAGCTAACTTTGGAGAGATTCCTTTCGGTGATATTACGAAACCAGAAACAAAAAGTTATATTCCTGATGATTTTGATTTGCTGTGTGCAGGATTTCCATGTCAAGCATTTTCGATAGCAGGAAGACGGGTGGTTTTGAAGACACAAGAGGGACATTATTTTTTGAGGTTGCAGAAATTATTAAAGAGAAACAACCAAAAGCCATTTTCCTTGAGAATGTTAAAGGTTTGAGAAGTCATGATAAAGGGAAAACTTTGGCAACGATATTAAATGTTCTTAGGGAGGATTTGAACTATTATGTTCCAGAACCTCAAATTATAAACGCAAGAGAATTTGGAGTGCCCCAAAACAGGGAACGTATTTATATCGTCGGTTTTAGAAAAGACTTAGGAGTTGATGAGTTTCAATATCCGGAACCAATAAATAAAGATCCAGTTTTGAAGGAAGGCATAAGAAAAATGACACCACGCGAATGGGCGAGATTACAAGGCTTTCCAGATAGCTTTAAAATCGTAGTGTCAGATGCACAAGCATACAAGCAATTTGGCAACTCAGTTGCAGTTCCTGCAATTCAAGCAACAGCCGAAAAAATAATTGAAAAACTCTTCTCTAAATGATTACAGGAAACAAGGGTGAATGGAGTGAAATTTATGCTCTTTTTAAATTAATAGGTGATAAGCAATTGTTATTGGCGTTACCAAATGTTACTACCTTTGGTAAATTTAATACATTATATGTTATTGCGGTTATGTTTTTGTTTAAATCTTTTGTTAAATTTCCGCTGGCGTCATAGGTGTGTTCATTAATCGCATTTGCACCTTCCACAAAATGGAAGGCTCCTGCAACAAGTTGACCAAAAAAACCGGTATCGCCACCCCTCCATCCAACAACCCCTCCTTTTGTTTCACTCCAATCCCCCTAATTACAATAAAAACACCATTCGTCTATGAACAAACCGTCTAATTATTTTAAAAGGAGCCAATTTAGACGTACGGAACTTGTAATTTTTATAATTTCAGTAATTGTACGTTGATTAAGCATCCATTCTGATAAATTACACCTTTTGTTTGCCGCAAAAACACATAATTCTAATATTCTCCTCCTTCGTTTGCGAACGAAACCTCAAAATATAATATTTACACCCTTTGTTTGCGAACGAAACCTCTAAATATAATATTTACGCCTTTTGTTTGCGAACGAAACCGATAAATATGATAATTACGACTTTCGTTTGTGAACGAAACCAATAAATATAATAATTTCGACTTTCGTTTGCGAACGAAATCAATAAATATAATAATTACGACTTTCGTTTACGAACGAAACCAATAAATATCATATTTACGACTTTTGTACGTGTACGAAATCAATAATTATAGAAAACACGACTTTCGTTCGATTAAAACGCCTTGCACTTTTAAGAATATTATTTTTCATATTGAAAAAATTAAAAACAAGTGTATGGTATGACATAAAGTCAGACATGACAGATAAGGGTGACATATATTGGTTTTCTAAATGTATTACTGCCAGTATTTGTTTAAATCATGACATTGTGTCATGTTAAAACGGATAAATTCATTTAATCATAATGTTAATCATTATACATATTTTTTGGCATGGTAATTGCAATATTACATAATAGAGATTTAGATGATTTTTGAAGTTAGAAATTTATTTCTACTTGAACGAATCTAAATACATAAATTGTTTGAAAATAGTTGACACTATCTTAATACTTCATGGAAAACGTTTATCCATAAGAGCGTTTCAATCCGTATTAATTTATTGAATATCAACAATATTAGACATATTTTATACGAATAGGTTATCATGTGTGTTGATTTAGAAGAAAATTGCAACACTTTTCTTTATCACGCCCAGAAACACAATCTATCTATTTCTAAAACTTGGTGTTCCAAGGGCAACCTCTTCAAATTTGTCTGCAATGTACACGAGTGTAGACGAAGGGTTATGAGGCCTCTTAAATTTAATAAATTTCATAATGTTAAAACAAAAAACAATGGAACTTATAGAAGTTCCTTACAGCAGACTCCGTAAATTGGAGTTGCCAATTTACGTGAACGGTGTAATCGATATCGTAGAAAAGCATGATGCCGAAACGCTAAAGATCAATAGTGTGTTTGATCTGTTGCTTGCAGAAAAGCCTAATATTGTCAAACTTGATGTGCAATATCGTGCACACCCATTGACGAAAAAGGTGTCAGAGTTGCGTAAAATGCGAACAACTTACGTGGGTTCTATTTTATCTCACCTTAATGTAGTTGAGAAAGAGGATCCGTCGGGAGTTGACATAGCTGTTAGTTCAGTGAAAGTCGAAATAGATCGGTATTTGAGGAAATTGAGTGCGGCCAGAACTGAGGCACTGAAGTGTGAAAGAGTGACACGTTTTTTTGCAGCAATTGACTCAAATGAAGAGCTGGAAGATGCCTTCACTTCATTGAAGTTTTCTGAGAGATTGGATAAACTAAGAAGTGTGCATGCAACCATTCTTGAATTGTCAAAGAAGAGAGTTGAATCTTCCTCCCAACGGCCTACTGAAAAAACGTCTGATCTTAGAGATTCTGTCATTTTAGCTATTCGCTATTTCTTTAAAGACTTGGAGGTTGCTCCATTAAGGAATATGGACTTGGAGTATAAACCGTTGTATGATGAGCTGAATAAGCTGTCGGTTGACTACAGAAATATGCTAAGTAGGCGATATCTGTTTGATAAACAAAAGGCTGAAAAAGGAAAAGGTTTGGACACAGGCGAAACTGTGGAAGAAACAGAAACGACAAATTCGTCAACAGCCCCACAACCATTTGCTCTAAGGACGTTTCAAGTGGACACCGAGGAGATGAATAAAAATGGGAATGGGACTAATAATGGATTTGGAGTAAAACCTGTTGAACAAGAAAAAGCAGCTGCAAAGTCGACAAAACAAGAGCAACTGCCTTCTCAAAACAATGAGGACTAAATTTGTGGTAATAATTTAATTTTGCGATTAAATTAATCTTTATTAAAATAGCCCTAATTATCGTGTGATTAGGGCTTTTTTATTCCCTAATGCAAAATTTTTATTATTTGTAAAACTATTATAATCAGTTCTTGCGATCTCTGAATTATTTAAGGGTCACAAAGATAGCGTTTAAATTTGAGATGTGCAAATATACACTCTCACGATACTATATACCACCACTTTACCCATATTTTGAACTATAAGAGAGTGTGTGTTTCAGATTAAACTTATGATTGAGTCCACTCGCTCGCGCGGGTTTATCTGCAACCCGTGTGTCGCGTAGCGAAACTATGATCTATTAATTCTTTCTGTTTCTACTCACACCAACTGCAATTGAGCAAAGTCAAAATGCTGGAAATTGACGCGATCGGTTATTTGTCTTTTTCTGCCCTTTATCCCTGGTGATAAAACCTAATAATAGCACACTGCTAAAGTCCCCTCGTAGGGGATTTAGGAGTGTATAAGTGGAATTTACTTTGCAGAGTGGAGTCAAATACTAAACTTTCAGCATTCTAATTTTTCGCAACCAGAAGTTTAATTTTTTATCTCTTCATAAATTATTCATCTTTTATTTTTTCGGTAATAATTAGATATAAGTGATATAATTGTAGCGAAACAGGATAAATAATAAACATATTGTGATATTCTTTGCAGTTTTAGTTTAATTCTGTTATTTTTGCTCCTTCAAAAAAGATATATATATGAGTGCTGTTACGGAAAAAATTAAGATGCTATGTGCCGACAGAAATATGTCGGTTGAGGAACTTGCTGAAGGTTCGGGACTTACTTTAGACCAGGTAAATAGAATCTGTGAAAGCGATAGGATACCCTCGCTCTCACCATTGATAAAAATTGCTCGCGCTCTTGGAGTGCGCTTGGGTACTTTTTTAGACGATAGCGAAGAGATGGGACCTGTTGTCAATAGAAACTCCAACTCGCAACAATCGGTTACTTTTACCAGTCATCAAACCAACAACAACTCACACATGGACTTTATCTCGCTTGCTGCCACAAAAGCGGGACGAAATATGGAGCCCTTTTTGATTAACATTCAATCTCCTTCTGGCAATAAAAGTATTTCATCTCATGAGGGTGAAGAGTTCCTCTTTGTGTTAGAGGGTTCAATTGTTGTGCACTACGGAACCGAAAAGTATATTCTAAATAAGGGTGATAGCATCTATTACGATTCTATTGTAAATCACTTGGTGACAGCCAATAATCATTCGGAAGCAAAAATACTGGGAGTGGTCTATTCTCCAGCATAAAACATGCTCAACACTGCTAAAATAAAGCTTACTCCCTGCATACAGATATAATAACAGGGAAAAACAACTGTACATTATTTTATTAAAAACACTGATCTTCCTATAAAGATGACCAACAAACCAACTATCACACTATCAGACAAAACAGTGGGCGACTGGCTCGAATATTGGGCTGAAGAGACGCCTGACAAAGAATACATTGTTTACTCCGATCGCAATCTCCGCTTTACTTGGGAGAAATTCAATGAAAGAGTGGATCACATGGCTAAGGGTTTGATAGCCATAGGGGTGACACGTGGCACGAATGTGGGCATCTGGGCACAGAACGTGCCCGATTGGCTTACATTTCTTTATGCCACTGCTAAGATTGGTGCTGTGGCGGTGACAGTAAACACAAACTACCGATCTGAAGAATTGCTTTACATTCTTAAAAACTCAGATATGCACACACTCTGCATGACTGATGGTGTGCCTGGAAGCAACTACACAGATATTATCTATGAACTTGTGCCAGAGCTGAAGAAGGTGCAACGCGGCAAACTGAGTTCTGAGCATTTTCCAGAACTAAAGAACGTGGTTTATATTGGTCAAGAGAAATACAGGGGGATGTATAACACCGCAGAGGTACTGCTCTTGGGGAAAAATGTGCAAGATTGCGCGTTCAACCAACTGCGTTCGCTTTCTACATCACAGGATGTGGTGAATATGCAGTACACTTCTGGCACAACAGGATTTCCCAAAGGTGTGATGCTTACCCACCACAATATCGTCAATAACGGTTACCTAACAGGGCTACATATGCAATTCACTCAAGACGATAAATGTTGTGTATGTGTTCCTCTTTTCCATTGCTTTGGTGTGGTTTTAGCCACTATGTGTTGCTTGGCTCATGGCAGCACACAGGTTATGGTAGAACGGTTCGATCCGTTGGTAACGCTTGCCTCTATTCATAAAGAGCGCTGTACAGTTTTGCATGGTGTGCCAACTATGTTTATTGCTCAGCTAAACCATCCCATGTTCAATATGTTTGATATGCGTTCTCTACGAACAGGCATCATGGCTGGGGCACTTTGTCCTGAAGAGTTGATGAGGCAAGTGAACGAAAAGATGTTTATGGATCTTACAAGTGTCTACGGAATGACCGAGACATCTCCAGGCATGACACAGAGCCGCGTTGACGATCCGTTTGAGGTGCGCCTTTCTACAGTTGGGAGCGAATACGAATTCACAGAGGTGAAGGTACTCAATCTCGAAACAGGAGAAGAGTGTCCCGTTGGCGTTGAGGGAGAGATATGTTGCAGGGGTTATAATGTGATGAAAGGTTACTACAAAAATCCCGAAGCGACAGCAGAAGTGATTGATGCCGATGGTTTTATGCACTCGGGAGATTTGGGTGTAAAAGATGAAAACGGCAATTACCGCATCACTGGTCGCATAAAGGATATGATTATCAGGGGAGGAGAGAACATTTCTCCGAAAGAAGTGGAAGACTATCTCTACAAGATGCCAGAAGTGCAAGATGTGCAGGTGGTTGCTGTAGCCTCAGAGCGCTATGGTGAAGATGTTGGAGCCTTCATTATTCAGAAAAAGGGTTATCGTGAACTCACTACGCAAGATGTGCGCGACTATTGCAAAGGACATATTGCTAAATACAAGATACCTCGCTACGTGTTTATTGTAGATGCTTTTCCACTTACTGGAAGTGGCAAAATTCAAAAGTTTCGTTTACGAGAGATGGCACTTGAGCTATGTGAGAAAAATGGGATTGAGATTCGTTGAGGGTCTTTTGATTTACTTCAATCACAACGCCTACACTTAGCTCGTATTATTCACGTTTTTACTTTGCGTAGATGCGTGCACTTCGACTTCGCTCAGCAATTAGATAGAAGAGATTATTTATCTCAAAGCTTCCAATAGTTGTCTATATTCAATTTCACAGGCCGCATCTACGATGCTTGAGATCATTTGATCAGATGATTACTACAGACAGTACTGCATCTACGACGCGTTGGTGTAGCTTTATATTTAAATAGTTGGTGATAGTTGTAACTGTTTTGTTTAAATACCATTAGCCAAATTCCCAACTATATAGTCTTAGCAAGAAAACGCCAAATACTGCATTTCGACAGGCTCAATGTACCACATTACTCTCATTTTTGAAACAGTCATTTACTAAGAGTAAACTCCTTATTTTCATCTCGATAGCTATCGGGACAAAAGCCTTGACTTTGACGTTTTCTTGTCAAAGACTCATTAAGAGAAGTTTTCTGGCAGATAATATATAAATGCTGTTTATGATTTAGCAAATTATTTTTTAACTCCATCGGAGCAACCTGTCTGTAGTAAATTCTAAACAGCACTGCTAAAGCTCCTTTAGTTTGGGTCAAATTAAGAGGAGCTTTATCTTCTATTTTCAATAAGGTAATAAGGTTGAGTGGAGAGAGCAGCATCAGTTACTA
>DEZB01000032.1 GCA_002364735.1 Bacteroidales bacterium UBA3143
CGGGGTTCACCGAATGCTTACACTGTTCGAAATGTCAGGGGGACTGATGTTCCATATATAAACTGCTTAATTAGGAAAAAGGAAATCAGATTAAATCCTGAAGAAGTTGTAAGGCAACTCTATGTGACGATGCTGGTAGAGGAGTTTGGATATTCAACTGACAGAATAGAATTGGAATATGCCGTTTCGTTTGGGCGTGAAAAGAAGCGTGCCGATATCGTTATTTTCGACAGAGATAAAACCACTTCACCTTATATAATGGTGGAGTTGAAAAAGCCAAAGCTCAAAGATGGTAAGGAGCAACTTAAATCTTATTGTAATGCAACGGGTGCGCCCATTGGAATTTGGAGTAATGGTGATTCCATTTCGTTTTATCATAGAAAAGACCCTAATTACTTCGAAGATATTCCTCTGATTCCAAGAGCCGATCAAAAACTATCGGACATTTTGGAGGAAAGATGGACAATTGAAGACCTTATTGCAAAAGATAAACTGGTTACTGAACGCAAGTCGCTGAAAGACCTTATTTTGGAGATGGAAGACGAGGTGTTAGCGAATGCCGGAGTAGATGTTTTCGAAGAGCTTTTTAAACTTATTTTCACAAAACTCTATGACGAAATGGAAAGCGGAAGAAACCCTTCTCGTCATTTAGAATTTAGAAACTATGGCGACACTGAAAGTGAGCTAAAAGCCAAGGTCCAACGACTTTTCGATTTGTCTAAAACCCGATGGGAGGGTGTATTCTCTGAAGATGCTCGTATCATGCTGACACCCTCTCACCTTTCAGTTTGTTTGTCTTCGTTGCAAGATGTGAAGCTATTCAATTCTAATTTAGATGTTGTGGACGAGGCCTTCGAATATCTTATTAATAAAAGCAGCAAGGGTGAAAAAGGACAATACTTTACACCACGATATGTAATAGATATGTGCGTGAGAATGCTTAATGCAAATGCTGACGAAACGGTGATTGACACAGCAGCTGGTAGTTGCGGTTTCCCTGTGCATACCATTTTTCATGTATGGGAAAAAATTCTTGAATCAAAAGGATTAAATAAAAGCCATCTATTTACATTAGAGCAGAAACCTGTTGAGTGTCTTGACTATGTACGTGACAAAGTTTTCGCCATTGATTTTGATGAAAAAGCAGTACGTGTGGGACGAACTCTAAACTTAATTGCTGGAGATGGTCAAACAAATGTGTTGCACTTAAATACTTTGGATTGGGAGCGATGGGACGAAAAGACCGAAGATGAAAGCTGGCAAGATGTCTATTTCGAAGGATGGAGGAAGTTGAGACGACTAAGAACTGATAAAAATAGCAACCGCGATTTCCAATTCGATATTCTTATGGCAAATCCGCCCTTTGCAGGCGATATCAAAGAGAGTCGCATATTATCGAAATATGAGTTGGGCAAAAAGGCAAATGGTAAATATCAAACAAGCGTTGGTCGCGACATTCTTTTCATTGAGCGCAACTTCGATTTTTTGAAGCCTGGCGGACGCATGGCAATTGTGTTGCCACAAGGCAGGTTCAATAATAGTAGCGACAAACAAATTCGCGATTTCATTGCAGAACATGCACCAATATTGGCAGTGGTTGGTTTGCACGGCAATGTGTTTAAACCCCACACGGGAACAAAAACGAGTGTGCTGTTTGTGCAAAAATGGGATGATAAGCTTTGCCCCAAAGTTGACGACTATCCCATTTTCTTTGGCACTATGCAAGAGCCAAGTAAGGACAACAGTGGTGAGAAGATTTATGTAAAAGAAAAAGACTTAATAGAGTGGGGTATATACGAGGAGCCTGTAACGGACGGTGATCAACTAAACGAAATAGCCAATCCGCTACAACATTATGACACCCTGCCTAAAGATACATCAGAGTATGTACTTGACAAACATGGTCACTTGGTTATAAAG
Source organism: Bacteroidales bacterium UBA3143 (assembly GCA_002364735.1). Taxonomy (GTDB): domain Bacteria; phylum Bacteroidota; class Bacteroidia; order Bacteroidales; family Dysgonomonadaceae; genus UBA2632. Next base: position 1,921 of record DEZB01000032.1, read on the forward strand.
CACGACCTGTTTAGCCACGAATTGAAAAAAGGATTGCGAACGCCCGATGGCATTGCAGAAGCATTTTTGGAGTTTGCGAAAAAAGAAAAACTTTCGTTTGTGGGAAAGTAGATAGCCCTTTTGATGAAGCCAGGTATATGGCATTGTTGGAAGGGCTGGAAGTGAATATAATAAATTTCTTGAATCTGTATTCGGAGGAAGATAATACACTCAGATTTGATGCTGAACATTACCAAAAGATATATAGAGAGATTATCAGAAAAATCAAGGAAAAACCTTACAAGAAACTTTCAGAATTGCTAAAATCTCCTGTTATTACAGGGCATACACCATCGATGAAAGTTGATAGGTTTTATAATGGCAATGTAAATTTTATTAAAACTGACAATTTAAGAGAGAATAGAATATCTGGACATTTTACTGATACATTAACCGAAGAGGGCAATAGAGAAATATCACGTTCTACATTAAAAGAAGGGGATATTATTACTACAATAATAGGTGCTACTTTTGAGATTATTGGTAGAACATCAATAATTCAAAAAGAAATATTACCAGCAAACATTAATCAAAATATTGCATTGATACGACCTGATAATAATTTGATAAATTCAGATTATTTAAATATCTATCTCAACACAAAATATGGTCGAAGACTTCTTTACTGGCAATCTAGGCAAACAGGTCAAGTTAACTTAAACTGTAGAGAAGTAGAACGAATATATGTTCCGTTATTTAATTTACTTGAAGAACGAATTGAGAAGATTGTTCATGAAATTGAAAGGTTTAAAATTAATGTAAAAGAAAAATACGAACAAGCAGAGGTATTACTCTTACAATCCCTGAACTTTGAAAACTATGAACTCAGTCAAGCACCCGTTAACATCAAAAACTTTTCAGAATCTTTTGGGACTTCAGAGCGTTTGGATGCAGAGTATTATCAGTTGAAGTATGAACAGGTTATTTCAAAAATTGAAGCGACCAATTATGAGCGACTTGCTGATATCGTGAGAATCAAAAAATCTATTGAGCCAGGTTCTGCAAATTATACCGATGAAGGATTGCCCTTTGTGAGAGTGTCAGATTATAACAAATTTGGACTTTTAACTCCCGATAAATACTTAACAGATGAGTTTTGCAAAGAAAAAGCTGAATTGATCAAAAAGCTGAAGTCAAAGAAAGAAACAATTCTCTTTACCAAAGATGGGACTGTGGGTACTGCTTATATGCTCAGAGAAGATGCTGATTTTATTACATCCGGAGCAATTCTTCATTTAACTGTAAAAGACAAATCAAAAGTCATTCCCGAATACCTAACCCTTGTGTTGAATTCGAAGTTAGTTCAAAAGCAAGCAGAAAGAGATGCAGGTGGTTCTATTATACTGCATTGGCGCATTAGTGAAATTGAAAATGTGATAGTTCCAATCATTGATATAGAGAAGCAAAAGGAAATTGCACTATTAGTAGAAGATAGCTTCAGCCTGAAGAAACAATCTGAACATCTTTTAGAAGTAGCCAAACGAGCAGTAGAGATAGCCATTGTGGAAGATGAGGAGATGGCGTTGGAGTATATTAGAACTCAGGCCAGCTAACAGTTGATGTGTAGAAGAAAAAAGTGTAACTTTTAAAATTCACAGCACTTTTGTTGTTTTGTAACTTATTAGTCAATATATTTATGATTAATTTAAATACCAACAGATGAAATACAAAGCATTTATTTATAATATCGGAAATCCAGATCCTATTGGAGAGGTTGAGGCGAACAGCATTGTAAGATTAAAGCATAAAGCTCGTGGACGTGCCAGCCAATTTAATAATAAAAGAGGGCGGGCAATGATACAAGACCAAGCTACTTTAAGGAAATGGAATATAAATTATTGATTCAGTATGGTAACAGTAGATATAGAAAAACTAAAAACCAAAACAGGACGTCAATTACTTAACTATATGGATAAACGTGGTGTTTCTTCTTTCCCATCAGAATTGCAGAGATATTATTATTTTAGGTATGATTATTTAGCACGCGAGTATAGCATTAAACGTAAATTAAAGCGTTTGGAAATGAAAGTTATAAATGCAAATGATTCTATGACAAGGGCAGCTACACGTAATGACTATAATAAAATACAAGAAGATTTAAAATGGATAATGGAAGGGTTTTTTGATTTATCTGAGGATGAACAAAAGAACCCACCAGTTAGGGAGTTTTTTAAAAGTGAGTTTTTGGATAGGTAATACTCCTTTCGAACAGTCGATACCCGACACTCATATTAACTGTCTGAATTAGGATTCGTATGATTAGAGAATTAAAGAATGTAATACAGATAAATATATTCCTCCGATTAAGATAAACACAACCACATGTTTTACTAATGTCCGACATTCCGTTCGCCAGTGCTCTCTCACCCTTAATTCATATTTACAGCTGCGCTGCTCGCTCCGATTTACTTGCATATAACCCTATGTCAATAAAATATTACAACCTTATTTCTACTGGTGCTGCTGTTGTTATGTTAGTATAATCCAAAAAAAAATAGACCAACTCGGCCGAGTTAATCTATTTTTCCCTTTGGTTAATTATTGGTTATCAGAATAAGGTAAAAAAGATTGTTTTAGGTTATCGATACAAAGATATGTTTCCTGTGGGTATAACCCAAATTTAAAAACATATTGTAAAACAGTGTTATATAACACATTTCTTCCGTTCTGTTGGGATGCCAATCATGTAAAATTTATTTTTCTATCTTTGCACTTCGCTTTTGTAAAAAGTGAAGTAGAATAGATAGCTTGTTGCTTACAGCAACCTATATAGTACCCATTCAGTAGAAACAAAATTTTAGATGATTGAAAAAAGCCGTTTTGCAAAAGTTTTAGACACAATAGAAGTAGTAGGGAATAGGTTGCCACACCCCGCAACACTCTTTTTGATGATGGCGTTTTTGGTAGCCCTGTTATCTTGGTGGGCATCGGCTGTAGGTCTTCAAGCTACGCACCCTGCAACAGGAGAAGTTATTGCAGTGAAAAATCTTTTAAATGCCGATGGTATTCGCTGGATTTACACAAATGTAGAAAGCAACTTTGTAAAATTCCCCCCATTGGCTTTAGTCCTTGTTATTATGATTGGTATAGGAGTAGCTGAGGGTTCTGGTCTTTTCACGGTGCTTGTACGTCAATTAGTGATAGGTGCTCCCCCAAGATTAATTACCGCGGCAATTATAACTGCAGGTATTTTCTCACACCTTGCCTCCGAAGTTGGATATGTAATACTAATCCCTTTGGGCGCAATGATATTTCATGCACTTGGTCGGCATCCCATGGCTGGTTTTGCTGCTGCATTTGCGGGTGTAAGTGCAGGTTTTGGATCTAACTTTCTGATTGGTTCGGTTGACCCAATACTTGCTGGTCTCTCCACTTCGGCAGCTCAAATAATTGACCCAGCAATGAATATTAATCCCATGGTTAACTACTATTTCATGGTAGCAAGTGCTATAATGGTTATAATTGTTGGTACTTGGATTACAGAAAAAATTGTTGAACCAAGATTAGGCAAGTATACTGGTAACGAAAAGGCTTTAGAAATAGAGCAAATTACTCCACTTGAGAAAAAAGGGTTGCGCTGGGCAGGTATTGGGACGCTCATTTTTGTTGCTGCTATGGCATGGACCATTATCCCCGAAAAAGGATTGTTTAGAGATCCTGAAACGGGAGGTATATTGAAATCTCCTTTCTTTTCGGGTATAATTGTAGGGCTTCTGCTTCTCTTCTTTGTTCCAGGATTAATCTATGGCATTATAGTAAAGACAATTAAAAACGACAAAGATGTAGTGAAGCACATGACCAACTCAATGAAGGGTATGGGTGGATACATCGTTTTAGTGTTTTTTGCAGCCCAGTTCATCTATTGGTTTAATTACTCAAATCTTGGTTTAGTGGTAGCAATAGATGGTGCGCAGTTTTTGAGTCAAATAGGTTTCACAGGAATCCCTCTTATATTAACTTTCCTGCTTCTTTCTGCTTTTTTGAACATGTTTATGGGAAGTGCTTCTGCTAAATGGGCCATTATGGCTCCGGTGTTTGTTCCAATGTTTATGATATTGGGGTATCATCCTGGTCTTACGCAGGCAGCCTTTCGAATAGGAGATTCCGTGACAAATGTAATTACGCCTATGATGAGCTACTTTGCGCTAATAGTGACTTATGCTCAACGCTACGAAGATAAAACGGGGATTGGGACTATAATTTCATTAATGATTCCTTACACTGTAATATTTATGTTGGTTTGGGCAGTTATGATGACCATATGGATGTTTTTGGGTATACCTGTAGGTATTGATGGACCGATTCAATTACCAGGAATGTAGAATGTTTTTGTCTTATTCTACCTTTTATCCTTATGAAGTAAAAGCCAAACAATCAGCACTCAGCAAAGGGGACTTAAGACGATTTAGAGGCAAACGTAAGAAGGTGTATTTGTCGGTGTTGACTCTTTGATGCAATCAGAGTATTGTATTATGTTTTAGCATATCTTTCTAAATATCCACTTCGTAGTGAATTCTGATATATTTGAATTTGGTGCGTTCCCTTGTTAACTCTTCGGTTCGTTTCAGTATTTCTCTTACTTGCGCTACAGGAAATCCCATTTCCATTTTCAATAAAATTTCTCGGATGTGCATTTGCTGAATGCGACTTACTACAGGTTTTGCAGGACCTAAAACGCGCTGGTCCAATTCTTTCTTTAGTAACATTGCAAAGTGGTCAGCAGCTTGCGAAACGTTAGTTTCGTATTTGTGTCTCAGCTTTATCGCTATCAATCGGTAGTAGGGTGGGTATTTAAAGAGCCTGCGTTCCTCAAGTTGTGCATCAAAGAAACTTTTGTAGTCGTTGTTTCTGATATAATCGAAAATAGGTTGCTGTGGATTGGAAGTCTGTATGACAACCGTGCCCGCTACACCTTGTCTGCCTGATCGACCACTGGCTTGTGTTATCATCTGGAAACCCTCTTCGTGTGACCGAAAATCGGGGAAGTTAAGCAAGCTATCTGCTTGTATGACTCCCACCACGCGTACATTGTCGAAGTCCAATCCTTTTGAAACCATTTTGGTGCCTACTAAAATGTGCGATTTCCTTTGTGAGAAGTCTGATAGTATTTGCTCGTATGAGTTAGCTCCACGGGTGGTGTCTGTATCCATTCGTGCCACAACTGCTTCGGGAAACAAAGTGCTCACTTCCTCAGCCAATTGTTCTGTGCCACTTCCTAATAGTTGCAGTCCGTCTGTGTGACACTCGGGGCATTCGGTTAGCATGTTGTAGGAGGAGTCGCAATAGTGACACTTGAGTTTGTTTTGGTATTTGTGGTACGTAAGCGTTACATCACAATGTTCACATTTTGGTGTGTATGCACAATTCCTGCACTCCATGATTGGAGCAAAACCACGTCTGTTTCTAAATAGAATTATTTGTTGTTGCGCTGACAGTGCTTCTTCCATTTGCTGCATTAGCAAAGGGGAGAGCAACGAAGTCATCATCTTTCTGCGACGCAAGTCTTTTGTGTCAACCAATGTGATTTCTGGCATAGCCATGTTTTCGTAGCGTTCTGTAAGTTCTACCAAACCATACTTTCCTGTAAGGGCATTGTAATACGATTCGATGGCTGGAGTAGCCGAACCTAACAATGTTTTAGCTTGTTGAAAATGGGCATACATAATGGCCGTATTCTTTCCGTGATAACGGGGCGAAGGATCGGTCTGTCGGTAACTTTGGTCGTGCTCTTCGTCAATAATGACTAAACCTAAATTGGAGAAAGGCATAAAGACAGCTGAGCGTACACCAATAATTATTTTGTAAGGATTGTCCGAAATCATTTTGTGCCAAATCTCAGCTCTAACGTTATCGTTTATTTTGGAGTGATAGATAGCTAAATCATTTCCAAACACAGTTTGCAATCTATTTGTTAGTTGTGTGGTTAAGGCGATTTCGGGTAAAAGGTACAGTACCTGTTTGTCCTCTTGCAATGCATCGTTGATGAGTTGAATGTATACTTCCGTCTTTCCAGATGAGGTGATACCATGGAGCAGACAAACGTCTTTTTCTTCAAACACAGTCTTTATTTCATTGTAGGCTTCTTGTTGATGAGGAGTTAGTTTTTTAGCATCGTTTGTTTCCACTCCCTCATTGTGCAATCGGGATGTGGCTACTTCAAATTGCTCCAACGCATTTCTATTTAGAAGTGCCAATAAGTTTGCAGATGTGAAAGTGCCATCGGCTAATAGATCTTTTCGAGCAATTGATTCTGTTTTGTTCTCTTTTAAATAGCCAGCAATAAACTGATAAAGTTCCCACTGTTTTCTTGCTCGCTGCAGGGTGTCTTCGGCTGTAGCTTGATCAAATTGTGGATGTATGCGAATATAACTCTCAGTCTTTTCCTTGTATTTCTGATGGATGGTTTGGCTGATACTAACGATTTTTTTAGCTGCTAAAGCATTCACATGAGTCAATATGTTGTTATTGTTCAAGTCTCTAATTAGATAAGATATCTGGGTGGGCAGGTTAATGTGTTGCAAATAATTCACAACGTCTTGCTCCGTGGGAGTTAGAGAAGAATCTATGCTTTTGTAGTCATTCGAAAGTGAGACATACGCCTTGCTTTCCAACTTCAATTGTGCAGGCAATGCAGCATTGTACACATCGCCCATTGGTGCCATATAATAGAAAGAAATCCACTGCCACAGTTTTAGTTGATGCTGATTCACTATGGAATTAGCATCTAACTGTGAGTGAATTTCTTTTAATGCTACTTGTTGAGGCTCGTTTTGATGAATTCTCAACACAATTGCCGTATAGTATTTATTTTTTCCAAAAGGAACGATTACTCTGAAGCCAGGCTGAATAGTACGCTGTAATTCTTTCGGAATTATATAGGTGTAACTATCAGCAAGCGCTAATGGTAAGATTACATCGGCAAACAAGGGCATTCTTTATAAATAAACAGTTGCTTGAATTGACCAAGTATTCTTTTTATTGTTTAAAGCATCATCCCATGTGGGTCTATCTGTAGAATAGTTATCAGTTAGCTGCATTCCATAGTTTACACCTATTGCCAGTCTGGTAAATACTTCAACACCCAATCCAAGATTGATACCTGCCTCAAAAGCTTTTGCTTTAATATCGTCAGTTACGTCTGAAAATTTGATGTTATCACCACCTACATGAATTCTTGCATAAGGTCCAGCGGCAGCATATATCTTAACTGGTAATAATAAACCAAACTTATACTTAGCATTTAATGGAATATCAATATAGTGATTAGTAATGCTAACTTCTTCTCGAACGCTATTTTCACTTGTTGATAGGTACGCAACATCCATTCTGTCATTGTTGTATAATACAGATGCTTCTACTCCAAAATTCATTGCTGGAAGCATAACTTCTACCGTTGGTCCTAACTTAAATGAGTTTAGGTTTTCAACATCAATTGCTTCTTTAGAAAAAGAGGCCTTATTTAAACCAACTTCTCCTCTCAAACCTAAACGTATCTGAGCATAACTTGCGGTGGTTATCGTGCTAAATGCTACGATGATTGCCAATAAAAATAATCTATTCTTTTTCATACGAAAATCATTTATAAATATAATTAGTTAATAGTGTACATGTTACGTTGTTTTGC
>DEZB01000039.1 GCA_002364735.1 Bacteroidales bacterium UBA3143
TAAAGGGTTTTTAGAGGTTACCATAATTGAATGATTTACTTTGTATATTTGCTTGGCAAAAAAATGATTGCAAATTGCACATCAGTGATTCTTTATACTCAATAACTTTTAGGATAGTTTTTAAATTCATATGGATTAATTAAAACAACCAGCTCTGGATTTTCTGGGAGATATCTTAGTCTAAATGTTTTACCAATAGGAACTTTAGCTTCTATATTATAATGATATGTCTTTTTATCAATATTATACAAAGCTACTGACCTCCATATCTTTCCTCCTCGAATATTTGTACTTTTAAAATATCTGTCAACAGTTGCAGTAATTTCTATTCCTTCATTTATTATTCTTTTTTCTTTAGTATCTGTTTTAAAAAAGGAAAACAAACCTATTGATAAGACTATAAGAAATAATATTACACTCGTCAAACCTTTTCTGCGTTTGTTCATATCTGTAATTTCTTTGATGTTTGTTCAATTATAAATTTTGATATAATATTATTTATTTTACATCTCGCTGCTTGCGCTCTTTTGCAACCCGTGTGTCACTATAGCGAACTTTTCGTCTTTAATATTTTTTGCTTCGCAATACACCGATTGGGAAATAAATCGGCGCGAGCGGCTTTTCTGAATAATATAGAGTTAGAGGTGATTTTTTCTTGAGTTCGATAATATGTATAATCCACCGTTATTTGTAAGGAGTCCACATTGGACAGATTAATAGAATCTAAGTTTACACAATTCACAAGTTTAGAAATGTCCAATAAAATATTGAACTCTTTAAACTGTCCCTTTTTTATAGTTATTGCTTGAAACTTATCTGCAATTATTACTATTGGAGAGCAATATTGATAATTACTCTTATCAATAATGGCAATATCCCAAGGTTGATTAATAGATGTTTCTCCTATAAACTTCTCAGGTTCGATAATGTGTATCTTATTTAATAGATTATTTCTTACCATGAGTTTCATTTTAACTGGTATATTAAAATGAGTTTCCAGACTATCATCAATTGTTGATAGTTCTAATTTTATTTCTTGACCTTCCGTTATTTGAGATAAAGAAAAAAAAACCATCAAAAGAAAAGTGTTGAACATATTATTCATTGCAATATATTTTTAAATTTTAGCTTTCAATGACGTAAGGCTCTCACTGGCGCAAGTCTCCAGACTTGTGCCTATATATTTAATTTACAAAGGCACAGATCGGAGACCTACGCCAGTGGTAGATTTTATTTCTATTTCATTAGAAAGAATATGTCCTTTAAAACGCTTAAATCCTTTGTTTTCTAAAATCATACCTTCTTTAAAAAAAATCTCATCATCTGTTTTAAAATCAAATACTAAACGATAAGTTGCCTTTTGCAACAACAAATAACTCATATCAATGAAAAATGTTTTTCTTTCATTTGGGTTAAGAAGAACTACTTCTTCAAAAAAATATGTTTCATCAACATTAATGTTCTCTGATATTAGCAAGTTATAAACATCAACATCTGTATAAAAGATTTTTGTTCCATCACTTCCATTGGGAGGAGGAGGAACATAAGAGTTTCTTTTAAAAATATAATATGCCTCTTCAAGATTACTTAACTTATCAAATACATCAACTCCTTCATTCTTATGATTAACTTGATACCGTTTTTTCACTTTTGGTAATGAAAGCCATATTGTATCTTTTAAATTACTTTGCTCATTATTTTTATTTATATAATCTTGTGCGTATTCTTTGAGCATTTTGAATTGTTCTTCTGGCGAACCACTATAGTTTTCTAAAATAGAATTCTCTTCATTAAAATCAATCTCACTTACTCTGCCAATAATAAAAAGAGAATCATTAGATTTGTTTTGGAGAATTACAGAAATTTGCAAACTATCTTCTTTAGGAAAAGAATATTTTAATTCTGCAGTTATTCGTGGTTTCTCACTATTACAGCTATGCAATAGAAGCAAAAATAAAATAGATAATAAAAAGTAACAATGATTATTTCTCATAATAATAAGTGTTATGCTCGCTCATGCACTTTGCAACATTTCGGCACCGCTCTATGTGAGCACGTGTGTCGCGTAACGACCTTTTCTTTAATATTTTTTGCTTCGCAACACACCGATTGCAAATTGGCACGAGCGCTGCGAATTAAACTTCTCTCTTAATTTCATCTTATTCCACTCTTCTATTATAGCTCTTTTTCATGAAAAGTTTAACAGCAATACCAAGAGTCCATTCAAAATATCCATTATCCAAATCAGGGTGGACTTTTTCATAATTCACAAATCCATAGCCAGCACTTCCAAATAAAGATAAGTACTCGTAATCTTTCATTTTGAAGTATTTATTCAAAGTCGCTCCAATAATTAATCCTCCAGTATTATTCAAAGGCACATCATGTCCTATATCCTTTTCATTGAGCAATATAAACATAGTGCGATTATATCCAGCATAAGGTTCTATTGATATCAGGTTTTTAAAATCGAAAGAGTAACCTACATAATAATCTAATCTTATATTATTAAACGAAGCATTTGTGGGAAGCGTTTGTCCATCAAAGACCATTTCCTTGGCAGGTTCAATTGTCCAAGGCTTAAATCTAACTCCAAGATTGAATTTATCTACCGCAAGACTAACACTAATATTCGCGCCTCCATGTTGACCCATCCAACTTTTGGTTCTTTCACCGTAATAATAATTTGAAACTCCAAGCTCCATCCTTAGCCCAATATTATTACGGGTCCGACATTCAACCATCTTGTAAGATTCTTGAATTGGATGTGCAGTAGTGTCTGGATTATATTTTATTGATAGTCTGGGGTGCACAATCAATGTGTCTGTTGAACAGATTGTGTCACCGTTCCATTGCTGTCCATATGCTATAGTGGTTATCAAAATTACTGTTGTTAATATAAAGAGTCGCTTCATTACTATATGTTTTAAAAATAATACCCCACCGACAAATTAGCCGTCCACATTTTTATGGTTGGTTTGCCCACTCCTAAAATTTCCATTCCTGCCATATTATTGAGAACATTTCTAAAACCCACACCCACAACAAGTCTATCCATTTCAATGCCTGCTTCAAATGCTGCACCCATATTATAACGTTGTTGCATATAGATATTTGTCTCAATTTCGTCCATTATTTGAATTTTAGGATCAAATAGGCTCCATTTCACTTTCATCAATTCGCCTTCTGCTTTCATTCTCATGTGTTGATCTGCATTAGGGGTGAGAGAAGCAAATGCTCCCGCCATGGCATAGAGTTTAATATTGTTAGTCAACATAAATTTTGTTTTCAAATACAATGGTATCTGAAAAGTATTCATATTCACATGTCCTTCCAACGAAACTCCTTCGGGTGTTTCCATTCCTTGCAAGTATTTATCAGAGTCAATATTTGCACCGCTATTAATGTACATCACTTCGGTGTGCAATCCAACATGACTGCTAAACATATACTCGGCCATCAACCCAGCATGATATCCTATGCGTGGTTTGTAAAGTTCTAACTCCATGCTCTGCATATTCATAGAGATATTAGAAAGGTTTGCTCCTGCTTTTACTCCCGCTCTGAATTGAGCGTGAGATGTTGTTGCTATTAGTACTAACAACAAGAATGCTAAAGTGATTTTTCTCATATTAATTTTCAGATTAATCGTTTATGATTACCAACTACGAAAACTTAAAAACAGAGATACAGTGAAGCTTGATACATTCATAGCTTCATCTGATTTCACTTTCTGCCCTTCAAAGTTCATGGAGTCGATGGTGCCCGTTATTTGAGATAGTTTAAGCCCCAGACCCATTTTGTTTTTCAATTTATATTCTCCTCCCAATGTGACATTAGCCCCAAAAGTAGTTTGATTGCCTTTGCCCTCTATTCCGTTAACGGTGATGTTGTCCATAAAAAACAAAGGACCAACGCCTAATGAAGCAGTCAATAGAAACTTGCTTGTTTCCAGTCTTGTTGCAAATGAAGGGCCTACATATACAATTCGTTGGGTCTCTTCATAACTGTTGATGTTTCCCTCAAAACCTTCCATTGTGAATCCTCCTCCCGATGTGGAAGATGAATACGTATTGGCATTGAACCCAATGCCCCATGTTTCTTTGAAAAAATATTGACCATCGGCATCAATGGCTAATCCGTGACGCAACTTACTGCTCATGTCATCAACAGTCTTATTGCCTGTTTTGAGTACCGATCCTGATCTCATAGCGTAACCACCGCCCACTGCAATGCGTAAATCTTTGTGTTTTACATTTTCTTCGTATTCTACTTCATTGATTTGAGAAAAAGCAGGCATACAGAAAAGTACGGACACAGCCGTGAAAATAATTGAGATGATGTTTGTTTTCATACTTAATTAATTTAGGTGTAAATGATTTATTGTTTTTCTTTCTTCTTTTTTATTATCTCTACCACCTTCGGGCGAATGGTATCGTTCGTAGCTTCTTCAATAACAAAGAAGTTTGGAACAAGAGTAACTTCATCTGTGATGGGCATAATGGTGTAAACTTTGCCCTTTTCGGCATCGAAAGTTAGTTTGTAGTGGGTGTGTGGATTGTTAGATTCTGCAACAGATGCGCCTATTACTCCAAACATCATTCCTGCCATAGCCGCTTTGTCGTCCCATTGACGAAAATGACGTATTTCAATAGTTCTTTCACCAGGGGCTACCTCAGTATGTTTTGGATATCCCTTCATGTAACTGCCTACTGACACAGAATCTACTTTAATGAGCAGTGCAGATTCCGTTGTGTTTTTCTTGTTAATCTTCAGCTTATGGTTTCCCTGCTGAATACGAGCAATCTCTGTGGAAGATAATTTATCTCCTTTGTAACCTTTGGTGCTTCCGCAACTGGTCAATACAATCATTCCCATCAGAACAATTGCAATTAAAACAAGTGTGTTAGTTCTCATTTTTTGATAGTCATTAATTAGTGAATACTTGTGCTATTTGGTTATTTTAATACTGTGCAAATGTATTCCAATAAAACTTAATAAACAATAGGCAGCCGCATATTTAACACTATTGATTATCGAGCTAACTTATTGGGGGGGGGCAAGTTACGCATAGTGTTAAAATACACAGTTTAGGTTTGTTTGCAACAGTCGCAATCAGCAGATTTCTGAGGACAAAATAGCTTTTATGGATGAAAAGTTTGGACAACTATATCTGCTTTTAATATTATAAAATATCAACCCTACTCTGTTCCGTGATATTTTGCGAAAGAAAAAACTTCTTAAAGGAAATAGTTTCGCTGCAAGCGAAAGTGCAAATATGTTAAGGGAAATGATTTCGCTTCAAGCGAAAGAGAAAACTTGTTAAGGGAAGCTGTTTCGCTCGGAAAGAAACTGAGAATTTGTTGAGGGAAACGCTTTTGCTTGAAGCGAAAGTATAAAGTTGTTAGGGAATGCGGTGTAGCAATTTTTCCATAAGAAATTTAATTCGAGATTTAGCCATTAAAAGTTTTAGTGCCAAGATTTAATCTTTGAAAGACTTTGTATAGGAGTGATCGATGAAAAGTACAACAAGTTTGAATGTTGATAATATATATCGGTAATTGTCATTCCACATTTCCTTTTTCTCAACTCTACATAAAATCATTATCTTTGCACATCAAAATTAACAACACATTCAATTAACGATATGCAAAAACCATCGCTCCCCAAAGGAACCCGTGATTTTTCGCCCGAAGAAATGGCGAAACGCAACTATATATTCGATACCATTAAGGATGTTTATAAACTGTATGGCTTTAAGCAGATAGAAACGCCTGCAATGGAAAACCTATCTACCCTCATGGGTAAGTATGGGGATGAGGGTGATAAATTGCTTTTTAAGATTCTTAATTCAGGTGATTTCCTAAAGAGCATTAATGCGGATGATATTACAGAAAATAATTCGGCTACTACAGCAAATAAAATATCGGAAAAAGGATTGCGCTACGACCTTACTGTTCCTTTTGCTCGCTATGTTGTGATGCACCGAAATGAAATAACATTTCCTTTCAAGCGCTATCAAATACAACCTGTTTGGCGTGCCGATAGGCCACAAAGGGGGAGGTACCGTGAGTTCTTTCAATGCGATGCTGATATTGTAGGCTCAGATTCATTATTGAACGAAATAGAGTTGATACATATCATTGATAAGGTGTTTACTCAATTAGGTATTCGTATCACAACAAAATTGAATAACCGAAAGATACTGTCAGGCATAGCCGAAGTAATTGGTGAAGCAGATAAGATTACCGATATAACAGTTGCCATTGACAAGCTGGACAAGATTGGTCTTGAAAAAGTGAACGAGGAATTGATTGCAAAAGAGATTCCCGAAAGTGCCATACAGAAGTTGCAGCCTATCATCATGCTTGAAGGTAGTGTAAGTCACAAGCTGGAGGTACTAAGAACCGAGTTAGCTGAATCGGAAATAGGACTAAAGGGAGTGGAGGAAGTAGATTTTATATTGAATAAACTTAGTGCACTTAATCTCCACAACCCTGTTGAACTCGACCTTACCCTTGCGCGTGGGTTGAACTACTACACGGGTGCCATTATTGAAGTGAAAGCCATGGATGTGGAAATTGGAAGTATCACTGGAGGTGGAAGGTATGACAATCTTACAGGAGTGTTCGGGCTTCCCGATGTGTCTGGTGTCGGCATTTCATTCGGCGCAGACCGTATTTATGATGTGCTGAATCAACTCAATCTTTTTCCTGAAAACTTATCACTTGGTGTGGACGTTGTTTTTGTGAACTTTGGTGAAAAAGAAGAGGACTATATATTGCCTATTCTTTCACAATTGCGAAGCAAAGGAATTTCTGCAGAGATATATCCTGATGCTGCGAAGATGAAGAAACAAATGTCTTATGCCGACAATAATAAAGCGCACTTTGTGGCTATGATTGGGGAGAACGAAATATCGGAAAACAAACTAACGCTTAAAAATATGTTGACTGGAGAACAAGAAATGGTTACGCTGGAAGTAGCTATTGAAAAGATTTTGGAGAAATAAGGAGATGGTGTGAGTTAATAATGGAAATGGAAAATGGAAAGCTTGACACACTTTCCATTTTCCATTTTCTATTTTTAATTATTTATCCCTACCCTATCCAATATAAACGCAAACTCAAAAGCCACATCTTTTATTCGGCTATATCGGCCAGTTGCTCCACCATGCCCGGACTCCATGTTCATGTGCAGTAGCACAATGTTGTCATCCGTTTTATATTTACGCAACTTGGCAGCCCATTTGGCAGGTTCGTGGAAGAGCACTTGCGAATCGTTGATGCCACCCGTAATAAAAAAGTTCGGATAGTTTTGCTCCTTCACATTATCGTAAGGTGAGTAAGATTTTATGTAGTTATAGTATTCCTCTTCATTTGGATTGCCCCATTCTTCGTACTCACCAGTAGTTAGCGGCAGGGTTTCGTCAAACATGGTTGTTATTACATCCACAAATGGCACTTGAGCAACAATTGTTTGATACAAATCGGGACGCATATTTGCCACTGCTCCCATCAACAATCCTCCAGCACTGCCACCCATGGCTGCCAATTTATCGGCCGAGGTGTATTTGTCTTCAATCAACTTCTCGCTACAAGCGATAAAGTCGGTAAACGTATTTTTCTTTTTCAAGAGTTTTCCATCTTCATACCATTGTTCGCCCATATCGCTACCTCCGCGAATTTGTGCAATGGCAAAAACGAAGCCTCTATCAATAAGACTATAGAATGACGTGCTAAAATAAACATCAGAACTAATGCCGTAGCTTCCGTATGAATAGATAAGAGCTGGGTTGTTGCCATCTTTCTTCAAGTCCTTTTTGTAGACAACTGCCATCGGTATCTTCACACCATCTTGTGCATCTGCCCATATTCTTTCCACAGTATAATCATCGGGATTGAAGCCTGAAGGTATTTCTTGTTCTTTGAGTTTTGACGTGGACGCATCCACTATATTGTACTCGTAGAGCGTGGTTGGACGGTTCAATGATGAGTATGAATAGCGAATAGTTGTTGCATCATACTCGGGGTTTCCAATAAGTGTGGCGGTATATACTGGCTCGGGAAAGTTAATCGCTTTAGATGGTCCACCAGCAATTGGTTTTACTTCAATTTCGGTTAACCCATTTTTGCGCAACTCAAGCGAAACGTAGTCTTTCACAATGTCCAAACTCTCGATGCGCACATTGGGATCGTGAGCAACAAACTCTGTCCAAGTTGACATGTCTTCATATCCTTTCAAAGGCGCTTTGTAGACCTTTCCGTTCAGGTTTTGTTTGTCTTTATACTGCACAATAAAGAAATCTTTGTGAGCGTGCACAGAATACTCTACATCTTGCTTGCGAGGCATAAAAAGTGTAAGCTCAGACATGGGTTGGTCGGCCAATATAAATTGCTCTTCCGAAGTTGTGGAACTTGCACTTCCAATGAAGATGTGCTCCTTCGTTTTGCTTCCAGACACATAGGTCGAAAATTTTGCATCGTCCTCTTGATACACCAATTGACTCTCCTTTGCGTTCAGTTGTTGACGACGTATTTGGTAGGAACGCAACGTGTTGTCAACCACTCCAAAGAAAATGGTTTTGTTGTCATTTGCCCAAGCTACTGATGTAGCACCATCAACGGTGAATCCAACATCTTCCCCCGAAGCCAAGTCTTTGATGTGCATTTTAAACTCGGCATAAGAACCTGTTTCATTGAAAAAGTAGGCCGCTTTGCTATTGTCGGGGCTTATGGAGTATCCCCTGAAAATAAATGCTGGTTTATCGGCAGCCATTTCGTTTACATCGAAAATTACCTCTTCGGCTGCATTCAATGAGCCCTTTTTTCTACAATAAGTGGGATATTGTTTGCCGGTTTCGGAACGACTGTAATAGTAGTAGCCATTTCTTAAAGTTGGGTAACTCTCATCGTCTTCTTTCATCCGACCCAATATTTCATCGTAAATCGTTTGTTGCAACTCTTCGGTTGATGCCATCACTGTTTTTGTGTAGTCATTCTCTGCATTGAGATATTCTATCACCATTGGATCGGTTTTGTCTTTCATCCAATAGTAGTTGTCGATGCGTTGATGGCTAAATTCTACAAACGTATCTGGTTTAACCTCTGCTACAGGTGGTGTGGGAAAATCTGATTGTTTCAATACTTTATTCTCTTTTTGTGGGTTACAAGCGGTTACTAACAAGGCAAGCAATAGCGTTAAAAATGTTAAGTGCTTCATAATGTCGGTAATTTATAGTTTTATTATTACACAAAGTTACGAATAATTCGATATGTGAAGATGCTCCTGAATGTAATTTTAACCTCAAACGCATGAAAAAGCATTGACTTGTGGATCAATTTTCACTAAAACGCATGAAAAAGCACTCATTCAAGAGTGAGTTTTAACTCAAACGCGAGAAAAAGCAGTCACATGAAGAAAACAATGCTTAAACTTTGAATAGGTGTCATTGAGTTATTAATGTTTTATTTTTGAAAATTGTGTGAAAGATGTTAATCCATCGTGTGACTTCCTAAATAATCTGCCGTATCCACTGGATAGGGAATCCACTCAATATTTAAAGTTGGAAAACCTTTTTTTGGATTCACCGTTACACCGCTTCTAACTGATGGTTTTCTTACCAATGTTTTATCCATAGTAGTCAAACTATAATCATAGTCAGATTTTGTCCATGCTTTACCTGGATCGTGTCCTATTCTACCAAATATATCAACATAAGTATCCGTAGATATTTTCACTAATGCAATAGCATCATTACCGTTAAAGTTAATAGCATTTGATGCAGTAGCATCACCATCATATATTGCTGCTTTAGTATGTTTATAGACTACTACTTCACCATTGCCCAACGTTCCAGAAAGTATTTCTGTGGTTTTCACCTTACTTTGACCATTAACATATAGCTCAATTTTATAATCAGACAAATCTACTATTGCTCCAGTGCCATTGTATATTTCTAAGTACTTATTATTACTGCTTCCTTCCACATATTCCGAAAAGAATAAGTCTGTGGCAACGTCGGTGCTTGCTTCTTTAGCTTTTTGAATTACCTGAACAGTTTTGTTAATTGTCCCGTTCGTAATGGTAATGGTGCCTTTTCTTTCAGCACCTTCATTCTTTTTAGCTGTAGCAGTTATCAAGCCATCGTTTGATCCACTTTCAGGGGCAACTGTCAGCCACGGCTGGTTTGACGACGCTGACCATTGAACGTTAGCAGTAATATGGATTGTTTCATTACCACCTTCTTTGTAGAAAGTTACGACGTCTTTGTCAGTAGTAATAAATGAAGAGTTGCACCGAGTTGATTCATCCTTGCTCATTTCTTTTACATCTTCTAAGTTGCGAATAAGAAGTTGCCATGTACTGTTGTTTAATGACATTATCCCAACTACATACCCATTACCTGCTGGCAAAGCTTCGTCTTTAAAGCTGGCATATTTTGTAGTCTTTACGATAATAGTAGCACCATTACAATTTTCTAAAATGCGATTGGTCGCAATTCCTGTTTCATAGTAACTTAACCCTTTGAAAAATTCAAACTGCACATCTTTGATCTTAACAAGCGTACCATCGTACTTACCATTGAGTGTTTCTTCAATCATAAGTTCTTTAGGAGGAACAACAACATCTTTAGCTTCAATTGTTGCAGCTTTGGTTGAAAAGTTAATCTGCAAGACACCACCATAATTGAGCAGAGTTGCTCCTTTTAGATTGATATTCAGCGCATCGCCCATATCAAAAGTATGTATTGATTGAGTAACTCGGAATGCTATACCATTGTTAGCCGCATCTTGAATGAATCCGTCTCTTTGAGACGGTCTGTTTGCACCCTCTCTATCCGAAATTACAATAGCTTTCAATTTTAATGGCTCTTCAATAGTCCATTCCTCTTTATCACTTTCAGCATACAGTGTGCGGACTTCTTCAATCGTAGTATATTCTATTGTTGGAGCTTCCTCCCCATTTTGGGTAATAGTTATCTCCCTATCTATTGTTGAAGCGGTAATTGTTAAAGTACTTTTTCTAACTTCACCTGCATTGCTTTCTACTTCCACAGTTATTGTTGCATCCCCTTCTGTTCCTTTCGTGGGGCTAACTTTTATCCAATTGGCATCTGCTTCTTTAGTAACATGCCAATCACGATTACTATTCAGATTAATTACGATAGAACCACCCTCCTTCTCAAACGTGATTTCTCCAACATCTAAAAATGTAAGATTTGCTTCTGCAATATCGTCATCAACTGGCATGCATTTACTAAATAAAAACAAAGATATAGCAAGGCTAGAAATGAATAAAGAGATGCTTTTCCAAGATTGTTGTCTTTTTCTCATGTCTTACAGACTACTTAAAGATTATGATAGATTGATTGAAGATCTGTTTGTGATACTAAAGTACGATTTATTTTTTTGAAAAACATACTTACGACGAAAAATTGAATTGTAAAATCATTTTCTATATCTTTGAAAGCACAATGTAAGTAACTACTAATTTATAAATTGCATGACGATAGAAACTGCAATTCAAAGATTCAAACATTCAAACATTCTGCTATCCAGTGCATCGTAAATGCGGACCTTTAAATTGGTCAAATCGGTGTGTGCTTTATTTTCTATTTTGTAATAAGGTAATAAGCTTGAGTTGAGAGAACAACCTCAGTTACTAAGGTTCAAGAGTGTTGAAGCTTCTTCATAAAGATTTAAATAGAAGCAGTAAATTATTAAGGATCAAAAAGCTCAAAGAAAGATCAAATGTAAAAAAATTCCCAAACCTTATTAACATTGCAATAAAACCTCTCCCCAAACCTTATTACCTTATTTTTTTAAATGAGCAATATCAGCATAAATAACTTAATTCCTCTTTATCTATTGTCTTAAAAATTGAATTATAGCAAAAAAATAACAGAATGAACCTGACGAACCTATTGCGACTTCTATCAATTGCTTACTACAGACAGTGAGGTTCCTACTAAAACTGTACTCGCAGTTTTTTTGCAAAGGCGCAAAATGCGACTGCGCTTGAGAAATCAACCTTCGTTCGTTTGTAATGCAAAAGCAAACACATACTTTTGAATCTGATCTAAGATATGTATGAAGATGATTAACCCCGCTACACACATAAAAAAGAAAGCCCCTAATTATCTCACAATAATCAGGGACTTTCTTTGTACCCGGAGCCGATACACAACCCCCATAAATAACATACTAACAAAAGACATATAAAACACCATAACTATCTGTATATAGTATATTTAAATATACTATATTGAAAACATATCTTACTGCAAAACCACGCACTAAAGAAGATCGCCAAAAGAATAAAGAAACGCGAGAACTTGCAGAAAGAATAAGAATCGAACGTGAATCTATTTTTAATCACGAAAGCTTCGGATTTACTGCACCATCAAAAAAGAAAGTCAGCTTTTTAGACTTTTATCAAAACTATATTGATAAATATCAAAAAAAAGACATACGGATGATTATTGGAAGCTATAACCGTTTTGTAGATTTTCTATCCATCCACTACCCTCACTATAAAGATAAAATAAGAGCCGACCAACTTGATAGGGAAATGATGGTCAAGTTTGTAGATTTTCTTCAAGAAAGATCAGTTGGTGAAGGTGCTAAAGGATATTATCAACGCTTCAAAAAAGTTGTAAAACATGCTCATGAAAAAGGCTTGATGTCGAAGTTGCCATACACTGGGGTTCAGTGTAAAATCGATGACACAGCTTTGAAAAAAGATGTGTTAAGTCTTGATGAAATTAAATTATTAGTAGCAACACCCTATCAAAATCAAAACATAAGACGAGCTTTTATATTTTGTTTATATACAGGACTAAGATTTTGTGATGTAGTAGATTTAAAGTATAGCAATATAGACTTTTCAAATAAAACATTAAGATTTGAGCAATCTAAAACAAAAGGAAGTTCTGCAAATTCTATTGTAATCATTCCACTGAATAAAACTCTAATTTCACTCATTGGAGAAAAGCCTAACAAAGATACAGTTATATTCATCTTACCAAGTCATACAGGATGTTTAAAAGCATTGAAAACATGGGTTAAACGAGCAGGTATAGACAAACATATAACTTGGCATTGTGTCAGGCATTCATTCGCTGTAAATTTATTAGGAGAATTCAACACAGACATAAAAACCGTAGCTAGCCTTTTAGGGCATTCAGGTTTGAAACATACTGAGAAATATACAAGAGCTGTAGACTCACTAAAGAAAAATGCAATAAACTCATTTCCAGAATTAAAATTATCAAGCTATGAAGACTAGTTGTACAAAAAAATTATTTGAGATTCAAACGTATTATTATCTTGCAGTAACTTTACTTTTTATATCTGCTCTATTCTGTATTTTAAAATTCACAAACTATCCTGTGAAGACAACCTTTATCATGCTATTGGCAGTAATTGTAATGGTATATTACACTTTATTCATAGCATTCAAAGAACTTTTATTCATTTTGCTTGGGACAATAACTAAAAAACATACTAAGGCTTCCTTCCTGTTTTTTTTATTTGTACTCTTAGCTAGATCAACATTTCTTTTTTTCAGTAACTATAGTAATATATATATTCCTGATAAGAACAATTTATCCTTATTCATACTAGCAATAAGTATCGTTAGTATTTTCATATACTCCATTTTTATAAAGAGAATATTAAAAATAAAGAAAGTAGACAAAGTCAACAATAATAGATCTATGAAGATCAGCTACCCGATGTTTGATAATATTGAAACTAATAAAATTGAAGTTTCTAATCATCCCCAAAATATGATTATTGAATTTATTTCAATCAATTGTAAAGAATTAGAATCTTATGAAATTGAAGATATTACATACAGTGAAATCAAAGATAAAAATATAGAAGAAACAAAGATAAAAGAAACAGAACACTTAGAAGAATTCACCTCCACTTATATAAAAGACTATTTAAAAAACGAAGGTCTTTTCGACTTGATGTTAAAGACCGAAGATGGTGAAAAGTATTTCACTATGTATGGGAAACTAAAAGACTCACATTTAAGACTGGCACTAATTGCTGGTAGTTTTATGCATGTCTTTAATAAAAATAATTTATTCAAGAGAAAATATACAATCGATGAATTAACCACAATATCTGAGAAATGTTTTGGGATATCAACTTCAATACAAAGAACTTGTAATAGAACTGAGGAACTATTTAATTGGGTTTTAGATTTACAATAATTACAACATTTACAATTATTGTAATTATTGTAAATGTTGCAGCAAAAAAACCAAAGAAATAAAAAAACAGAACATACTTTTGTCACAACAAACTCATTATAGACAAACACTTATAAAAAGTAATGAAATGACAAAACAAAAAACAATCAACGATTATTTAGAAAGAATTGAAAAGTCCTTATTAGGAATTAAACAAGTACTAACACTAGATGAAGCTTGCATTTATACAGGAATCAGTAAAACGTATATGTATAGATTAACAAGCACACGACAAATACCATTCTCAAAAAACAGAAAGTTTATCTATTTTGATAGAAATATATTAGACAAATGGCTGCTTGAAAACCCTATTAAAACTAGATCTGAAATAGAAGATCAAGCACTATCCTATATAACTAAAAAAGCATAGAATTCCACTCTATGCTTTTTTTATATTCCATATTTTTTAAACCTAGAATATTTGTCTTAATGGCAAATATACAAACTATTTGTATATGAAAAAAGAAAAAATTCCATATGTTAGGATTGGTACATCCTATTTTAAACGCTCATTATTTCCAACTATTTCAGGAGATAAGATTGAAACACTTATTAGGTGGAGCGTTGAAACCATAAAGCAAGATGAAGGTAAAGACTATTTATCTCACATTCCTAAATATGATGGTTTTATTTGCTATCCAGATCATATTAACTACAAATTAGAGTATGAAAATTATTACAATACATATAATCCTTTATCATCCATACCAGAGAAAGGATCAATAAATTATACAATGCTATTTTTAAAACACATTTTTGGTAAACAAATAAATTTAGGGTTAGACTATTTACAGTTACTATATACAAACCCTACTCAAACTTTACCAATTTTATGTTTAGTCTCCCATGAACGAGCAACAGGAAAATCAACATTTCTTAAGTGGTTGCGATTTATTTTCGAGTCCAATCTCACATATCTCACAAATAGTGATTTTGCAAGTCAATTCAATTCAGACTGGGCTAATAAATTATTAATCTGCATTGACGAAGTCCTTTTTAAGACAGAAGAATTAACTGAACGAATAAAATATTTAAGTACAACAAACATCAATAAGATGGAAGCAAAAGGACGAGACAAAGTAGAAGTCTTCTTTTTTAGTAAGTTTATTCTTTGCAGTAATAACGAAAGAACTTTTATAAAAATCGATATAGAAGAAACAAGGTTTTGGGTAATTAAAGTTCCGAAAATAGAAAAGGAGGACACCCAATTACTTCACAAATTAAAAACAGAAATTCCTGCATTTTTAGATTTCATGCTAAATCGCGAGCTAAATGTTCCCAAACCTTTAACTAGAATGTGGTTTTCGAGAGAACAAATTAGGACTAAAGCCTTAGTTCGTCTTTTCAACTACAATAATCAAAAAGTAGAAATTTATCTTTTAGAAGCTTTTTATGAGTTATTTCAAGAGATTCCAGATGAGGTTTTAAATATTTGTCCTAAAGATATTTTATTGCTGATGGAAAAGAAAAAACAAATTGAGGCTAAAGACATTAGAAGAGTTCTTAAAGAATGGGGATTTCAACCTAAGAATAACTCAGAAACATATACTATATATCACCTTACATTTGCAGATTATCATTCAGTAAAACGTCGTGGTAGATATTATACAATTTCTAAAAGCTTTATTCTTTCAAAATATGATGCTTTGATGCAAGAGTAAATAAAACAACTATAAAAGAGCAGATTACACCTGCATCAACTTAGCATCAAACTTTTAAATAATGCTTTTTGATGCAGACTTGATGCAGACAATTATATTAGTCTGATGCTATGATGCAAGACTGATGCAGATGTAATCATTTATATTATAATACTTTAGATGCTAGTTGCATCAAAATATCAAAAAAACAATAAAATGAACTGTAGTAAAATAAATCAAATTCCTTTCTCCCAGATTTTAGATAATTTTGGAATGAAACCTGTAAAACAAACAAATAAAGAATCCTGGTTCTTGTCGCCATTTCGTGAAGAAAAATCAGCTTCCTTCAAAGTCAATTTAGCTAGTAATAGGTTCCATGATTTTGGAAATGGTGCTAAAGGTACTGTTGTAGATTTTTGGTGTAGATACAAATCTTGTAATGTAAAGACTGCAATCAAAGAGATATCAAATATTTTCTCTTTTCCCAAGCAAGTAATTATTACAAAACAGATACCAAGAAATGCGGATCTTAAAGAGTCAGCACCTCAATTAAAAATAATTGAAGTAAAACCGTTATCCATAAATATATTAAAAGATTATCTCTCTCAAAGAGGTTTATCAAATAGAGTTTATTCTTATATAAATGAAGTTCACTTTGAAATTAATGGAAGAAAAAATTTCTCAATAGGCTTTATGAATGATAACGGAGGCTATGAATTAAGAAATAAACTTTTCAAAGGTTGTTCCAGTAAAACAATAACTACTTTAATTAAAAAAGGCTCTACTACTTTATGTGTGTTTGAGGGTTTTATAGATTATCTGTCCTATTTAGAACGAACAATAGAGAATGAAAATCCAGTTGTTAGGGATTTCTTTATGGAAATAAATGAAAGCTTTCTTATTCTAAATTCATTAGCAATAGTCCAAAAGGCTAAACCATACTTTTCTCAATTTGAAAAGGTCGATTTATACCTTGACAATGATCGTGCTGGTCAAAGATTAACCGATGAGATATTATCTGAATACTCAAATATAAATGATTGCTCTAAAACTTATAATCAATTAAAAGATTACAACGATTTTCATATTAAATCAAAGGAGACATCTGAAAACTTCCTGAAGGAGGTAAAATCACTTAGGCTCTAATCTTTTAGCATGCAAGATGTAAGTTTGTTTACACAACTTGTCTTGCACCGCTTTCGCTTATTAGATTATTAGATTATGAAAAAAAATAAAAATGACCTGATTACTTTCAGATGTACAGCATCAGAAAAGAAAATTATATATACTCTGGCAGAAAAGTGCGGAATGAAAGTATCTGAATATTGCAGGAGACAAGCAAAACACGGAAAAGTATTTGCCATACCCAAACTAAATTCTAACGAAATAGAATATATGCGCACATTGAAAACATATAGTAGCCATTTCAACAGAATATCTAATCTTATTAAAGAGTTCGACCCTTCATTAGTAGAGGAAGTAAGAGCTTTAGTTGAAGAGTTTACAGAATTACAAAAAAGATTAATCTGATGATAGCAAAAGCAAAAGGAATTTCCCACGGAAAAACTGCTATTGAATACGCCATGAGGGAGTCAAAGAATGCAGAGTTACTAAAAACAAATCTTATTCAAAATCTTTCTCCAAGTGAAATTTATCAAGAATTTATAGATGTTTCAAAATATAATAGCCTATGCAAAAATAAATTTATACGCATTGAAATAGGTATAGCACCCAAAGATGAAGTAAAGTTATCGAAAGAACAGCTCAGGGAAATTTGCAATGAATTTAGCAAGCGTTTTGGTTTTCAAAACCATCAATGGATAGCTTGTTCCCATGGAGATACAGATAATTTACACATGCATATGATTGTAAATCGTATTGGGATTGATCAGACTGTTTTTGACACAAGCTTTATTAGTATGAAAGCTGGAATAATTGCTGAGAAAATCAGTCGAGATATGGGATTAACTATCGCCAATCAGGTGCAAGCAAAACAAAAGATGCGTACACAAGTAGTCAGCTTTAAAAGAAACTTGGCACTAGCCAAAATTCAAAATTTGGCTCATACTGTTTTATCTGAGAAGCCAACGACTCTGAAACAGTTCTATGACTCTATGAATGCTAAAGGAATAACCATTACTGAGATGAAAAATAAAAAAGGCAATATTTACGGTTTACGCTTTACAGGCTATGATGAAACATTCAAAGGCTCAACAATTGGCAATGAGTTTGGGTATAACACGCTACTTCGAGCGATTAACTCAAATCTTAGCGAAGAAGTGAGTGTATCTACAGAGATAAATCATACACTCAGTAATAATCACTCAGCGGGCTCTCAAAGCTCAAATATGCAATCAGCCATTGGGTCTATAATTAGCGGATTGCAAACTGGAGAAGATAATATGAATAACGATGATGATGAAGAAAGTAAAAAACAATCTAAAAGAAGAAGAAATGTCAGGATCTAAAATTAATCCAAAGGTACAATCTGCAAATGAAGCAATGATCGCTGAAATGCTAATTGAAGAAATTGAAAAGCTATCAGAATTTTATAATAGAGTAATCTATAATCAACATAAGCTTGAAAATCAGTATCTCAAAGTTGAAGAGGTATTAACGAAAAACCAAGAGTCTGTAAATAGTTTTTTCTTATATATACAAAAGCATAACGAGCACATAAACGTGTATAAAGCTTTAGGACTAAAAGCTATGAAACTATCAGAAGAGTTAGTTGATATTAGTAAAATAGGTATTGGTATTAAAGAAGAATCTAAAGAAAAAATATATGAGAGAGCAAATGCTGGAATTAAACCTATAAAAGAATACCTAAAATGGCTAACTTATGGTATGGGTTTAGCTTTCTTTCTCTTGTTAATAACATTATTGTTAATGACACTATTGTTCCTATAATTGAATATGAATTTAATAATCTAACGAAAAATTATGATGAAAAATAAAATTAAATGTCCTACAGAAGTAGAAGAAACAAAAACTGAGGAAAATAAGGATGAATTTATAACTATAGATTGCTCAATTGAAGAATATGAAGCAATTAAGACTGCTGCTGAAGAAGCTAATTTAAGTATTTCTGAATACCTAATAAGAGAAAGTAAAAAGCACTCTGAGATGTTGTCATTAATTGATAAAGTTTCTAATAATGATACTCAATTAGAGAATGAGATAGATGAAATGGCTATAAAGTTCGATGACCCACAATATGAAATTAATGAAAATGACTTTAATGAGTTCATTTCATTATTGGAAAGAACTTCGGGAAAAAGAAGTAATACAGCAAATGATTTACAAGAGATAATCAAAACTCTGAAAAAGTAAAACATTTATTTGTTTCTCGTATTTGAGCTCACCTTACTTTTTTTTACTGAAAGTAAGGTGAGCTTTTCATATCATAAAACCTGTATCAAAAATTCGTGCAAAAATATCACCGTAAAATAAGGGTTAGAGGATTAAAGTTATCAACAATTTAGAATATCATAATACGATGGTTTATTTATACGATGCATAAATAATTTCGTTTATCTTTCATCATTAAAAATTCTACTTAAGAAATAATTGTTAAGTAGATTTACTTAAAACAGAAAAGAAAGCACTTCTTTCGAACAAATCATCAACAGTTGACACATTTTTTTGAGATACTAAAATAAAGTAACTAAATTAGCAGCGGAAAAATAACATCTAATATATATACAATTAAAGAAGTATTAAAAAAGGAATTAAGCAAACTTGGATATCTGAAAACCAGGAAAGGTAATAACATAGTGAATGCCCATGTTCAGAATAGACACAAACGAGTTTGAAAATTTTATTGGAGATACCAAATATTTAAGATGTTGATGTAAGAGTTGATTCTGTCTAATAAACAGAAAATGGAAATTGAGGATGGAAAACCAACGCTTATATATAAAAACAATGCAAATAACAATCTATATTTTGATAATACAGTTACATTTCAGCATAAATATTAAAACCTGTAAATTTCAATATATTCATTGAACTATTAGAGGCGGTTTAATCAGAATTTACTTTTTTTTCTAAAAAGAAAGGCTATTTCGCAGTCTTTATTATACAAAAGAATAAATTCTTCCATTTTCATATTAAATTAATAATGAATTACCTAGATATTCTTAAGAAAATATACAAACCAGAAATTGGTTCAATTTGGAAAGCTCCTAATAATATATGGACAAGTAGTTTTGCTAAAAACAAATCCCCTAATGAATACCATCCTTCAATAGTTGAAAGAATAAAACTAGATGGGGTTTCTGTTCAGCTTGCTCCTGGAACTACTAAAGAATATCTGAAAGGAAGCTGTGTATATAAAGTCGATTTAAATGGAATAGGAAAATACTCCTTCTTTCTATTAAAGCTCTCAATGCCTTATATAATTCAAGATTTGGTGAATCTTGACAGAGGTTGGGATGGTATTGATTGTTTAGAAGAATCTGAGTTGCAAAATTTCAAATGGCAAATTAAAGCTTGTAAAGGATGAGAAAGACAAAATACATAATAGAATTGGCTAAGGGGAAGATGACTTTTGAAGGATATAATTATATTGTTTCATTAATAAAATTCTATTTGAATAAATACAGATGGCCTAAAATAATTTTAGATGAAAATACTAATAAGAATGATTTCTGGACTAGTGATGAAATCCTCTCTTTAACACAACAATTTCTAGTTTATGTACTTGAGAAAGAAAAGTTGAAAAATTATCGGAAAATTCCTAAAAACTATATTGAATACTATTTCAAAACAATAATAGTATCGTATGTAGCAAGTAAGATTAAAGAGCAACAAAATAAACAGGGACTCAGTTTTTTTGACACAAAACGCATTTCCTTAGAAATACTAAACGATTTATATTTTATGAAAGAAATTAAAAGTGATTTTTTTTGGAATAAAGAAAATGTATTTACAAACCCTGTTATTGAAAATGAAACAATAAATGACATTATAGAATCTCTACCTAAAATTCCAATTACTGAAAAAACAAAACATTATAAACCACGAGTTAAAACAGCAATCAATGATATATTTAATTTGATTAATAGACCAATTAAACAGAGTGTTTTATTAAATCAAGTCTTTAAATTATTTGATCAATCTTACTTTTCTCTTATAAAGGAAGATCAAGATGAAAATGAAATAAGAGAGGATGTCATTTCACAGGCTGTACAACAAATTATTTTCAAAGTTAATCAAATAGACATTTCTATTTACCTCGACTACTTTTTTAGTGATAGAAAGGAATCTTTGAACTCAATAGCTCAAAGATTAAATGTTCCAAAGAGTACTATCCACTACAAAACAAGTAATTTTACAAAATTAATTACAGAAACTTTTGTACCTGAGAATGAGCAGGAGGGAATATGTTTTTTAGAGAAATTACATAAAGCCTTGGACGAATTGAGATAATTTAGGTTTACTGATTATAGAATCAAAAACATAATAAAATGAATAAAATAATAGAGTTTCTGCAAAGACAATCTCAGGAAAAAGATTTTTCGATAAACCCTCTTAATTCAAATAATAAAGACATTTACTTAAAAGCATTTAATGATATTAAGAAGTTTGTAACTGCTTCGAAAGCTGAAGAACAAAAAATTGTTCAATTAAACACTAAACCTAAAATAAAGAAAGGTCAAATATGGCTTTGTAGAACAAACTATTATGATGCATTGGGAAATGAAATTATTGGAAACACTCCTTATTTAGTTCTAATTGTTAGTGACACTCATAAGTTTGTAAACAATAGTTTTATAAGAATACAACCTATTTCACCATTTACAGAGTTTACTGCAAATGATGAGTTATTGATTGAAGATGATTCTATTGTAGGTTTTAATTTTATAGTTGAAACTTGGAATGAACAACCTATTATGACAGAATTATTAGATGAGTTCATAGGTAATTTAGAAGTTGATAAAGTCAATATTAATGAAGAAGTATTGACTTTATCAGAAAATCAAAAAAAGTTCCGCAAAGTGGAAATCAGAAACACAGCATATTTAAGACAATCAATCTCTTCAATGATTGAATTTGAAGAACTTAAAAAAGAAAAGACTGTCTTTCTCAATATTGATAATTCTATTTACTATCCAAAACTAAATAATATAGAAACTAAAACAATCAATATATTCACTGAATCTGAGCAAGAATATCTTATAGCAGCAAAAAAAGGCATGTTTCAGAATAGACCTACATATCTTTCTGAGATAATAACTGAAGATTTTGATTTAAAAATAAAGATTATAAAAGATGATAATAACTATATTTTATCAGTAGAACAACCTAAGAATATTGAGATTAAAGATGTAGAGGGAAATACTTTAAAGCAAATAGGTCCAAACCTTTATGATGAAGTCAAAAGAGGTTTGTATTATATTGAAGTTTTTGGAATAGAGAATAAAGTAAGATTAATATTAATATAAGATGGAGAATAATTTTAGCACAGACAAACAACTAGTTTCGTCTATTAGAAATACAGAGTGGATAGATTTAAGTCCAGGTCATAAAACTTTAAGGACTTCTATCGAGGAGCAAATTAACAGTGCATGCGTTCTTAAGATTGACACATCACCAATAATGGTTAAAGGTGCATTTGGAATTGGTAAAACTGCCACTTTACATTATATGTTTCATTACGCTTGGACAAAACTAGGTATTCCAGCTTTTCTATTAAACTTGGATGATATCATTATTGAAATTAGAAAACTTCTCGCAGAAGACAATTTGGAGAAACTGCCAAATAAAGATGTGGGCAAAATAATTGGGAATTTATTATCTGAACAAATTGAAATTCTAAAAACAGTTGACCCTGATAATATTGAAGCTGAACAGATCTACTTTCCATCATTCGACCAAGGAAGTCTAACTGATTATTTATCCAAATTCAAGAAAGCGAAATTACATACAAATAACAATGGAGGATACAAAGATGAAGAATTACCACTGTTTGACCTAGATATAATAAATGACGGAATTAATAATCAAAATAGGTATTTGCTTCTAATTGATGAATTTGAAGCAAAATACCATGATCTGGATAAATTAATCGCAAGAGCTGAAGGAGGACCACTTCGTGATTTCTTTGATGATGTTTTTAATATCTCCTCTACAAATTATTATTGTATTATAGGAAACGGACCTGCTTCTGGTTATGAATTAAATCAAGATCTATTGGTCAAAGAAAAATCAAAAAGCAATGCAGCAGAACAAAGAAGATTATTTGTGAAGCAATTACAAATGCCAACTGTTGCTTCTTTGTCTAAAACATTTCTAAAGGATTATCCTAAAGAATACATCAATTTTATTTGGTGGCTGTCTCGTTCAAGACCAGGACAAATAAAAAAACTAAAAGATAATCTTCAATCATTAGAGCAATTAAAAGAACATAGTTTTGATGCTTTTATTAGAGAAAACATTGTTTTCAAAGACCCAATTGATGATACAGGAGAAGCAAATGTTGTTTTCTTGAAATCTGAAATATTTAATGATTATCAATCCCCACTGCAATTACATATTAAGGAATCATTAATTAATTTAGGACCAAGGAAAATTGAAATCAATGATGATAACGAAAAAGATTTATTGTTAGATGGTAAGCTGCTTTTTTCTGTTTCAAAAGAAAGAATTTATTATGAAACATTGAAAGATGCTATAAAAAAAGATTTAAAAAAAGAAGAAAAGTATGCATCTATTGATGCAGAAAAGTTGTCTCATTATCTAGATTTAATACTAGAATCAATATCTGATGTTGACAAAAAAATATGTTTTGGGTTTCTTGATAAATCTAACACAGACAAAGCATTAGTGGAGACTTTTCTACATCCATTATGGAGCATATTGTATGATATGATTACAATTTATGAAGATGAGAATGATTTAAGTATTAAAAAATTACTTGATTTTCTTTTAATTCAAAATAAAATTGCAGATAAAGCAGATGATATTGAAAAAACATTT
Organism: Bacteroidales bacterium UBA3143; assembly: GCA_002364735.1. Classification (GTDB taxonomy): domain Bacteria; phylum Bacteroidota; class Bacteroidia; order Bacteroidales; family Dysgonomonadaceae; genus UBA2632. The sequence continues at coordinate 23,890 of DEZB01000039.1, forward strand.
AAAAATGTATACGAACTATTTGATATCAATCAACAACGTGAGGAAAGTATATATATTCAACTTAACCTTAAAACAATTAGGGAAGCAATAGAACAACCAATAGGTTCTCCCAATTTGCCCTACAAAACAGACCCTCTTAATTCTAAAATATCGGAAATAGATACTATTAAAAGTATTTTTATTTGGAGTAAAAATGATAGGGAAGAGATTATAATTATTCCTGACTACGAAAATGAGGAGCTTTTAGAATCATATCTTAAATCTCTTAAAGAATATTTTAAAGAAAACTGGAGTGATAAAAAAAATTATTTCGGAAATGGAGAATTAATTACTAACGTGGTTTATCTAGAGGAGAATGACAAAATAAGTGAATTCAAAGATTGGCTTTGTATTAATGATGGAATAGAAGAATTACCTTACAAACTTAAACGACTTGATGTTAAACATATTGATTCATATCAAATCCACAATAGTTCTCGAATCTCAGATTTCATTTCATCGCTTACTAAAATTGCAACAGTAGGTTTATATGAAAAAGATATTGAAGAAGAAAATCTAAAAGAATACTTAGAGAATAATTATATTAGAATAGAGAAAATAATAAATATTTTACTTGATACCTCTTGGACAGAGAGCAAGCAGACAAGAAGAACAATTGAATATTATAAAGATTTATTGTTGATTGGAGATAATAGTGTTTTAAATCAGATTTCCTTAGAAGCCAAAAAAGCATACAACCTAGAAATAGAAAAATATGTATCTGACATTGAAAAAATAAAAGAATATAGTTACTCAATAAAGCTAAGTGATAAAGATCATCTTGAAACAGTGTATAGTTCACCAAGTAGGCGTTTTATAAGTTTTTCTTTTGCTCAAAATGAAAGTCTTGATGTAAAGTTAATCGAGATCCTTAACAATATACAAGGTTTAAAATTATACCCTGAGGACGACAAGGTTGATTTGTCTCTTATTGGTTATAATGGGTTTGTAAAAAAACATGAAAAAGACTTACATCGTTTTCTTGATGATTTTCATCAAGCTGATAAACTTACAAAAGGGATTAAAAAATACCTTGAATTATTTTCTGAATATTCAGAGGATAACAACGTAACTGAAATCAATAATTTATTAAACGAAGAAAATTTACTTCATAAGTCCTACTTTAATTATATAGGAATATCAACCTATAAAAATTACTTCTTTGATGGATTATTTATAAATATACTTTCTGATAACATTGAAGACTCTGAGGATTATAAAACAACTTTAGTATCTGAATTAGATAAGAGAAAATCTATTTTAAGAGAATTAAGTACAGAACTATTAGATATTTCAGAAAACCTGAAAGAATTAACGAATAAGAAGGATGATTTTATTGCTGTAAATGATATTGACAACTTTTACACGAAAGTAATTATTCCTTATATATTATACCTGGAACAAGATATAAGTATATCAAACCTAATAATTGGGAAATATATAGAAACAACAATTGATAGAAAGATAAATACAATTAAAGAATTTATTTGCAACGCAATGAAACTTGAGAATTCATTACAAACTTATAAAAATAAAATTCAAGATAAACAGAACATAATTAATGAATTATACGGCGGTGATTCTTTAAAGATAAAACTTTTCAAACAAAAATATTCAACTCCTAGAAATGGCAACTTTTTATATTCAAGACTATTCGTAGAATCATTTAAAAAGTTAGGAGGAGGTGATACTTATGATAAAATATTTCAGCAAAGATATAAACCAACAGAGACATTTTGGATTAAAGATAATGATATCGACGCTTTTCAGAATACATTGAAATCTTCATTTGAGAATACTCTAATCACGATGGATGAAATAATTGAAAATCTTCAAAGTATTTCAGAAAATGTAGAGAATATGAAAAATGTAGAAATAAAAATTTTAGACCTTATAAAAGTTAATGATGATGAGTAAAATAAATTTTGGAGATATACAGGAAAATTACGAAACTGCTTTAACAGAAAAGGTGAGTAATAAACAAGATGTACTTTCTGCGATTATTGATAATGATTTAATTAATAAATTCATTTTTATCCAAAAAGATAAAGAGAAAATAAATTCAATTGAAGATTTGTTTAAATATCAAAAAGACATTGAAATATTTTTTAATGAGGTTTATAAAACAATTACCGCTCCGGGTGTTCAGAAGTTTATAGATTGGTTGGATGAATTAATTTTGAAAAATTTGGAAACAAAAACGCGTAAATATATCACTGATTTCTTAATCGAAGAGTACGCAACATATGATGATAATATTAAAAATATTATTGCCAATAAAGAAGTTTTAAAACCAAATAGTTCTTTATTTGAAAATATAAAGAAATCAGTAAAGGAAAATATTAATAAAAGAATAGTAAGCTCTTTCACCTCCAATGATAAAGTGAAGGAAGAATTCCCTGACTTTATTGAAGAACTCAACGATTTATTGGAAGAGCTTTCAAGTATAAAAGAATTAGACTTTGTAGATGTGAAAAATCTTTACACAAATAATATTGATGAAAAAGACAGTATTGATTGGATACCTGAAATAGACGTAAATACTGACTATTATTATAGTTTGATAAAACAAGTTGTTGAGAAAAAAGATTTTCTTACTACAAATCAAGATAATATTCAGCTTTCTACTATAGTTGTGAATGTGCAAAATTCAATAAAAGATATAAATGATTTTACACAAATGATTAAAACTATTGATGTTTCATCTACAAGTGAAGATGATATAAGAACATTTTATAATAAGTTTGAAAGTAGTTTTAAATTTAACAATATTGACAATGTAACAGATTATTTACAACAATCAATTACTGACACTTGGGATAAAATAATTAGTGCATATAATACTTGTCAAGACTTTTATTCAAATAACTCACAAGAAAAGATTTCTAAACTTGAAAGCAATAAAAATAAGTGGTCAAGTTTAGAATTTTCAAGTAAAATAGAACTATATGTTCTAACTCTTAAAAATATAATTTCGGATAATCCAATAACATCAATAATTCTTAACGATATCTCTAAGATTAAAACAAATTATACTAAAGTTGAGAAAACAATTAATTCTTTAGAAGAAAACAATCCAAAAGATGAAATTGTAAGTTTCTTTGAAAATATCATATCCGATTTTGAAAATAAAAAAATCGGAATTTTAAAAAAGCTTAAAACTGATGATTCCATAATTGAAAAGATTGAAGGTGCTGTCGTAGAAATACAAAGCTTCATTGAAAATATTAATAATTCGGATAATTTGCTAAATGCCCTGAATGATGATTTTGTTGATGGAGTTTTAGTATCATACGATTATATTAAAAAAGAATTTACATCCGCAATAGAAAAATCTGATATAAAAGATGACTTGCAGTATTTAGATGAAATCAGTAGTGAAGAATATGTGCTAAGCAAAACTGATTTAGAAGATAATATAGAAAGATTTAAAAACCTATTAGAGTATGACTTAATCAACATAAACCTTACAAAAAACATATAAAATGTCAGAAAAAGCACTTGAGATAATTGATCTTCTTGATGAGTTGAGAAATAATAATTTATATGTCCATAATGATGAGCTTACTGGAATTAAATTTAAGAATGAATATTTAAAAGATAGGCCTGTATATCTAGTTGAAACTTTAGCAACTATTAATGCGTTGGTCAAAAAAGGTACAATGATGCTCTATGGTGGTCACGGAGGAGGAAAAACTACTTTGTCTAAATATTTAGGACAGATTTTTCTTGGAAAAACAAGTGACGAAATTGAACAAGCAATTTTGAGAGGACATCCACAACTTACAGAAGAGAAGATTTTAGGTTCGTTGAACCTAGAGCAGCTAATGGGGCATAAAGAGATTAGGAATGGAAACATTGAAGTTCAGTGGAATGATTTTGTGAAATCGCAATGGAAAATAATTGATGAAGTAAACAGACTAAGTCCTTATGCACAAAACATTTTACTTTCACTGCTAGCTGAAGGAGTTGTAAAATATCAGAACCAAAGTTACACTGTTGGTAATTTCACAGTGTTTGCAACAATGAATCCACCAGATGAAGGTAACTTTAAATTACCAATGCCTTTTATGGATAGGTTTGCCATAGCACTACCGATTACAATGCCCGATTATTTAAGTATGCAAACTATTGGCAAAAAAGATAAGCTTAATAATAAATCAACTTTCGATTTTAGATTACAAAATAATGATTTAGATTTAATTCAAGATTTAATTCAAGATTCAATTGAATATGAACCTGAAGCTGAAGAATTCATAAATAATATAATTGCAGACTACAGATTATGTTTCAGACTAACAAAAGAAGCTAGTGAAGGCCTAACTGTAGATAATGGTCTTTGCACTAATTCTGGAGAATGTCGACATTTTGTTGATAGTCAAATATGTCATAAAACTAGAAATCCATTAAGTGTACGTGTTAAGGAAGATTTGTATCGATATGGTCGAGCTTTTGCTTGGTTGCTGGGTTATGAAAAGGTAACTTCTTCACATATTAAAATTATAGCTCCTTACTTAATTTGGCATAGATCAAATCTTAGCAAGAAGTTTCTTAAAGAAAATATTAAAACTAAATTTGAGGATAAAGTTTTTTCTATAAACTCTGAATTAGAAGGAACAAAAACAATTATAAATCAAATTCATTCTCGCTTTGAAAATAGGTATGATAATTTTATAAAGCCATTTAATGATGCTTTAAATTCGAAACTTTCTGCTAAAGATTTTACTGAGCTAATAAACAAATCAAAAGATGTTGAAGATGATCTGTTAATTGCAATGGAAATTCTTCCAGAACTACAGAAGCTTGAGGATTATTATAATGAAATGCTAGATTACCAAACTAAAATTAATAATACCGATGATATTTCTATACTAAATAGACTTAGTTCAAAATTAAAAAGAGAATATAAAATTCGTAACCGTCAATTACTTGCAAACAAGATTGAAACTAAAATCCGAAGACTAAAGACAGAAAAGTATCCGCAAATAAAAATCGAGATAAAAAAGGAAGACTATGCTAAAATTCTAGATTCAGTTATTTTGAAATCATTATTTTCCACTGTCTATGGTGTTGAATTAAATTTCAATTTATCAATTGGTAAATTAATTACGTTATCAAAATCCTCAGATGAATTTATATTGGAAACTAAACCAACAAGATTAAAACTGTTATGCTACTATCAAGGACCCGAAAACAGTATTAAAAAAGAACTTCTAAAAATTGGAGAAAAAACAGCTTAAATATCAGAAAATTGCAGAAGAAGCAATATTAGAAGTATTTCAAAAAGATTATTTTGGATTACTCGCACTTCCAATGCCTAAAGTGAAGTTTTTGACTAAAGATGAAGACAATTACAGAAGTGGAGCCTATTATATAAGTGTAGGAAATAATTGGCAAATACATTTGAACTTTGGAGAACTTCCAACGAGAGCTAAAGAATTTAAAGAAGAAGTAAAGGTTCTTACTCGACACGAAGTTGAGCATTATCAAACTTGCCCTTATGACGTAATAGGTCAGTTTAGAATGATAAAGCAAATATTGGATGTGAATAGAACTCATAAAAATGCTTTATCTATAAATTCTATTTCTCAATTTGCAGGCAGTATTGCCAATCAAATTGCTGATGTGATAATTGATACAAAGAACTTTATTAAACATCCAAAAGAAACGCTGAAAAGTGAAATAAACTGGATTAAAAAAGGAAGTTATGGCTCTTTTCAAAATCTTGATCGAAATGCAAAATTAATGTTTTTGTTGAAGGAAGCATTATGGAAAGAAAACTTAGAGCTTAATGAACCTGATGATGACCTACTAGATAAGATACAGAAATTAGCAAAAGAGTTTGAAGAAAATGGTATTACTGATTCAAAGTCTTTTTTGAAAAAAACGAAGAAATATAGTATCCTATTTTTAGACTTAATTGAATTAGATAAGAACGACTCTCAACAAAAATCTAAAAGTTCTCAAACTCAAGAAAAAGGTTTGTCAGGTGAAAATGAAAATTATGAAAATTCTCAGTTGCAAACGACAAGTAATTCTATCCCAAGTAAGGGTGATTCAAAGGATGATGACCAACTAATTTTTCAAGACCCAGATAAAATTAAAAGTGCAATAAATCAATTGGCACAGGAGACTTCAATAGAAGAATTCGAATTAATACTTGATATTTCTGGAATTAAGCTCAAAGATAAGAAAGAGAAAAAGAAAATTTGGTTTGAGCAAAATAATGTAGATAAAATACCAATTGTTTCTAAAAGATCTAAAGGCTCAAAGAATGATATGTCATATCCATCAACCTGGAAAATAGGCGATCCAATTGAAGATTTAGATATACTGTTATCATTACAAGTTTCTCCTAAGTTATTGCCCGGTATTACCACAAAAAAATGGGAACAGCAGTTTTCTCCTGAGCCTTTGAACGAAAAATATAATTCAGATTTACTTTTAGTTGTAGATACTTCAGGAAGCATGGGCAAAGAAAATGTAGCCGGTTCAAGAATTCACGAAGCATATCTTGCTTGTTTTGGTTTTATCAAATTCTTTGAAGAAAAAAGAGGGAAAATTGCACTAGTTAACTTCTCTTCAAGTCCAATAGTTTGTGATTGGACAGAAGATTATGATAAAATAAAAGATACGCTTCTTATAAATCAAGGCAGTTCAACAAATTTCCCCAAAGATACTCTTGAAAGATTAACTCAACGTAAAAAAGAGGGTTCTGTAATTGTTATTATTACTGACGGTGATATTCAGAATTGGCACATAACACTGACTCTACTAACAGAATTATGCTATCTTGATAATGATGTATTCTTATTCCTTATGGATAATAAAAATTCGGTGAAAAAATATTCTGATCTAAGGAATGCTGGTGGAGTTGTTGAATTTGCATCAACAGTAAATGATATTAGAAATATAGTATTTAATCAAATAGAGTGTTAATATCTTGTTAATCACCTAAAAAGCAACACCCAACCTCACAATCTAAGGCTTAAATTGAGAGCAACACTTATAAACAGGTGGCTTCAGCGTTAATTAAAGCACTGATATATATATAACCCTGAAAATATTTTATTTGTTATCTAAAACAATTAATGCTCTAATTTTATAAAAAGGAGTTATTATAATGCTATTTTATGATGCTATTTGTTGCTTCTTTGTTGCGCAACAAAGGAAAACCCCTGACTATCAGACGATAATCAGGGGTTTATAGTACCCGGTGCCGGAATTGAACCGGCAAGGAAATTAATCCACTGGTTTTTGAGACCAGCGCGTCTACCAATTCCGCCAACCGGGCGTTTTTTTCAAGTAGACTTATTTTATGAGTGCAAAAGTACACATATTTTTCGTATTGCAAAACACTTGAACACTTCTTTATGATATTATTTTTAAATAAATCTGTTTCAATGGAATTTTTGAACAACTGTATTTGATTTAACGTTGTAATTAGACGTATCTTTGTACATATAAGTACGACACAAATCTAATGTTTTCTCAAGATTAAAAATGATTTATATATATGAATAACAATAACTACTGCATAATCATGAGCGGTGGCATTGGGAATAGGTTTTGGCCCTACAGCAATGGACGAACACCTAAACAATTTCTCGATTTCTTCGGAACTGGCCGTTCTCTCCTACAAACAACTTTTGATAGATTTAGTAAAATAATACCGCGCGAAAATATTTTCGTTGTAACAAATGATGGATATGCAGAGATAACAAAAAAACAATTACCTGAATTATCTGATGACCAGATATTGTTGGAACCCCTGAGACGAAATACAGCTCCATGCATCGCTTATGCAAGCTATCGCATACAAGCAATTAATCCTGAGGCAAACATTATTGTTGCTCCATCAGACCATTTAATATTGAAGAGCGATCAATTTATTGCAGACATAAAAAAAGGATTGGAATTTGTAGACAAGCACGATGTGCTGCTTACACTCGGTGTGAGACCAACCCGCCCCGAAACCGACTATGGATACATACAAGTATGTGTAGATAAAATGGAGGGAATACATAAAGTAAAGACTTTTACTGAAAAGCCAAATAAAGAATTGGCACAAGCTTTTCTTGACAGTGGCGAGTTTGTTTGGAACTCAGGAATTTTTATTTGGAGTCTCAAATCAATAATGAATGCATTCAAAGCATATATGCCCGACATAGTAAACAAGTTTGACGAAGGGTTGCACTTATTTAATACCGACAAAGAAAAAAAGTTTATTGATGTAAGTTTCCCTTTTTGCTCGAATATATCCATCGACTATGGAATACTGGAAAAAGCAGACAATGTGTACGTAATCATATCATCGTTTGGATGGTCTGATTTAGATTCTTGGACTTCACTGCATGATGCTTCCGAAAGAGATGAAAACAACAATGTAAATCTGCAGGGAGACATTATATACATAGAGAGTTCGAACAATGTTGTGGCAACAACCACAAAAAAGTTGGTGTTAGTGCAAGGTTTAGACGACTATATAATAGCCGAATCTGACAACACGCTATTGATTTGCAAAAAAGAAGATGAGCACCGAATAAAACATTTTATGACCGATGTACGGTTTAAGTATGGAGACGAATATTATTAAAAAGAACTATTAGAAAGCACACATACCAAAATAAACCCGCACATACAATTTTTGTATATGCGGGTTTATTATTTATTAGCTAAGTCTGATCGACTATATCTACTGTTTTGAGCAATTAAATATTTTCGTCAATGGCATTGATCTTTTTCACGATCAACTCTAACTCATCTTTTATTTTATCCATTTTTTTGACCATGTCATCTACAAGTACACTGCCTTTTTTAGAAGAACTTGTGAGAAAGCCAATATTATTTTCGTATGTCTGCAACTCAGCTTTCATTCTTTCAAACTGACGCATCAATTTGTCGCGCTCGTGAAACACTTGCCCCCTTGAATGATCAGATTTTGTCATTTCAGTAATATTGGATTTAAATGTCTCCAACTTCCTTTCAGACTTATCTATATTGAGACGAGCAAACTGCGCATCTGTCGCTTCTGCAAACTCTTTATGAGCCTTGTTTTTATCGTTGTAAGGCACATACCCTACAGCTTGCCACTCTGCCATCAACGCTTTTAATTCCTCCAAAGCTTCATCACTTGAAAGTGTTGTGTCAATGTTTTTAATCTTCTCGTTTATTTCTTTCTTTAAGTTCAAGTTAGCTACTTCAACTTCACGCAAAGAGTCTGAATGTTTTTTCTTTTGTTCAAAGAAATAGTCACATGCAGTTATAAATCGTTTCCATACAGATGAAGACTCCCTTCTTGGAACCATGCCAATCTCTTTCCATTCTCGCTGAAGAGCAATCATTTCGGGAGTTGTTTTTCTCCAATCGGTACTGTCTTTAAGAGCTTCTGCACGTTCACACAGTGCAACTTTCTTTGCCAAGTTCTCATCCAGCTCGCCACGTATAGATTGATAGTAAGCATTTTTGTTTTTGAAAAACAAATCACATGCAGCCCTATAGCGTTTAAATATCTTTGCATTAACCTTTCTTGGTGCATAACCTATTTCACGCCATTTTGCTTGTAAGTTAAGCACTTCCCGCATTTTAGAATCCCAATCTCTGGTGTTCTTCAAAGCAGAGAAATCAATTTCCTCTAATGCTTCGCAAATAGCAACTTTCTTTTCATAGTTTTCGCTTTCTTGACCCTTCAAGGACTCTATGTGTCCTTGGTATTTTTTATTTATTTCGGCTGAAACTTCTTTAAAGCGTTCCCATATAGTTTCGCGATCTTTTCGTGCAACAGGACCTACATCTCTCCAATCATTGTGTAACTTTTGCAACTGATGAAAAGCAGAAACAGTATCCTCCTCATTCAATAGTCGCTCCGCCGATTCGCATAAACCAGTTTTAATTTCGAGGTTCTTCTTAAAGTCGTAGTCCCTAAATTCGTTATGAAGGCGGACAATGTCGTAAAACTTTTCAACTTGTTGTTGAAATAGTTTCCATAATTCGTGTTCCTTACCGTGAGGCACCAATCTTATGCTATTCCACTCTTGTTGAAGTGATTTAAATTCTTGGTATATTTTGTTGAAGTCATCTTGACTTTCAGTCAACTCTTTCACTCTTTCAATGATAGCTAACTTACGCACAAGATTTTTTTCTTTCAAGACCTCTTCATCAGCAGCAATCTTTTTTCTTTTTTCGGCCAATGTTTGTAAAAGATTTTTACCCTCTGTGTGTAATTCTGACTCTTTGCCTGCAAAATCTTCTTCTTTACCACCGTCTTTAATAAATGCTTCTTTTTGAGCATCCATCTCTTTACGACATTCAGTGAGGAAAAGATATTGAGCTTTATCCAATTCTTTGCGAGTAAATTTTTCTTTTTTAGACAATATACGAAGCTTGTTCACAATTTCTTCAAATGTCAATGGAGCTATCTCAGTTGCTTTTTCTAACACTTTCGCTTTAGGTTTGGGTTCAACTTTTGGGACATCCTTTTCATCTTCCTTAGCAACGTCTGTAGTTGAAGTATCTCCTTCAGAATCTTTCTCCGCTGGTTCTTCTAAGTTAGCTTCCTTTTCGTTTTCAGGAGGCGTTGTTAACTCATCACCTTCTTCAGTTGTCGCATCAATTGGCTCAGCAGGTTCTGTTGCATCAACCGTTTCGGTTTTTTCTTTTACTATTTCAATATTTGCATCAACGTCTCCTTTTTCTGTGGAGTCATGCTCTACCTCGACTTGTTCTACAGTTTCATTTATCTCGTTATTCTGATTCTCATCAGTATTTACATCTGATTCTGGAGTTACGTTAGAGTTACCGTTTAATTCGTTACTTTCAATTGGCAAATCTTTGTTTTCAAAATTGTCATTCACATTCATTGGATTATTCCTGTTTTTTAGTTGTAAATCTTATTATCGATATTACAAATCTGAGTTATCTTCATTTTAATCAATTATTTATAAGGTAAACAATTGATAAATGAGTTTATTGGCTATATCTATTACAAATTAAAGCATTTTTTTTCTGATATTAGTGATTTGCGTAACATATTTAAAAGTTTAACAATAAAATTGAATTGTTTATTTTAAATCATTCAGTAAATTTCCTTCATAAGTACAATAAAATTTTTATATTTGTATTGAATAAAAACCGTTAAACTATAAAACAAATGACTGAATTAGTAATTAAGTACGCAGTTTCTAATAAAATAAAATTGCAAGCATTGATCGTATCCATTTACCTTATGATTATTTCATTGGTAATTGCAGTTGGAGAGATGATGAAAACAGTTCCAGAATACGGAGTTTATTTCTTTATAGGAGTTGTTGGTATCCTTATAGCCGTTTCATTGATTGTATCGGTTACAATATCACAACCTAAACCATTAGTAGTTCTAAACAATGAAGTGCTTTCGCTCAATTTTCCAAGACAAAGATTGCGCCACCTTATTTCGTGGGATCAAGTAAGTCATATTGGTATTGGACTAAGCCACATAACACTAAACATTGACGAACAGCTGCAAACTGTAGACTTGGAGGTGCTTAAATATCAAGATTTAAAAGTGCTTAAATCGAGGTTGATAGAAATTGCAGAGGCTAAAGATATTCCTTACAATAATATTTAAGAATTTTCGTAGGCTTTGAGATTTTCTATTAAAAAACACTCAGTTTATAATCGGGTGTTACGTTGCGTTGCGATGTATCGTCTCCTCCAACATATATGTCAAAAGCATGATCATAGAAGATTTAACTATTTATGATGCAACCTTTTTCCGCATTTATTCATCTTACAATAGTAGAGACAAACATAATGACTTTGTATTTAACTTGAAATAAAACCAATTGCTATGAACTTAAAAATGAACTCATTTCTTTTATCCCTTTTTATGCTATTGACGGCCAGTTCATGCGAGAAAGATGTTAAAATAGAAAACCCTACGAGTGACCTACCCGCTCCCATCAAGATTGAATTAAACGCTGCTGATAACGCCATGCTTCAATCGGATCAAGCTTTTGCTTTCGAGTTTTTCTCAAAAGTGTTTGATGAAGAAAAAAAAGAAAACGACCTCAACTTCATGGTTTCTCCTTTCAGCTTGAGTATGGCATTAGCCATGACTTGGAATGGCAGTGATAATGAAACAAAACTTGCCATACAAAACACACTAAAACTGGATGGCATGACTGACGAGGAGGTGAATAGTTATTTCAAGAAGCTCAAAGAAGCTTTTGAGAAAACTGACCCCTCCACCAAGTTGGCCATTGCCAACTCTATTTGGACCAACAAAGAGATCCAAATATTGCCTGAATTCATCTCTCTCAACAAAAACTACTTCAATGCAACTGTTGATGCAGTTGATTTTTCTGATCCTACTACTGCGCAAAGAATAAATAAATGGGCAGACGATAACACCAATGGTCTAATAAAAGAAGTAATTGAAGAAACCAGTCCAATGGCATTGATGTATCTATTAAATGCACTTTACTTTCAAGGAATTTGGACTTCAGAGTTTGATGCAAAAAACACATCAAAGATGCCCTTCACTACGGAGTTGGGTAAATCAAAGAATGTGGATATGATGCAACAAAATGCCCACTTCAATTATGCAAGCGATGAAACCATGCAGATGGTGGAGCTGCCATACGGAAACGAAGCTTTCAGCATGATGGTGCTTTTGCCTCAACATGGCAAAACTATTGCCAACATTGCAAGTAATCTGAAAGGCAAGAACTATTGGACAGGCATGAAAAATAAATTGCGTAATATGGACGTTGATTTATTCATACCAAAATTTAAAACCGAGTATAGCAAACAACTCAATAGCGTACTAAAGGATATGGGGATGGACATAGCTTTCTCTCCCGATGATGCAGATTTTTCAAGGATGTCCAACACATCTTCTTTCATTTCATTTGTCAAACAATTTACTTACATTGCAACGGATGAAGTAGGCACAGAGGCTGCAGCAGTAACAGTTGTTGGCATGGAAACAACAAGCTTCCCCTCCCAACCCGAAAAAGTTACGTTTAAAGCCAATAAACCTTTTATTTACGTTATTCAAGAAAAATCGACTGGTTCGATCTTATTTATGGGTGCTGTGAGAGACTTCTAATGATACTATAACTGTAGATGTTGTCTTAATGAGTAATGCTTGAATATTTGAGTTGACTTTTAAATGAAAATTCCTCTAAAACATTAATAAAAAACCGAACTAAAATAACTACATTTGTTTGAAGCCTAAAAAATAACTGCTTTCATTGCAACTGATAAACTAACCTTATTCTGCAATGAGAACAAAAATAAATATACATAACCCAGCTATCAACAAATGCACGAAATAGAATTTCTAAAAGTAATAGTTATCATATTTGGCTTGGCAAGCTTGGTAATTTTTATATTCAACAAATTGAAACTACCATCGGTTGTTGGGTTCTTGTTAACAGGAATCATTGCAGGTCCATACGCATTGGGATTAATTTCTGACATCGAAATTATTGATGTATTAGCCGAAATTGGAGTTATACTCCTTTTGTTTATCATTGGAATGGAGTTTTCGATCAAAAAGCTCCTCAAAATCAAGAATATTGTATTTATTGGCGGCTTGATGCAGGTAGGCATCACTATTTTAGTTGTGGTGCTCATCCTACATTTCTTCACCCATGTACCTTACAATCAAGCTGTATTTGTCGGCTTTTTAGTTGCATTGAGTAGTACTGCTATCATTTTGAAAGTACTTCAAGAGAATGACCAGATAGAAAAACACCATGGCAAAATAAGTCTTGGTATTCTTATATTTCAAGATATAATCATCGTACCCATGATGCTCTTGGTTCCCTTCCTTTCGGGAGAGAATTCCAATATAGGAAGCGAGCTTGTGATGCTATTGGTTAAGACAACAGGATTATTGGGAGTGACCTTTGTGTTTGCTCGCTGGTTCATTCCGTATGTGCTACACAAAATTGCGGTTAGCAATAGCCAAGAGCTATTCTTGATTGCAATAATTGTCATCGGCTTTGCTATTGCCAGCTTCTCTGCATGGCTGGGTTTGTCCTTAGCTTTGGGGGCATTCTTGGCAGGATTGGCCATCTCCGAATCGTCCTATAGCTATCAAGCCATTGGCAATATAGTTCCCTTTCGCGATGTTTTCGCCAGTTTCTTTTTTGTATCTATAGGGTTGCTTTTAGATCTCCACTTTTTCATCGACAATTGGGTTACCATCATCATCATCACCTCCGTTCTTATTGCTATAAAGTCCATTATCATCGGATTTGTTAGTTTTGTGCTGGGCTATCCCTTTCGAATTGCTTTTAGAGCAGGATTGATTTTATCCCAAATTGGTGAGTTCTCTTTTATCTTGGCCAAAATGGGATTATCAAATCAATTAATTGACAATCACTTCTACCAGATTTTTCTTGCAGTAGCTATTCTCAGCATGAATGTAACACCTATATTTATTATCTTCTCTAAACCAATAACTTCCTTTTTCGCCAAAATGCCCATGCCATCTGTTGTACGAAAAGGATTGAGAAGACTTCCAAAACCAGTTGCACCCGAACTAAGTGGGCATACCATTTTGGTGGGTACATCGCAAGACTCAGGTTTAATAAAATCGATGGAGATGGCCAATATCACTTTTGTAATTATTGATACTGATGCCGATTTGGTGAGAGATATGCAAAGCCAAGGACTTAATGCAGTGTATGGAGATGCACAATATAAATCGGTTTTGGAAGAGGCTTCTGTTAAAGATGCCAGTAGTATGCTTTTATATGTCGAGGGTACAAATCAAAAAGTAAGCATCATAAAAATGGCAAAAAAATTAAATCCTAACGTTCATATTGTGGCAAGAACTAAGTACATTGAAAACTTAGATCAATTATACGAGATAGGAGCCGACGATGTAATTCCCATTGACTTTGAGGCTTATCTTGAAATGTTTTCGCGCGCTTTAAATCAATATTTAATACCTACCGAAGAGATAGAACGACTGTTAGCCAAAATCCGTTCCAATGGTTATAAAGCAGTGAGAGCAAATGAGCCTAAAGGCAAAAAAGAAAAGTTAAGTATCCCCGATTTTGAAATAAACACAATGATTATTCACAAAAACTCCATTGCCTATCAAAAAAGTCTCAAGGAGTTGGATCTTAGAAACAAAACTGGTATCAGTATTTTAGCTATCAAACGACATGATCAGGTTATCAGCAATCCAAGTGCCGATTTTGTTCTTGACGACAAGGATCTTATCTACACATTGGGCGATCATTATAATGCTACGTGTTTGAATGAGTTGTTTAGGGAAGAGCAGAATTGACACGGAGAAGACACAATCAATATATGAGTTCACCTGAAAAGTCTGTCTCGCATATTTCTCCCCCCTAAATCCCCTGAAAGGGACTATCACTACTGTTTAATATGTTACTCTACTGTTAAGAATTTAACTTGCTACTCTCTTACACCTTTATACAAAACACATATTTTATACAATTACTATGTCAGTCATATAGGCCTCAAACATCTCATTGACGATATTACCCGAGGCTTTAACTCAGGCTGAATTATACCAGCCATACAGGCCTAATTACTAACAAACCAAATAACCCGGGACGGGTGATATTATTATAGCTCCACGAATGGCAAATAGATTAAAACCCCATAAGGGGTGACATTAATCATATAATTATTCTTATTGCATCGCAAGTATTAACTAACTTACAACTCCCTCACCCAAATATTTCTAAAGCTAACTGCATCACCATGATTTTGCAACAAGATTGAACCTGGTCCATGTTTTTCAATTTGATACTCTGGCATTCCAATATATGCGGTTGGGCCGCGCAACACTACACTGTTTTGCACTAAGACACCATTGTGTAGCACAGTTATCCTGGGGGGAACTAAATAGGAACCATCTTCATTAAAATGAGGTTGCGTAAAAATAATATCATATGCCTGCCATTCACCCGGTTTTTTAGATGCATTCACCAAAGGAGCATGTTGTTTGTATACACTACCTGCTTGTCCGTTGCGATAAGTTCTGTTGTTATAGCTATCCAACACCTGCACTTCGTATCTACCATCTGCAAAAAAAACTCCACTATTTCCCCTTCCTTGACTCTCACCTTTCACAACTGACGGGCTGCGCCATTCTATATGCAATTGCACCGAACCAAATTTACGTTTGGTTTTCACCTGTCCCGGGCCAACCGTCATCACACCATCTTCAACCGGCCATTCGGGCAAATCGCCCTTATCATTTGTCCATTCACCCATGTACCCATCTTTAAATAAAATAATAGCATCCGAAGGAGCATCACCATATTTCTCACCGGGTGTAACCATTTCCACTTCAGGCTCCCAAATCTCTGTCATTTCGGGCTTCATTTTCATAACTTCTGGCACATCTTGTCCCCAAGATAGTTTGGTCACAGAAAGAAGAAGTGTAACAATCAATAAATACTTTGTTTTCATTTTCAGTTGATTTTAATTTATAGGGTTGTTTATATTATTAAGTGTCTATCTAATCTCCTCTATTAGAATTTCATTGTCACTGTTCCCAAGCATTAGCAAAAAGATAAAGTAAAGATGAACCTACTCTGAAAACTCTCCAATGCTGATTATTAGTCTTTTTCTGCCCTTTGTCCCTGAAGGGAAAAGCCTAATAATCAAGACTCTGCTATAGTCCCCTTTAGGGGATTTAGGGGCAGAAATAAATGAGATTGACTTTTCAGAGTGGACTCAAAGATACAACTTTTAATAAAGAGTACAAGCGCATAAATAAGCAAAATAGAACTGTACTTTCAGTATAATAAAAAAATATAATTGAAACATCGGGATGCACTTCTATACAAAGCATCATACGATCTGTATAAGTAAGACCAACGTTAATTTTTTTGAACATGAATTCTATAAAATGTTCTGAATTTTATATTGTGGAAAATGTAAATAGATTGTTACTGATTAATAGAATCATTTATTTGTGGAATGTTTGCATTAGTTTATATCTTTGAGAATCGAAAAATAATAGTGCCTAAGACATTGCCCAAATTCTTTTATAATGCACCAAGACATTGGCATGATATGAATAATAAATTTGAAACAAACAGAATATGAAGAAAATAGACAAAGGGACAAACCATCGGCTTTTGTCGCTCGATTTTTATCGTGGTTTGACCATGTTTTTGCTCATTGCAGAGTTTTCAAGACTTTTCTCGCATTTAGTAGCACCCAAATTTGAGGGAACCATCCTCTATTTTATAGGAACACAGTTACATCATGTGAGCTGGCAGGGCATGCATTTTTGGGATTTAATACAACCCTTCTTCATGTTTATAGTGGGTGTAGCCATGCCACTCTCGTTTTCGAAGAGGCTATCAAAAGGAGACACATATAAAGAAGTAACACTACATGTTCTTAAAAGAGCACTGATAATGTTGCTTTTGGGGTGGTCATTATATTGCATAGATGCTGGCAGAATTGTGTTTAGGTTTCAAAATGTATTGGCCCAGTTGTCGGTTACCTACCTATTGGCGTTTCTTGTGATTCGCAAACCCGCAGGTATTCAAATTGGTTTTTCGGTATTGCTCATTTTAATAAGCGAAGTGCTGTACAGGTTTTTTCCTGTCGATGGGTTTACAAACGCTTTCGTGTCGGGCCAGAACTTTGGAGCATGGTTCAACACACTCATATCGGGCGAAATAGGTGGAAGCAATTGGGCCATGTTTAATGCTATCCCCACTGCTGCACACACCATTTGGGGTGTAATGGCTGGTCAATTGCTCATGGGAAATTATTCTGCAAAGAAAAAACTACAGATTTTATTTGGAGCAGGCATCGTGGGATTAATCATTGGTTACGGACTAAGCCCACTAACACCTATCATAAAACGAATTGCAACAAGCTCATTTGTTTTTGCAAGTGGCGGATGGGCACTCATTGCGTTAGCCATTTGCTATTGGTTGATTGATGTAAAGAAGTATCAAAAAGGAGTATTGTTTTTTGCCGTAGTGGGCATGAATCCCCTGTTTATATACCTGTTTGCACATGTTGGCGGAGCTAAGTTAATCAACAAGATGTTGCTCCCCTTTTCCAATGCCCTATTTGGATGGACTGGCGAATTAGGGGCGCAAATTGCTTTGAGTTGTTTGGTGCTGTTGGGGCTTTGGTATATTTGCTATTGGTTGTATAGGAAGAGGGTGTTTATTAGGATATAGGGAATAATTGACAATTGACAGGTGACAATGTGGAAGTGAGGTTTGAGGTGAAAATTTGGTGTGAGTTTTGGGGTGTGGGGTATGAGGTAAGGGAAATGCGGTATGAGTTGTGAGTTGTGGGGTTCATAGTAATTTAAGCATTCTGAAAATGTTGAAAATTGCACTATTAATCCTGTTAATCCATTAATCCTGTAAATCCTGATTCAGATTATTGGGGGGGTGTGGTATTAGTTTTGTGAGAGTATTCTATTCAATCATTCTGCAGCTTTCAATAGTTATCTTGTATTTCTTTGTGAACTTCGCGCCTTCTTAGTGAACTTTGTGGTTAAAAAAAATCATCAAAATCATTTAATCATATTAATCAACGGTTCAGACAATTGTAATCAATGGAAAATTGACCTTTCGGCTACGCTCAGGACATGAAGTTGACAATGAGGGTGATTCAATCATTCTGCAAATGCCTAATAGCCTGCACGATTAATCCTGTTAATTAATTAATCCTATAATTCCTAATTTACTACTTGCCCACCCCTCACTCCTTACTCCTTACTCCTTAATCCTTAATCCTTAATCCTTAATCCTTACTCCTCACTCCTTACCACTCACTAATAACCGCTATTTTTTGACAATTGTGAGAAAAAGATGCATTATTTGAAAAATAAAGACATAATTATTTTGAAGTTACAATATTATGCTTATCTTTGTGGCGCATAAGTTTTACCCAGCAAGAGGTATTTAGTCTTTACTTCAGTGTTTAGTTCTTTTTCTCCTTTCTGATGCAAATTAATGCACAAATTCAATTTTTACTTATTTAATTATTATTACATGAACATTTTTGTAGCAGGCTTAAGTTATCAGATTAACGATGCCGATTTAAAAGAACTTTTTGAAGAATACGGAACTATTTCTTCTGCGAAAATCATTACAGACAGAGATACCGGTCGTTCAAAAGGATTCGGTTTTGTTGAAATGGATAACGAAGCAGAAGCTCAACGTGCAATTGAAGAACTAAACGACGCAGAATATGACGGTCGTACTCTTGCAGTATCAGTAGCTCGTCCACGCACAGAACGTCCACAAGGTGGCGGTGGCTATAACAGAGGCGGTGGCAATCGCTCAGGAGGCAGATACTAAGTATCAGTCATCAAAAAAGAAATTGAAAAAAGCTGTATCATTGTGATACAGCTTTTTTTTGTACCATATGGAATAATGTAAAGTATAAAGATTTGAATTGAAGGAGGAAATTATTTAAGAGCCAATATGCTCTAAGAAAAAACAAATGAGAATAAGCTTCTCAATCTTAGTAACATTGCAATAAAACCTAAGCTCTAACCTTATTACCTTATTTTTGAAATGGAAGAATGACACTTCGCTTATTAACCAGCTTTGTGTGAAATATTATATTTCGTACTTCAGACAGTTTAATCCGATGTTAAATCAGAACAGAACATATAATCAATAAAAATAAGGATATCAATTAGATTCACTGAAAACCATGACTTTCGTGAGAATATCAATGTGTGTGAAGAACTCAATTTTCTCTAACTATATTAAAAGAATCTTTTTCCGTGCAACGTTTTGCTACAATCTTCATCTATCAGACTAAGAACAATTTATTAATTTATAAAAAACTATTATGAAAAAGATTTTATTTGCATTGGCAATTATGCCTTTGTTAGTTATGGGATGCTCGAGCGATGATGATGACAACACACTCAAGGTTGATTTTGGTTACAACATTGAACTGCTTTATGGTGAATGGCGTGCTACAAGTGTAGAAATTATGGAAGGTCTGGAGATTGATTTAACCGACCCTGAGATTGAAGAGAATGTTGAACCTACTTATATTACATTCAAAGAGAACAATGTATATACGAGCAAAGGTGTTCTTGGAGAAGGTTCTGGAACTTACATTACAAAAGACAAAACGATAACTACATCGTTAGGTGATGAAAAGGTTAGCTTTGAGATGACCAGTTTAGACACTAAAACCGCAACAATTGAATTGAACGCACAAGATGCTGACTTCGGAGTTGAAATTCCAGAAATGATTAAAACAGTGACAGTGACATTGACCAAGCAAACAAAAGAATAATATTTGCATGAAATAGATAATGATGTTTTCTAAAATAGCATCAGATATCTTCTTATTAAGAAAAGCGAGGGAAATTATTTCTCTCGCTTTTTTTATTTCAATTTCAGTTTTGAGATAAATAGACATAGGCTATCGCAAATACCGTTTAATAATTGCTTAAATATAGGAAGACAAAATAAATTGCATGTAACTCAAAACATTTTTCAAGTAGATGTGCTCTATTATTTAAGCTCGCTTAAAAATGCATATTTTAAAACTACACGACAATGTCAATTTCGATTGAAAACTTTGTAAAAACAATCTACTTACAAGAACAACGCATGGGTGAAGACACGCGTCCTGGCACTTTGGCAAAACTATTGAATATAACAAATGCTGCAACTACAGATATGGCTCGCAGTCTTGCTCAAAAGCAATTGGTGAACTATGCCAAGTATCAAAAACTATCGCTCACACCCGATGGGAAAAAACTTGCATTAAACATATTGCGTAAACATAGATTGTGGGAGACTTTTTTGCACCAGACCCTGAGTCTATCTTTGCACGAAATACACTGTGAGGCGGAAAGATTGGAACATCTGACCTCTGATTTTTTGGCAGATAAAATAGACAGCTATCTTAATTATCCTGCTGCCGATCCACACGGCGATCCCATTCCTTGTAGCGATGGGAACATAAAACTTGAAAGTGATACCATTATGCTTTCGAATGCAGAGATGAACAAAGATTACGTCATTGTTAGGTTGTTTAGTTCCGATCCTGATTTTTTTGATTTTTGCGTTGCAAACAATATTGCACTTGGAAATACTGTGCAAGTAAAAACAAGTTTTGATGAGATGAAAATGAAGGAAATTGATATTAAAGGTAAAAGGCTGTTGCTCAACGAAGAGTTTACAAACATAATCTACGTGAAATAAAATAATAACAAAAAATAGAAATGATGCAAAGAATAGGATTATTACTTTTAGCACTTGTTGCTACATTAACACTCAGTGTGTCGGCACAAAACACTGATGCCAATGTTTTTGGAGATGTGAAATCGGAGGGTGAACACATTCCGTTTGCCAATATACTCGTCAAGGGTACAAATAGAGGCATATCAACTGACGAAACAGGACATTATATGTTGGTAAATCTACCGGCTGGGAAACATACGCTTGTAGCAAAATTCATTGGTTACAAAGATCAAGAAAAAGAGATAGTTGCAGTGCCTGGTGAAACCATTATGGTGAACTTTGAACTGAAAAGTGAATTGATGTCTCTGGATGAAATAGTAGTGACGGGAACTAAAACGTTTCAACGAAAAACGCAAGCTCCAGTTATAGTGAATGTGTTAGACAAAAACACGTTGAAAGCTGTTGATGCAACAAATATAGCCGAGGGCCTTAATTTTCAACCTGGCTTGAGGGTAGAAACAGACTGTCAAACTTGCAATTACACGCAGCTGCGGATGAATGGACTGGGAGGTGGATATTCGCAAATATTAATGAATAGTCGTCCTTTATTTAGTCCTTTAATTGGGTTGTATGGTATGGAGCAAATACCTGCGAACATGGTTGAACGTATTGAAGTGGTGCGTGGAGGGGGTTCGGCATTGTATGGTTCAAGCGCAATTGGCGGAACTGTGAATGTGATAACTCAAATACCTTCGAGCAACTCATACGATATGAGCTATGCGCTACATAGCATTAATGGTAGGGCCACTGATAATGTATTAAATGCAAATATAAGCATGGTGAACAAGAAAAGGAATGCTGGAGCAGTGCTTTATGTAAGTCATAGAGATAGAGAGCAGTATGACCACGAAGGATTGACACTACTGCCTGATGGAACTTACAAGAAAGAGCGCGATAACTATTCTGAATTGCCTCAATTGAGAAACAATTCGTTTGGTGGTAATCTTTTCTTTAAACCCTCCGATAATCAAAAATTAGAGTTGAACTTTACAAGCCTGTATGAATACCGTTACGGTGGGGAGATGATTGATAAGCTGGCACATTTGGCAAAACAATCGGAAGAGAGAATACATCATATACTTATGGGTGGATTGGACTATGAAATAGATTTCAACAATTATCTTTCGTCATTTAATGCTTACATTGCTGGACAACACACAGATCGTGATCACTACACCGGCATTTATCCAGAGAGAGATGAATATGAAACGGAAACTGAGTTTGATGATGCATTAATAGAGCATTTGGCAAATCCTCCTTTTGGCAAAACCGACAATACAACACTACAAGGTGGTATTAACATGAATCATAGACTCAACAATTTCTTATCGGGAACCAATCAATTGACTGCAGGAATGGAGTATTCTTATGATGAAGTGGTGGATTCAATACCGCAATATGATTATGAAATTGATCAACAAACAAAAAACTTTGGAGTTTTTGTGCAAAGCGATTGGAAGATAAATCGTTCGTTTACGCTACTTACTGGAGTACGGGCAGATAAGCACAACTTGTTGGACAATGCAATTTTTAGTCCACGTGTTTCGTTACTCTATCGTTTGAAAGAATACACCCAATTTAGAGCAACTTGGGGAACTGGATTCCGTGCTCCGCAAGCATTTGATGCTGATTTGCATATTGCTTTTGCAGGAGGTGGTGTATCACGCATTACGCTCGATCCCGATTTAGAGGAAGAGCGTTCCAATAGCTTTAGTGGTTCAATAAACTTTGATAAACCAACAGAGAGATATATTTTCGGTTTCACTTTAGAAGGTTTCTACACCCAACTGAAAGACGCTTTTTATCTACAACCAATGGGTTCGGATAGTAAAGGTGAATTGTTTGAAAAAAGAAATGGACCGACAGCCGTAGTAAAAGGCTTGACAGTGGAAGGAAGGGCTAACTACAATAAATTGGCACAACTTGAAGCAGGATACACTGTGCAAAGCAGTAAATTTAATAAGGCTATTGCCCATTTTGATGAAATGCCCGAAGGAAAACGTGAGTTTATGCGTAGTCCCAATCAATATGGATACGCTGTTTTTACGCTAACCCCTACTGAAAGAATTAGTGCTTCATTAAGTGGCACCTACACAGGATCAATGATCTTAGCAAAATTCTCACCCAATGAAGATTGGGCTCCAAACGAATATAGAAATTCTCCTAAGTTTGGAGAAGTAAACTTGAAATTGGGATATACCATTCCTATGAAATCAGTTAACTCAGGAGTTGAAGTTTTTGGAGGCATCAAGAATATTACCAATTATTTTCAATCGGATGGTGACAACTTCAAGAACAGGGATAGCGACTATATGTATGGACCAGCGCAACCAAGAACTTTTTATGTTGGAATTAGGGTGAAGTCAATTTAAGCAGCTTTTGAGCTGTGTTCTATTATGAGTCGATAATTGCTAAACTATAAACTCCCATAACATATTAACAAACATATTAGAGAAAAGATCTATATTAGAACACCCTAAATAGGAAAGAAATTCCTACAAACAATAGATAGTAAAAAAGCTTAGAGCATTATGTGTTCTAAGCTTTTTTTATCAGTTTAATTTCTTATAAAAGTATTCTTGTTGAAGTAACTCTTCACAATTTACAGCGGCAAAATTGGGATGCTTACAGACATTTAGGGTGACGCAGTGTCGAAGTCAGGAAATAGTTTATGAAAAACCTATATTGTTTTAACGCAAGAAAGCCCGAT
>DEZB01000054.1 GCA_002364735.1 Bacteroidales bacterium UBA3143
AATCCTTAACTTAATGACATTGTCCCTGCGCCAGAGGAGCCAAACTGTCTGTAGTATATCTGGAATAGTTAGCTACAGTAAGCTTCGTAGATGCGGAACTGTAGTTAGCGTCAAATTAAGGTGGGCTTCACCTCCTATTTTGAAATAAGGTAATAAGGTTAAGATAATAAATATCAACCTAAGTTACTAAGGTTGAAATGGATTGAAGCTTATGCACAGAGATTTGAATAGACGTAGGGAATTATTAAGTGCCAAAACGCTAAAAGGAAGGCAACTGTAAGTGAACTCCCAAACTTTAGTAACACTGCAAAAACCCCACGTCTCTATCCTTATTACCTTATTTTTGAAATGTGTAGGTTTTGTCACACAATTTTTTTCTCGCAAAGAGGCTAAGCAGCAAAGGAGGAGGAAATGCTTTTCGCATCTATAAGCTAGAAGAGCTCGTTCGCTTCGATTTCCAAATCGGTGTGCTCCGCATCAGAAAAGATAAAGGAGTAACAATTTCGCTACGCGACATACGCTTTGCAAAAGCGCGCGAGCGGAGCAAAACAACTGTTTGTAACGCAAAAGCAAAAGGATATGATTATAAATATTATTGCCAATAAACGCAAATGCATTTATTGGCAATAAAAAAATGTAAGTAAAATTAATACTTGAAACTGTTTCAAGACATTTGCATCAAACGCAAAGAGCAACTTAATTAATAAACAACAACTCCCTATACTTGGGTAATGGCCATATCTCATTGTCCACAATAAGCTCTAATTTATCAACGTGATAACGAATGACACTAAAGTAGGGCTCCACCGTATTGCAATAAGCTATTGCTTTTTCGCGAGAGTCTTCTATTCGGTTGGCAACTTTGCGCGCTTCAATCATCGCATCTACATCTCTTTTGATGACAGAGATATGCTTAGCAATTTGCTCTATTAGTGAAGAATCTTCTTTTGATAGTTCGGCTGCACGTTGTTCGTCAAAAACGACCTTGATTTTATACAGATTGTCCAACAACGCAGATTGATATCTTGTTGCTACTGGAATAATGTGATTGATGGATAAATCGCCTAAAACGCGCGACTCTATTTGAATCTTCTTGGTGTATACCTCCCACTTCACTTCATTGCGTGCAACGAGTTCTGTACTGTTAAGCACCCCAATGCTACGAAACATTTCTACAGAATCTTTTGAAGTGTACGCATCATACATTAGTGGCACACTTGTTTCGCAATCTAATCCACGTATTTTAGCTTCCTCTTTCCACTCATCGCTATAACCATTTCCATCAAAACGGATAGGTTTCGATTCTTTTATGTATCTGCGCAAAATCTCGAAAATTGCTTCTTCTTTGGGCATGCCATTGCTGGTTTTTTCGGTCACCTCATTGGTAAATGATGCTAATTGTGCTGCAAGGATTGAATTTAACACAATCATTGCTGCAGAACAGTTGGCTGAAGAACCCACAGCACGAAACTCAAACCGATTACCAGTAAATGCAAATGGAGAAGTACGGTTTCTATCGGTGTTATCTATTAAAACTTCGGGTACATGAGCTACGCCCAATTTCATTCGCTTCAACTCATCCATTGTTATACTGTTGTTTTCGGCACTATCAACTATCTTATCAAAAACTGCTGATATTTGAGTTCCCAGAAAAACAGAAATAATGGCTGGAGGTGCTTCTAATGCCCCCAGTCTATGAGCATTTGATGCAGAGGCAATAGATGCTTTGAGCAGTGCATTATGTTTGTAGACGGCCATCACAGCGTTCACAAGAAATGTAACAAATTGAAGATTTTCTTCTGCTGTTTTGCCAGGAGTAAAGAGACCTACACCACTATCTGTACCTAAAGACCAATTGCAATGTTTGCCTGAACCGTTTATGCCCTCAAATGGTTTTTCGTGCAGAAGTAACCGGAAGTTATGTTTGTTGGCTATTTTATGCATCAACGATATCACGATTAGATTCTGGTCAACAGCCAGATTTGTCTCTCCATAGATAGGTGCAAATTCAAATTGATTGGGTGCTACTTCGTTGTGACGGGTTTTGATAGGGATGCCATATCTATAGGCTTCAAATTCTAACTCGCGCATAAAAGCATGAACACGGGCGGGGATAGCACCAAAGTAATGGTCTTCCAACTGCTGGTTCTTTGCGCTTTCGTGCCCCATAAGTGTTCTGTCTGTCAACATCAAATCGGGACGAGCCGAGTATAGAGCCTGATCAACTAAGAAGAACTCTTGCTCCCATCCTAAGAAAGAGTATACCTTTTTCACATTCGAATCGAACAACTGACATACCTCAACTGCTGCTTTATCAATTGCTGAAAGTGACTTCAACAAAGGTGTTTTATAATCTAAAGCTTCACCCGTATAAGAAATAAAAACTGTAGGTATGCACAATGTATCTTCCACAATAAATGCAGGGGAAGATGGATCCCAAGCTGTGTAGCCTCTTGCCTCAAACGTATTGCGAATGCCACCACTTGGAAAACTTGATGCGTCGGGTTCTTGCTGGGCTAAAAGTTTACCTGAGAATCGTTCTAATATTTCACTTTCCAATGGACTACCACTGTATTCTATAAACGAATCGTGTTTCTCAGCAGTTCCTTCTGTCAATGGTTGAAACCAATGTGTGTAGTGAGTTGCTCCCATTTCCATTGCCCACATTTTCATACCCGCTGCCACGTGATCTGAAATACTGCGCGGTAGTGTTACACCTTCGTCAATAGCTTTAATAACCACCCCCATGGTATCTTTCGAAAGATACTTAGACATTTTGGCGCGGTTAAAAACATATTTACCGAAATATTCTGATGGGAATTCTTTTGGAATCTTAATGGCTACAGGCTCTCTTTTGAAAGCCTCTTCTACTACTTTAAATCTTAATGTGGACATAATAAACAGGTGTTGTGTCTTTTTTTGAAATATACACAATGATGCAACCAATCCCAAACTCAGAATATTATAATTGCATTAATGTGGTGCAAATATACACATTGTGACACTTATACGAGGGATATTGTACATTTTATTTAATGAACTCTATAAAACATGCACTAAAGTCAACATCGCATCAGGATAGGAAAAACTTATTTCGAATTAAAAATCAAAGGATTTATATTCAAAGAAAGCCATCCCCAATCTTGCCAGCGAGAATTATCTCCTCCTTTAACTACACTAAAAGCTTCCGTCCCAAACATAGTTGAGTATCCGCCTTGTAAAGTGACATAGGGACGCACAGCGTAGGTAAAAGTGAAGTCAATTTCTGAGCCTAAACCTTTCTTTTTATTGTCATCAACAACAATAGATTGAGAGGAGGAAAAGTGGTGGTAAGTAAAATCTAAAGTTAGCTTTTTGATTGGTTTTAGAATGAGAGATGCATATTTATCAAACAATCCATAGCTTGGATAGGCCGATGCATAGAAATAGTCCATTGCACCATAAAATTTATGGTGCGTGCCATAAAGAGGATTGAAAGCGGTTGAATTGGCTGAATCATCTTGACCCGATAAATAATCAAGTCCTGCGGCTAAAGAAACCATGGGATTAATTGCATAAGCGCCTTTAACAGCCCACATGTAGGCTGCTACATCATCTTCAGCTTTGTTCTTGCCTGTTTGATAGTAGAAAGTACCCAATAAGTTTAAAGCATCATGTCGGTAGGACAAGTTTGTCCCTATTGTTTGCATGTAAGATGTTTTGCCAATTGCCTCAGATAGTATTGTTGCTGGTGTGCCTGATTCGAAACCCAAGTTAAGCAGTATAAATGATGCAGCAAAGCTATTATTTGCGTCATATTGATACCAGATAGTTTGCATGCGTTTGTAGGGTTGCGCTCCAGCAAAATATTGACCATTGCGAATGCTTTCTGATGAATTGTTGTATCCTAAAATGAGATGCAATTTGTTATTGGCATGTTCATAACCCACCTTCAGCACATCGTGCCATCTACCAGATTGATTCCAATCTAAAGTTCCAAGAATGCGGTCGTCGTCATAGGCCAATTGTTGTCTTCCAATTTGAGCAAAAAAGTTATTATGCGAAAGTTTTGCCCATGCTTCATTAAGCATAAAGTCTCCTTTGTTTTCTATTTGTGGACGACTGCCCCAAACAGATACATTCTGTCCGGAAACACCCATTGATAAAAACTTGTTATCGTATCCCAATGATATACGTGCACGGTTGGATATAAAAGAAGATGGCAAGTCGCCTTCATAACGTGGCATTAATACCCCATTTCTATATTCTGCGCGGGTGCGCAATTGAGCCTTTATTGAAAAGTCACCGTCTTGCTCTTGAGCAACTATAGTGTGAGAGCAAACAAACATAAGTAAAAACAAAAACGCTACCTGTAGATGTTTCATAATTATTTGGTTTAAGTATGTTGTATGTTGAGAGATTTGCATTCTTTTTCACTTTGCGTTCTTTGCGTCTTTGCGAGTCCAGAGCATATTTAAGAATACACATGAATACTCTGTTGCGCCGACGGCAAATAATTAAGCCCCCACCAACAAATTTGAAGCATCACAAAAGATATGATTAATACAATCATCGCTGTGCGATAACTTACATCCTTCTTTAGTCTGACGTGTATGTAGATGAGGTAAGAAACCCATGTTGCAGCTGCCCATGTTTCTTTAGGATCCCAACTCCAATAATGCCCCCAAGCTTCCTTTGCCCAAATAGCACCAAGCAACATACCCATTGTGATAAAAGCAGTGCCAACATACACTAAGTTGTCAATCATTTCCATCAACTTATCTTTATCGGCAAGTTTCTTTTCTTTGAAAAGATAGTATATCGCTATAAGTGTTACAGCTCCCAATATGGCATATGAGAACATGTAGATAATTACATGCGGAGAAAACCATGGACTTTGCAAAGCTGGCATCAACACTTTGTTGTGAATATCAGGCTTGGCAATATTGATAACAATAAAAACCGTAGAAAGCATTGTGCTGAATGATAGCAACCATTTATAGCGCCATCGTTCGTAAGTGATAAGACCTACCACTGGTAGAAAGAAAGAATACCAAAGTCGGGTTTCACCCATAGTGCGCAAGGGAGGCCGTTCAAGTGAAATCCACATACCAAGTATAAACACGAAGAAAACAATCAAACCTGCAACTGTAAATAGTGTGGGTAGTAAACGCTTGTCACTCTTAAAGGCATAGACAGCTCCAATGATCCACAAAATTACGGATACAGATGAAAAATATATGAAGTAATCCCAACTCATGATTTCTTGATTTTTGGACCTACAATGAATAGATAGAACGAACCTGCCAATAGCATAATGATTCCGGTATAAACAATGGGCAACCATGGATCGCTCACCAATTCGAATACACTTGTTTCAGAGTATTTCCCTTTCGATTCATCATAACTTAATTGATAAATAGTCCAGCTTGCAATGGAGAGCGGCGTATTTACTTCAATAACTGCCTCTTTACTCTGCCCTTTTTCTGTGAAAACATGCACGTGGGATGTGTATTTCTTCACCTCCTGCATAGGCATAGCTACAGCAAGTTTCTCATTTATATACGCCACACTATGTGGAAACATATAACTACCGTTGCTCACCCACCCTACTACTGGATCTTTCATCTCCTCATGGCTAACCCTCACCTTAATGGCATGAGTTGCCCCTTCGGAATGATATGGAACTGCAAATGAGTTGACGGAGTCGCGCATAATTGCTGCATTGGGTAAATGTGACAGGATATCAATATTGTAACCCAATAATTTTGTCGATTTGTTTTCTCCCTCAAATAAATAGGATGCTGGTTTATTTTCAGGTAATACTTTCCCTGATTCTAAATCCACTATCATTAATTTGGGTGGATACTCTTCAATCATAAAAGTATCTAATTGAATGGCAATTGGCAACTCTATAATATTTTTGCGCTCATCTTCTGCACGCCATTCTAAATTACCTTCTGTTACACTCATTCGAAGGCGAGAAACATCTGCACTACCCAACATCCCTCCCATAAAAGCAAGAAAAAGCCCCACATGGTTTAAGTAAAAACCAATGTCGCGCCATGTAAATTTTCTTCGAGTACGTTTGAGAATGGTGAAGCCAAGAATGATGAGATTAAAATAGCTCACAAAAATGAATGTCCAAGAGGTGGTCATTTGATACCAACCAAAAAGACCAGCTAAATTGCGAGGAATATCGTGGTGCGTAGCATGCGAAACAAATTGAGGCACAATGCCTAATATTATGACAATACCAAGCAGCACAGTAATGGCTGGAACTGTTGAATATACACTCGACAGCCAACGGACAATTGAACTTCGTTTAAAAAAAAGATGACACAGAACGAGTGTGACTATAAATACAAGTCCAATAATTAAATTAACGGGATATTGAAAACCACTGAGTTGAAGATTGCCATATATAATTTGTAGCAAAAACCCACTCAGTGCAATTCCAAATGCGACATAAAATCCCTCGATGTAACCCCATGGCTGTTCCCAGACAGGTTTATTTGTTTTATTCATGAATGTATAAAAAAGTAAGCTACGAAGATAATTAATGTCACCAATAAAACAATTATTTCTCGAAAAGACCTATATTAATTTAACGTAACTATCCGATTGTTTTTCTTAGCTGTTTTCAACCATTCGGGTACAACTGTTTCCAAAAACACTTTCTTGTCGGCTCTTTCCTTATCCATATCCAAACCAATATAAGCTTGTGCTTTTGCTTTGGTGGAAACATCTGGCATGGGAACATCACCCGTGAAACCTAACTGTGCCAATACCTTTGAAACTTCAAAACGAGCTTTATGCGCTCTATCTAAACTATGTGACATGATACTTTGATACTCTACAGGAGAGTGAAAAGAACTGCCATGTGATGCAACAACGTAATCCCAACGCCACTGTGATTGACGTAATAAATCCAATACAGGTTTCATTTGATTATCTTGTGCTCCTTTTTCCCAAGCAAATTGAGCTTCAAGGTGAGCAGTAGAAAGTTCTTTCTCAACCAAGTTCCTTATTTCGTCAGCACTACGTTGACGCTCATAAACAGCATTGCGAAGATCATCCTCACTCTCGCGGTGACATACCTGACATGTATTGCTGATACTTGCCAATGGACTTTGTATGTGATGATTGCTATACTTTATACCACCTTCAGAAATGTAAGGCATGTGACAATCAGCACAACTAACTCCACGCTGTGAGTGTATGCCTGTTGAAAACAACTCATAATCTGGATGCTGAGCTTTAATAATAGGTGTTTTACTCAACTTGTGTGTATAATCGAAAAACTGTATACTATCATAGTATTGTTCTGCACCCTCCATGGTTGTTCCATTGTGCCAAGGGAAAGTTAGATACTTAGTCTCTTTGTCAAAATAATATTCAACATGACATTGAGCACATACCAATGAACGCATATCTTGATGTTTTGCATCATTAACGTTCTTGCCCATTGATTGGTAACCTTCAATTAAACCTGGACGCGTTATGCGTAAATTCATAGTTTCAGGATCGTGACAATCGGCGCATCCAATTGGATTTACAATTTCTGGTCCCCATGCAGCCCATTGATTGTTATAGAAAGCAGCAACACCCAATGAGTCCATCATACGAGGAACATCTGGACTCTTACAAGTCCAGCAAGTAGCAGGTTGTGGCCCATCAGTTGCAGACATGGGTGCACCTGTTCTTAATGTATGATTTATATCTTCGATGGCATGCATATGACCACGAGGAGTAGAGTAATCTTTTGCAAATGCATAACCTGCCCACAAGATCACCATTTCGGGACGTTGTTCTAACACATCAATGGCACTACTGCCGTTAAATTCGCTTTGAAAAGTAGTATCTTCAGTCTGCCTCCATGTTTCGTATTCACGTGGATAGTTTTGCTGAAATATTTCATTACGTGCTTCAATGCCTTTAATTTCAACTTTCTTGTTATACATAATGCTTGTTATCTCTGCACGACGCTGCGTAATAGATGCTGCGAGCATACCTAACAGAAAGACTGCTCCAAGCGTAACAAAAAATATGAGCCAACCCAACCAAGGTTTCATTTTTCTTTCTTTGTTCGTATTCATAGTTATTTAAATTTGATAGTTATTTTTTGCTATTAGTTATTCTGCTGAGCCATTTTGGCACATTGGTTTCAGGTAGTGGCACCAATGCATTGGGGGTAGATGATAATGAACGGCTACGGGTATGAGTTACCTCTCTGTGACAGTCCCAACAAGCCATTCCGTTTTCGGCTTTCATTTCCTTATAGGTCATGCCACCTGTTTTCACAAACTCTGTGTTAAGTTGTTCGTGACAACGTACACAGTTGTTCATTATCACTTGCGAACTTGCCTCAATAGCATGAATTGCTTGGGGTTCGGCACGCATAGTGAAAACAGCTGAATGACGCAAACCGTCTTTTGCTTTAAAGTAAAACTTGTTTATAATATTATTTTGTGGCACATGACAGTCGTTACAAGTTGTGCTACGTCCATGTGAACTATGTAACCATGTTGCATAGTATGGGGCCATAATATGGCAATTTACACAAGTTTCAGGCTCATCGGATAGATAGCTGTATGCACGTGAGGTGTAAAAGGTATAAACAAACAGACCCAGAAAAGATGCAATAATAATTATTGCAGGAATTTTCCAACCTCCCCGAGGTCTTATGTAATTTAGTAAATTTAGAATCTTATTCATTAATTCTCGAATTCTATCCATGATAAATGTCTATAATGTGAATGCATGAATGGACTTACAAGCAAAAATAGGAACTTAACTACGAATAAAGTGTAATATATATTACATTCATCAAAAATATTTGCCATATTTGTAACAGAAGTCAATCAATAGCATAGAATTTTTAAATGCCCCCATGAATAAATCATTTATATTTAGATGTCCACTTTGCAGCTCAATCCCCGATTCAAAAAAAGAGAGCTTTTTAAATGATGTACGCTTCAGTATTAAAAGTTTTGTAAAAGATGAATGGATTATTTCGCAGGGAGAACTCTATACATCCTTACACATTTTGATTGAAGGAGAAATAAAAACTGTGATGACGGACGAAAAAGGAGATTTCATGCATATCGAAAATATTAAAGCTCCACTACCCATTGCAACAGGATTTTTGTTTGCAGGCAACAACAAATCGCCCGTTTCTGCCATTGCAAAAAGAGAATGTAAATTGATTTGTATTCCCAAAGAGAATGTATTTTCTTTGATGCAAAACTACGATGCATTTATGTTAGCCATTTTATCATCTATTTCTAATAAACTTTATTTTGTTTCTGAAAAACTACGATTAACCTCCTTAAGATCCATAAAGGCTAAGCTTGCTTACTATCTGCTGAAAGAATCAGAAGGCGAAAGCTCGTTTCAACTTAAATCATCTAAACAAGAAATATCAAATCTTTTCGGAGTATCGCGACCTGCTTTAACCAATGTGATGAAACAACTGCACGACGATAAAATTATACACATGCAAAGACGTAAAATTGATATTGTCAATCGATCGGCATTGAAAAAAATGTTCTAAAACAAAACAACATCCGAATTTGATATACTTTAAACATATGCTTTAGATGGTTCTTAAGCATTCTCTTACATCCTGAGAGTAAGTAGAGCCCTTGTGCGTACATATTAAATGTTAATTAGGTTACATAGGTCACTATTTGTACATGGTTTTGCTTTATTAGCCGTTCTTGGTAAGTGAAATGAACATGAAGGAGCTAAATCACCTTCCGATGGGATTAAAATCGCGATTGGAAAGCAATCGAAGGCTATATTTCTTGATATTTATCAAAAAAACGACCAAAATATGCTGCAAAACCAAAAAAAATGGACATTTTAAGATAAATCGCTTTAATTTTCTTACTTCATGTACATGAAGAGACTTTTGCAGCCTTCGAAGGCTACATAATCGCGATTCTTATCTAATCGGAGGTTTAATATCATTGTCACCAAGTTTTTTGTATACAGATTAGATCAAAAAACATTGCTGACGTTTCTATAAAAATTAATTATAAGGATACTGATTGCTAAATATCTAAACTAACCAAGCTAAATCCACCTTTTAAAAGAGAACATTTAAGAAAAGATCATTTATAAGCTTCCTTCGTAAGAATCTTTACTTCATGAAATAGATGTTCATGAAAACAAAATGTAAGGAAAAATATATTTATTGAAGAGCAATCATTATGTAAGGTAAACTTTACACTAACAATACTTTTTTCGTAACTTTGTGCCTTCACATATCAATCTGCATTGCGCAGCTTTCTAAAATGCTTATTTAATGAAAAGTAATATCAACAAGCCACTGTTTTTCATTGGCATTGCAGCATGCCTTTTTCCTTTTGTCAGTCCTGCCATAGCTCTTTTCATGGGCCTTCTTTTAGGTTTCACAGTAGGCAATCCATATATCAAACAATCCTCAAAAGCTTCAAAGTACTTGTTGCAATTTGCGGTCGTTGGTCTTGGTTTCGGTATGAATCTGTTCGAATCTTTGCAGAGCGGGAAAGAAGGAATGCTTTTTACAGTGGTTTCTGTGGTTGGAGTTTTGGCACTCGGATTTTGGTTGGGTCGACGCATGTTGATGGATTCGAAAACAGCCTATCTTATTTCTTCAGGAACGGCAATTTGTGGAGGAAGCGCTATTGCTGCCGTAGCACCCATTCTTAATGCCACGCCAAATCAAATGTCTGTTTCTTTAGGAACTATTTTCATTTTAAATGCCATAGCTTTATTTATCTTCCCTCCTATTGGTCGACTGCTTGAGCTAACGCAAGAACAATTTGGCTTGTGGGCTGCAATTGCCATTCACGACACAAGTTCTGTGGTGGGTGCAGGTGCTGCCTATGGACACAAAGCTCTGGAAGTAGCCACCATGGTGAAATTAACACGTGCACTCTGGATTATTCCTTTGTCAATTGCCACCACCTTCTTTTTCAAACAAAAAGATGCGAAAGTGAAAATACCTTGGTTCATCCTTTTCTTCATATTGGCGATGGTGGCCAATACTATTTTCAGTTTACCTAATAAATTAACTTCATCTATTGTTTCTCTATCTAAAGTAGGAATGACAATAACGCTGTACTTAATAGGTTCTGGTCTGTCACTAAAAGTTCTAAGATCGGTTGGTATGCGTCCATTGGTTTTAGGAGTCACACTATGGATTTTTATTGGTGTTATTAGCTTGGCTACTATTTTATTTATATAGCCCTCATTATGAAAAAAACAGAAAACTCATTTTGATTTACAAAGAAGTATTGTTATATTATCTACTACATCATTAAATTAATCAATTTCTAAAAAAATCATAGTATAAAGATTATTGTTATAAATTAGTAAAACAACTTACTTCCTTATACTTTTTTATTTTCCCAATTATATATAATTGTTTGTCTCACAGAGAGACGCTATTCTATATTTTCGATAGAATATAGTATATTTGCACCCTGAAAAAAGAATATAAATGCAAAACATAAGAAATATCGCTATCATCGCTCACGTCGATCATGGTAAAACAACATTGGTGGACAAGATGCTCATGGCAGGTCACCTTTTTAGAGATAACCAACATACTGAAGATTTATTTCTTGACAGTAATGATTTAGAGCGAGAGCGAGGAATAACAATACTTTCAAAAAATGTTTCCATTCGTTACAAAGATGTCAAAATTAATATCATTGATACTCCTGGTCACGCTGACTTTGGAGGTGAAGTGGAACGTGTGCTGAATATGGCAGATGGCTGCTTGCTTGTTGTGGATGCTTTTGAAGGACCAATGCCACAGACACGTTTTGTGTTGGAAAAAGCATTAGAACTTGGTCTAAAACCTTTGGTGGTAATCAACAAAGTTGACAAACCAAACTGCAGACCTGAAGAAACACAGGAAAAAGTGTTCGATCTTATGTTTAGCTTGAATGCTACCGAAGATCAATTAGATTTTCCTACTATTTATGGCTCTGCAAAAAATGGATGGATGTCTGAAGATTGGAATAAACCTACTGACAACATATTAGCTCTTTTAGATACCATTATTGAACATATACCTGCACCCGTATCATTGGAAGGTATTCCTCAAATGCTTATCACATCATTAGATTTTTCTAATTATGTAGGACGTATTGCTGTGGGACGCATACATCGCGGATCATTAGTACCCAATAAAGATTATGCGCTTTGTAAACGCGATGGCGTTATCAAGAAAGTTAGAATAAAAGAATTGGACGTTTTTGAAGGTTTAGGTCGAGCAAAAACTGACGAAGTGAAATCGGGAGATATTTGTGCCCTTATTGGTATAGATGGATTTGAAATTGGAGATACTATCACTGATTACGAAAATCCAGAACCACTACCCACCATTGAAATTGATGAACCAACAATGTCGATGCTGTTTACCATTAACAACTCTCCATTTTTTGGACAAGATGGTAAATTCGTAACATCAAGACACATACATGATAGATTGATACGCGAGTTAGATAAAAACTTAGCCCTGCGTGTTGAAGACACAAACAGTGCTGACTCATGGATTGTATTTGGTCGTGGAGTTTTGCATCTATCAGTGCTTATTGAAACCATGCGTCGTGAGGGATACGAATTGCAAGTGGGACAGCCTCAAGTTATCATCAAAGACATTGATGGTGTAAAACACGAACCTGTAGAACAACTTAGCATTAACTTACCTGAAGAATCTGCAAGTAAAATAATTGATGTGGTGACCAAGAGACGTGGTGAATTGACATCAATGGAAAATAAAAACGATCGTATGCACATGGAATTCATCATCCCATCAAGAGGAATTATTGGTTTAAATAACACCATCCTCACATTGTCTGCAGGTGAAGCAATTATGGCTCATAGATTTATAGAGTTTCAACCACTGAAAGGTGCAATTGAGAAGCGGCAAAATGGCTCAATAGTAGCCGCTGAAACTGGAAATGCATATGCTTACGCTTTGGATAAACTTCAAGATAGAGGGAAATTCTTT
This sequence comes from Bacteroidales bacterium UBA3143, assembly GCA_002364735.1. GTDB lineage: Bacteria > Bacteroidota > Bacteroidia > Bacteroidales > Dysgonomonadaceae > UBA2632. Next base: position 12,992 of record DEZB01000054.1, read on the forward strand.
ATTGAACCTCAAACAAACGTGTACGCAGGTCAAGTTGTAGGAGAAGCTTCGAAAGAAGGAGATTTAATTGTGAATGTGACAAAGGCTAAGAAAATGTCAAACGTTCGTGCATCTGGAACAGACGATAAAGCACAATTGGCACCCCCCATCATATTTAGTTTAGAAGAAGCACTGGAATACATTAAAGAAGACGAGTATGTGGAAATTACTCCTAAGTCTATGAGAATAAGGAAGGTTCTTTTGAATGAAAACGAGCGCAAACGTGCCTCTAAGAAAGAGAGTTAAATTTGATCTAAACTCTTACAACAATATTCACATAAAAATGCCGACTTATTACAAGCCGGCATTTTTTGTAGCATCAAACAGTGCTATATTAATTGAATATGCTATTTTATCAAATTGATAAATTCTTCTCGAGTTTTGGCCTGATTAAAGACACCTGTAAAATCGGATGTTGTGGTGATAGACCTTTGCTTCTCTACTCCGCGCATTTGCATACACATATGTTGAGCTTCAATTACCACCATTACTCCTAAAGGCTTTAATGTGTTTTGAATAGATTCTTTAATTTGAGTTGTCAATCGTTCTTGCACCTGCAAACGTCGTGCAAAAACATCTACAACTCGTGCAATCTTACTTAGCCCTGTGATATAACCATCGGGAATATAAGCAACATGTGCTTTTCCGAAGAAAGGTAACATATGATGCTCGCACAGTGAGTAGAAATCAATTTCTTTAACGATAACCATTTGACGATATTTCTCTTTAAATAATGCCCCCAATAATATCTGTTCTGGATCTTGATTGTAGCCTTGTGTTAAATACTGCATTGCTTTAGCAACGCGCTCAGGTGTTTTTAATAAACCTTCGCGATTAACATCTTCACCTAAGGTTTTGATTATTTCTGTATAGTGAGAAGCCATTGATGTGGTTTTCTCGGAATCAAATTTCATTCGGATAATTTTTGAATTGTGTTGTTGTTTATCTGAAAAATGTTGAAGAATTAAAGAGGTACTTTTACTGTATCAGAAATTACATACATTTCTTTACCAAAATTTGGAAACTGCTGCGTAAATTGCTCCATGGCTGCATTAGCTTCACTCCTTGTTCTATAATTTCCAGCACGTAATATCCAGCGTGGCGATTTGAAAAAAACAATAGTTTCAACATCATCAAATGTGTCATTTATCAATTTCTGTTTATAATAAGCCTCGTCTTTTGATTTACGTTGATCATTTCCTGAAAACACTTGAATTTTATAACCTCTCATTTTGACATATTGAATAGATCCATCGCCTGAAGAGTATACAGGAAGATTTGCAGGAGTTGGTTTAGATAAGATGCCTTTGATAGCTTCATCTTGATAAACCATAACATTACCCTGATTGGGATAATTAGAGTTTATTTCATCAATAATTGTCGCATTATTATTCTGTTTTGAGGCATTTGATTGCGCAGGATTTTGTGCATTGACAATCAGCGTATTAATAAAAAAGATAGCAAATAATAATCTTCCAACAGATTTAATATTCATAAGGTTTGGTTTTAGCTAAAAAAGGATAGAACTACCACGTTAAAGAGGTAATTCTATCGTAGTTATTTTTATTAATTGAAAGCTTCTATTATAGGCAAAAACTTGTCTGCCTCCAATGATGCTCCTCCAATAAGACCTCCGTCTACGTCAGGATTAGAAAATAACTCTTTCGCATTGCCAGCATTACAGCTTCCACCATATAAGATGGATGTATTGTCTGCAATTTCTTCACCAAATTTATCAGCAAGCGTTTTACGAATAAAAGCGTGCATCTCTTGTGCTTGATCCGCTGATGCAGTTTTACCTGTACCAATAGCCCAAACTGGTTCGTAGGCTACTACAATTTTCGCAAAGTCTTCTTTTGACAATTCAAATAAAGAGTCCTTAAGCTGCTTAGCAACAACGTCAAAATGCTTTTCTGATTCGCGCTCCTCTAAAACTTCGCCTACACAAAAAATAGGTATAAGCTTGTTAGATAAAGCCAACTCTACTTTCTCTTTCAGCAATTCAGCTGTTTCATTATAGTATGCACGACGTTCGCTGTGTCCTAAAATAACATGGTCTGCTCCAGTTGATGCAACCATAGATGCGGATATTTCTCCTGTGTATGCACCAGATTCTTTGTTAGCACAATTTTGTGCTGCAACATGAATTTTACTCCCCTCAACAACTTTAGCAACTTCACTAAGATGAATGTATGGAGTTCCTACTACTACTTCACAATTTATAGTCTTGTTTTCTAACAACTCTTTCAATTCTTTGCTGAGAGCTAAACCTTCTTGCAAGGTCTTATTCATTTTCCAGTTTCCTGCTACAATTTTCTTTCTCATTATTATTAATTTATAAAATTTATAATCGACTTATCTTGTAAGTCTGTTTATTTATTTTTGTGTATATATTATTTGATAACTTGTGGGTTAAGATATATCTTATCATACCATTTGAGTCCTAATAGTGGAATTATAAACACGAAGCATATAATCAACAATTTAAGCGCGTAATTGTTGTTTGGCACATTCTCTAAACCAATTTGATATTTTGATATAATCTTGTTTAGTTTTGCCCTATCAGGCATTCTATTTTTACTCCACTTAGCTTGCACTACGCCCTCTTTTAATAAAACGACACCTGGATTGGAGCGAATGATTGTTTTTAATGTAAGCTCGTCCATGGAGGCATAATTTAGTTTCTCTTCTCTTATATTTTTATCGAAGCGTTCTATTGCATTCTCATCGGAAGCAGTGACAACGTACATGTCAATAAAGTTCTTTGTTGCAAAGTAGGCAAGAGATTGAATGTGTGCTATTTTTCTTTCACTTATATCATCTAAAGATAAAGAGACAAGAAGCAAGCTTAATGGCTGCGAAAGAATATCTTCAGTTATATCAGTTGTTTTCGCATATAAACCATTTGAATCTTTTTGATAAGCTATAATGGCAAAATCTTGTATCTCTGGTTTGTCTCCTTCTTTTATCAATTTTGATTTTAACTCAACAAATGTCCAAGTGGAGTCTTCCCAAGGATAGCTATCCTCGGTAAATTCTTTCTCTTTTCCATCTTTTTCGTACACATAAATGTTTTCATAAACGTCACCATGTTTCATATCTTCACCCATTTTTTTAGTTATATTAGAACCAACATGATAGGGTCTAAAATCAATAATTGGTAAATATATGAGGCTATAGAAACAAATTGACATGAAAAACAATATCACGTAAACCAATGCATATGGTTTAGTTTTTCTGGAATAGAAAGGTGAGATATGTCTACGATAAACAAAAAGAACAATGGCAAACGTTAGAAGAACAATGTTCTTATAAAATGTATTCCAATTGCTAATTATCAAAGCATCACCAAAGCACCCACAGTCTTTGACAGGGTTAGCAATAGCAATGTACAATGTTAGAGGGGTCATAACAACCATGAACAGAACAGCAAAAAGAGATGTCCATTTACGATAAATCCCTAAAATAATTAAAACACCCAATGTGACTTCTAACACTATCAGTATAACTGCAAATGAAAGAGCCATTGGTATAAATTGAGTCAACTGAAACGAAATCAGATAATCTTCAATTTTATAGGTAAAACCAAGTGGATCGACTGCTTTAACAAAACCGGAAAAAATAAAAGTTATTCCAAAGAGTATACTAACAATTATCACTATAAGTTTTATGAATAAGTCTCTTCTTTTCATATCGCTCGTTATTCGCCAAAGTGCAGTTTTATTAGTCCAAATAGTGCATAGTTTATCATATCTTGGTAATTGGCATCAACACCTTCTGATACTAAAGTTTTTCCACTATTATTTTCTATTTCTTTTGTTCTATATATCTTCATCAGAATTAAATCAGTATAAGAACTAACACGCATTAGTCGCCATGCTTCATCATAATCATGATTCTTAGCATACATTAGTTCTTTTGCAATATTCATATGCTTATCATATTGCTTAATGGCTTCTTCAACAGATAAATCAACAGTTTCTGCATAGCCAAGTTCTAATTGTATTAAACCAATGATGCCATAGTTGACAATAGCAATAAACTCAGAGAAAACATTTTCATCTATTTTACTCTCTTTCTTAATCTCGAAAGAACGTATTCTATTTGCTTTAATATAAATTTGATCAGTTACAGACTCTGGACGAAGTATACGCCAAGAGGGACTGTAATCTTTTAGTTTTTCGATAAATAGCTTTCTACATATCGAAATAACTTCGTCAAATTGATTTTTAGTAATATCCATTTTAATACAGATAAAGTTCTTGCTTTTTTATTAATGAGATAGTAGGCAAAGGTAGATAAAAAAAGAAAAGGGTGCAAGTTATATTCTTGCACCCTCAATCAATTTATATATGCTGAAGATTTATGATATACGCAATGTTTTACCAATCCTCAGTGTAGAAGTTCTTGTTATATTATTTAAATCGCACAATTGTTTCAATGTCACACCATTTCTCTTGGCGATTGCACCAAGAGTGTCTCCACTTTTTATCTTATAATGTTTCACATCATTTGAAGAAACGTCTTCAATATTATTGGAGCTTGAAGTTGTTGTTTTATTTAAGAGAAGTCTTTGACCTATTCTTAGAGTTGTGCGAGCTGTAATGTTATTTAGTTCACACAGCTGACTCACAGATATACCATTTCTTGAGGCAATTGCACCGAGCGTATCGCCTTTTTTAACCTTGTAGTGCGTTACATCACCCGAAACATATTTATTCGCTACTGTTGATGATGGTTTTACATAATTGTTAGCAGTTGTAACAGCTCTTTTTATTACCCTACTACTCTGAGTAGTCTTTTTGTAACTATCGTTAGACACTAAATATTTATCTCGATGACAAACTTTGTTATCGAAGTCAATGATAAAATTAGGATCGATAGGCTTACCCAAAAAACGAGTTTCTAAATGTAAGTGTGAACCAAACGAACGACCAGTATTCCCAGCAAGACCAATTGGATCACCAGACATTACGAAATCATTTTCTGTTACCAAAAACTTAGATAAATGACCATAAACAGTTTCTAAACCATTTAAATGACGAATCACAATGTAATAACCATAACCTCTTCTATCATACTGTTTCACACGTATCTTACCATCAAAGGCAGCATAGATAGTATCTCCCGTATGAGCTTTAATATCCACTCCATAATGATATCTTCGACTCCCTCTACGACCAAAATTAGAAGTAACATGCCCAATTACAGGCATTGTAAAATTACTTAAGTCGACCTCGAATTCAGAAGGGGTATCTACTTTTGAACCATAAGCATTAACATGCTGATTTGACCACATACCTCCATATAGTTCTTCTGAAGGGATTGCGTCTACATCAATAGCTTCTCGTTCGTTTAAAGCCTCATCCAAAACAAAAATATCCATTTTAAGTTTGAACCCATCGGCTAATAAATTACTTTCATTTAAATCACTTAAACCATGAGTTTGTTTGTACATTAACTTGGCTCGTGAATTATCGGGCTGGTCTTTAGTTCCACTCCCTTGAGAAAAAGCTGTTGTTGTAAAGAAGATGCATCCTGTAAATGCAAACAACTTAAATCCAGATTTTATTTTTTTAAACACCATAAATTATGATAGTTAAGTTTTACTCTTCTATTTTTATTATTTGTCTTAGTATTCGTCATTTGAATATAAATGTGGTAGAAGTAGTGGTTTATAATCAAAAATTTCTTCTTGACTGAAAAAGCGTTTTAATTCAATTGCAGAATTCAATTCCGAATCAGAAGTATGAACAATGTTTTCTTGTAAACTCATACTATAATCACCACGAATTGTACCTGACTCTGCTTTTCGACTATTAGTTGTTCCGCACATTTTCCTAACTACCTCTACTGCATCCAGTCCCTTAAGAGCAACAACAAAAACAGGAGTCACCTGCATTGAATCTTTAATGCGTTTAAAGAATGGTTTATCTAATAAATGAGCATAATGAATTTCAACCATTTCGTCAGTTAAAGAAATCATTTTAAAACCCACTATCTGTAATCCTTTTTTTTCAAAACGAGAAATAACTTCTCCTACAAGACTACGTTGAATTGCGGATGGCTTGATAATCACTAAGGTTGTTTGCATGAACTGTAAGAAAAAGTATGATAGAAATACGACTTTTTTTCTTTAATTGTCCCAAAGTAAACTTTTTCATTCTGTTTATCCAAATTTTGAGCATCTCATTTTTTCTATAATAAAAAAGAACAAGCAATGAATCGGACACTTTTAACATATAAAACCTTAGTTATTAATCACATAAGCAACTTTATGTTGTAAAACATAAAAGTATTTATTTAACTCAAAGAAACAACAGTTAACCGATTTTTAAAAAAATAAGAAGTGTAATAATTCATAATCAAATATCGAATGTTTCACGAAAAATAGAGAAAATGAAGTATTTTATTTAGGTAACATTTTAAGCGATACAATTTTAGAGCGAAATATTGTTATTATCAAAAATCTATTTACGATCTACTTACTTTTACCTATATTTGCAGCAAAAATAAATAGAACACATAAACCCAATATAGAGGTATATGTCACTAAATGCTCTTTTCATGAACAGATATAAGCTAATTAACAACATTACTGGATGGATCGTTTTCATAATATCGGCTATTGTATACTTGATGACAATAGAACCAACAACAAGCTTTTGGGATTGTGGAGAATTCATTACATCAGCATATAAGTTGGAAGTAGGGCATCCACCTGGTGCACCTTTTTTTATGCTTACAGCGAACTTTTTCACACAGCTGACTTCTAATCCAGCAAACATAGCAGTCATGGTAAACGCTATGTCTGCAATACTAAGCGCACTCACCATACTATTTCTGTTTTGGACCATAACACATTTGACACGGAAGCTTGTACTTAAGGATGACCAAAAGTTTCTGACATTGGGGCAAGTAATAGTGGTGATAGGTAGCGGTATAATAGGCGCACTGGCTTACACTTTTTCGGACACATTCTGGTTTTCAGCTGTAGAAGCTGAGGTATATGCCTTTTCATCCATGTTTACAGCACTGGTATTTTGGCTAATCCTGAAATGGGAAGATAATGCTCACAAACCTCATTCCGATAAATGGATAGTATTAATAGCCTACATGATGGGACTTTCTATTGGAGTCCATCTATTAAACTTGCTTTGTATCCCTGCAATAGTTCTAATCTACTATTATAAAAAGAAAGAAAATGTAAACTGGAAAGGAACAGCTTTGGCTTTATTGTTTTCTTTTGGATTGATTGTGATTTTGATGTATGGCATCATTCCTGGTTTTACCAAAGTAGGAGGTTGGATTGAATTATTGGCAGTCAACACAATGGGCATGACTTATAACACAGGTTTGTTTTTTTATTTAATAGCACTAACTGGAGCTATTGTATGGAGCATTGTTGAAACAATGTCTGATAATCCAAACACCCTTCGTGTGCGATTGACCTTTTTATTGAGCTTAATGTTATCAGGAGTCGTGTTTATTGGTGATAATATATGGCTATGGCTTATACTTATTGGTTCAACACTGTTTTTTATTTTCAAATCAAAAAAAGCGACTTTGTCTCTTATCAATATATCAATGACATGTTTATTGGTAATATTAATAGGCTACTCATCTTTTGCTTTAATACCAATTAGATCGGTTGCCAATCCACCGATGGATCAAAACTCACCAGAAGATGTCTTTAGTTTAGCGGGATATTTAAATCGCGAACAATATGGTGACAGACCTCTAATATACGGCCGTACATTTGCTTCTGATGTGATGAGAAAAGCTGACGGAACCGTTGAAACTACTTCACAGAAAAAACGTTACGAGAAAGTTATAAAAACATCCCCAGATGAAAAAGACAAGTATGTTTCATCTACTGTATCTGGGTATAAGTATACAAACTCAATGTTATTTCCTCGGATGCACTCATACAGCGGTAATCCAAGTTTCGGCAATCATATAATTGGCTATAAAATGTGGGGTGGAATTACGAATGAAAAACAAACTCCCTCGATGTTAGATAACATAAAGTTTTTCTTTTCATACCAATTAAATTATATGTATTGGCGCTACTTTATGTGGAATTTTTCGGGACGGCAAAACGATATTCAAGGAGATGGTGGCATCACAAATGGTAATTGGATAACAGGGATATCTTTTATTGATGAATACTTTTTAGGATTAGGTCCACAAAAAGATATTGCGCCAGATGTTGCTGATAATAAAGCTCGAAATGTTTACTTTATGCTTCCTTTTATTTTAGGTATCATAGGGATTATCTATCAGTTAAGGCTAAAAGAAAAAGGGTTGCAAAGTTTCTTAGTAGTTTTCATGCTCTTTTTTATGACAGGAATTGCCATTGTTATATATCTTAATCAAACACCATTTGAGCCAAGAGAAAGAGACTATGCCTACGCTGGCTCTTTCTATGCGTTTACAATTTGGATTGGAATGGGCGTTGCAGGAATAGCACGTTTTATTCGAAACTATTTCAATAACACAGCATTAGCAGGAGGATTGGCCACTTTTATAGGGATTCTAATTCCGATACAAATGGCGGGACAAAACTGGGATGACCATGATAGATCTGATAGGTATACTGCACGTGATATTGGTATGAACTACCTGACAAGTGTTGCTCCTAATGGAATTATATTTTGCAATGGTGATAATGATACATTCCCATTGTGGTATGCACAAGAAGTGGAAGGTTTTAGAACAGATGTTCGCGTGTGTAACTTAAGTTATTTGCAAACCGAATGGTATGTAGATCAGATGCTTCGTCAGTCGTATGAATCTGAACCTTTACCTATCTCTTGGTTACGCAGTCAATACTCTGGTGACAGAGGAACGCATGCTTATCTTTTCACACGACAACAAATAGAAAGCTCATTACAAAGGAACAATATTCCTCCTATTCAATATCCTTCTTATTTTAATGCCAGTGCATTTAAAGACACAATATCACTATCTAAAGTAATGACTAATTTACGCGACGGAGTAAAACCACCCAACAACCCATTTATAGAAGATGGTGGGGTTATACCTTCTAATAAATTGCAACTTGATGTAGACTCCTCAAAAGTGGATTGGGCAACCCTAAATGCTTCACCCAGCAATAAAATGATAATAAATTTAGGAGGAAAGTCTGGTTTATATCGTCAGGAACTAATGATTCTTGAACTTCTGAAAAATATAAACGATGACAATTGGGAACGACCATTGTATTATGCAACAACTGTTGGACATGACACTCACCTAAATATGACTCCAAACTTTTCATTGGAAGGATTAACTTATAGAGTTACTCCAGGTGAACCTATAAACAATGGTGTAAACACAGAGGTAATGTTCGATAATATTATGAACAAATTCAAATGGGGAGGCTTCGATAATCCAAAGGTATATTTAGATGAAAACAATAGACGTATGTTTAGTCAGCATCGCAATCTTTTCGCTATGTTGGTTGATGCACTAATTGAAAATGGAGAAAAAGAAAAGGCTCTTTTAGCTTTAGATAAAAGTCTGAAAGTTCTTCCTTCAGCAAGTGTGCCATTTGGATATGAGTCAATTCCTTTGGCTGAAAGCTATCTTCGACTTGGTGAAATAGAAAAAGGAGAAGCAATAATTAAAGAAATTGAAAACAGGATATACCTCAATCTGGACTGGTATGACAGACTTTCTCCAAAACAAATGGCATCTGTATCTTCTGATATTCTCAATTATAACTTAGGTGTATTGGTTCGTATTACAGGGTTATATCAATCATTTGATGCTGAAAAATATGAGGAGCATGTAGATGATCTTTTATCTCGTTCTCAGTTTTATTACACACAAGGATTGGGATCGATGGCTAACTCTGTTGTGAAGGAGATAACTGATGGCTCAATACGTGGTTATTACTTGGCTGATAGCGATACCACAATGCAAACGATAGAGGAACAGGCTATGCAGAAAGCGTTGCAACTGATGCAACAGTATAGCCCCGAGTTGCTTAATCACTACAATAAAGCTCAGCAGGAATAACTAACAAAGTAAAACCAATGGGGATGTTTGCATTTTACATACATCCCCATCTTTTGTGATTTCTATTTAATGATTATTGAACAACCACCCAAAATATACCGTATGCTTTTCCCGAAAAGCATTTGGAGAATAAAGAAAAAGGATAGAAAAATGGTTTATCTCACTTTTGATGATGGACCAATTCCTCAAATCACACCATGGGTATTAGACATACTGGATAAGTATGGCATTAAAGCTACTTTTTTCTGTGTTGGAGACAACGTAAGAAAATTTCCAGATACATACAATGATGTGTTAAAGCGAGGGCATAAAGTAGGGAATCACACATTTAATCACCTACAAGGATGGAAAACCTTTGGCAACAGATTTGTCAAAAATGTTTCGTTGAGCAGTGCTTATATCAAATCAAATCTCTTTAGACCACCTCATGGTCACATGTTTTTATATCAATTGACACACCTCCATTTCTTAGGATACAAAACAATTATGTGGGATGTTGTAACGCGCGATTACAGTAAGCGAATGACTCCTCATGATGTTTATAATAATGTAAAAAAATATACAAGAGACGGTTCTATTATAGTTTTTCATGATTCAATAAAAGCAGAAAAGAATCTCCGTTATGCCCTACCTCGCTCTATTGAGTGGCTATCAAAGCAAGGCTATTCATTTGGTGTTATTGAATAATAGAAAAAATGTAGCTTTTATTCTTCTTCTGATTATAACTTATTTATCTCATTTTCTTTTTTTGATATAAATGTAAGTCTTGTTGCGTTAGTAACTGATGTTTTGCAACTGATAAAATCAGCTATATCATAAAATTTGCCTATCTTGTGCATATCTTTAATTTTAAAATTTAAAAAATATGTTTGATAAACTAGTAGCCATTGAACCCGTAAGCTTAGTAGATTGGGCAGAAAAAAAACTTCACAGCTTTGCAAAAGAAGTGACCATGTATGATGATATACCTGCGACAGCTGATGAAATAGTGACTCGTATAGGAGATGCGGATGCAGTATTGCTAAGTTATACATCTACGTTGGATAAAGAAATATTAGAGCAATGTCCAAATATTAAATACATTGGCATGTGTTGTTCTCTCTATTCTGCTGAAAGTGCAAATGTTGATATCAATTACGCCAAAACCAGAGACATAGTTGTAACAGGAATTAGAGATTATGGTGATGAAGGTGTAGTTGAATACGTGATTAGTGAATTAGTGAGATGTTTGCATGGATTTGAATTAAATCCTGATGGAACTAAACTGGCTCCTTGGAATAACATCGCCGAAGAAATTACGGGTCTTAAATGTGGAATTATAGGCTTAGGAAAGTTAGGTGGAATGATTGCAGATGCATTATCGATGTTTGGTGCAGAGATAGATTACCTTGCACGTAGTGAAAAAGAAGATGCTAAGGAAAAAGGGTATCAGTTTAAAGCAATAAATGACATAATGGCTGATAATGATGTGGTAATTTGTTGCCTTAATAAAAACACAGTGTTGCTACACGAAAAAGAATTTGAAAGTTTTGGCAATCACAAGATACTTTTCAATGTAGGACTATCTCCAGCATGGGATATGGAGCCTTTCACCCAATGGGTAAATCGCAACAACCGCTGTTATTGCGACTCACCAGGTGCTTTAGGCAACGAAGAGCTTCAGAATCACCCTAATGTTAGATTCATGAATGTTTCTGCGGGTAGGACTCGACAAGCTTTTGATAGATTGAGCGAAAAAGTAATTCAAAATATTTTAGAATACAATGGGTGAAGTAATATTACGTAATGTATTTACTACGCTACAACCTGCTATTGCTGCAGTTTTGCTATAAATACTAATTGTTGCATCAATTTCCTCATTTTGTATGGTGATGGTATGTCTATCGCCAACAAAATCTGGAATAGAATTAATAGACACATCAATTTCTTTTGGTCCAACTGTTGCCAATGATGCAGCAACTGACACATTTACTTGGTGTGGCAAAAGTGCAATCGCATCTTCTGCACTACCCCTAAAGACCTCTTTTTCTTCAGTTTCAATGGCAGGATCATATACTGCTGAACCACGAAGAGATCGAGGTCCTTTTTGTGTGGTAAAAGTTACTTTAGAGTCATACATCATGGTAGTAGTGCGCATTACATCTAAACCACCAATAGCACCCGAAGCTATGTAAACCTTCACATTGCTCTCATCAGCTGCTTGTTGTACATTTTTATAGAACTCCTCATCTGCAAGAGCTCCTATAGAGAGGGTAATTATTGAAGAGCCATTCTTTAAGGCATCAATAGCAAATCCTTTAAATGCATTAGGTGATGCAGCTTCAACTATGAATTCTGGTTTCAAAGCCAACAATTCTTCTGCTGAATCAAAAGCTTTGCAATGGTAATCTTGCTGGACACTATTCACTTTATTAGCTAAATACTCAGCTTTCCATAGCGAGCGTGACATTGTGCCAATCAATTGGTAATGTGGTAACATACCTTTAACAAGAGCATCTACAACTAAATTTGATAATCCTCCGCATCCAAAGATGGCAAGTGTTTTAATTTTCATCTTTTAAATTATATATATTGTTCAACTTATTTTATATCTAAAGTAAAACTTATTATCTATTCAATCAATCAGCTTTATTTGATTTGATTAAATAGGAATGCGTTATTTACTTATTTTCTTTAATATGCTCCACTGCTTCACATAGCTTATCGTACCATTTATTGCCAAACTTTCGAATTAATGGTTCTTTTAAAAACTCGTAAAGTGCTACCCCTTCTTTAGAACCGAACTTAACAGCAGGTTGACAAATAGACCATCTGTGATAATTTACAGCAGTAAAATCACGATACTTTTGAAGACGTATGGGATACAGATGACAAGATATTGGTTTCTGTACTGAAATACGTCCTTCACGGTATGCATTATCTATTACACATTTGCATACTCCATTCTCATCGAAATAGGTGAAGACGCACTCTTTACCATTAATAATGGAGGTTACTAACTCTCCGTCATAATCTTTGTAAGAGATACCTTGTTTTTCAATAAGCAATTGAGCTTCTTTTGAAAGATCATCCCAAATAAGAGGGAGAATTTCATTTATATTATCGTTTTCTTCTTTTTCTAAAGGTGCACCAGCATCGCCATCTACGCAACACTCCCCTTTACATTTGCATAAATCGCAAATAAAGTGCGATTCAATTACATCCAACGATATTATAGTGTCTTCTATTTGTAGCATATTTATTTTAAAATTTTGTAGTGAAAGTTTATTTCTAACTAAGACTCTTATAGGTTTTTGCTCTATACAACAAGAGTAAACCTACAGTTAAAAACAAACTTAAAATTCCAGAGAATATAAATAAAGGGGTAAAAGATGGATTTTCAATCGCTTGATAAATTGAGTTATCTTTAAAAAAGAAATTGAATGTAACTACCAAAGCATTATTCAGAAAATGAATCAAGATTGGTATCCATAAATTGCTTGTCCAAACAAACAGATAACCTAATAATGCCCCTAAGATAACACGTGGGAGAAAGCCATAAAACTGCAAGTGCATCATACTAAATATTAATGCAGCTATCCATACACCAGTATGTTTGTTTTTGAAAAGCTTAACCAACAACTGTTGTAAAACACCTCTAAAAAAAACCTCTTCGGCAACTGCTGCAATTATGGCTATGAAGAACAAGTTACTAAAGTAGTCTGTAATTGATTTACCTGAAAGCAGTAGATTAGTTGTTACTTCAGCAGATTGTTCTAAATCTTTCATCCAATTTTCTAAATCGCTCAACCAATATGGCAAAACTAACATTTGATTTAAATGTGCTATTAATGAGATAAAAGGCATTGAAAAAAGCAAAATTAAAACTGATAGAACTATAACTGATGCATTACTATTCAACCTTTTTATTCCAAGATAAACAAAAGGCTGTTGATTACTCCACATTATAAGCGTGACTGCTGGCATAAAAAACATTAGCAACATCTGGATAGCAGAGCTAAACCTAATACCCCAAGCAGATTCCATTAGCCAACTACCCCATAAATCATTGATGAGAGAAACAATAGTACCAGCTAAAAAAAGTCCTGCCAAACAAAATATGAACAGATAAATAATTTTAGTTTGAGTACTCAATTGTTGAAACGCTTTCATATAGCTCCTTATTTAGTTGACAAAGATACAAAACATTGAATCAAAAAAAATATATCCATCTTATCTTAAACTTATTTATCCAGAATTAAAAATGCAATCAATAAAACTGATTACATATTTGTAAATAAAACTATTATAGTTATCTTTGCATCCGCTTTGCGCAATCTCTGTTGAGAAAGTCTCTGACACATTGCGTTATAGAAAAGTTAATTATTAACATAAAGCTTTATCAGTCATGGATTTAATGAAAATTGCAGAGGAGTCTTTTGATGTTGCAAAGAAAGAATTCCCAAATTTTAAAAGTGGTGACACAGTAACGGTAGCATACCGAATTGTGGAAGGTACTAAAGAGCGTATACAGCTATATAGAGGTGTTGTATTAAAAATATCAGGTGTTGGTGAAAACAAACGTTTTACTGTTCGTAAGATGTCAGATAACATTGGTGTAGAAAGAATTTTCCCAATGAATTCTCCTTTTATTGACAGTATAACCGTAAATAGTGAAGGTAAAGTACGTCGTAGTAAAATTTACTACTTGCGTAAACTTCGTGGTAAAAAAGCACGTATTAAAAAGAAAAGATTTTAAAAGTAGTCTTTTAAACACATACCCTAAAAACCATCTTTTTTCAAATGAGATGGTTTTTTTGTGTTATAACGCTTCATTTAACTTAAAGAAAAGAGCTCCAGTTTCTAAAAAAGAAACCAGAGCTGTAATGGCAAAGTCAGGATTTTAAATCAAAAAAATTATTCTACGACTGTTACTTCAGAGTTCTCCTCGGGTTCAAGTCCCTCAGCTTTTCTTTTGTTGATAGTAGCACGTAGATTAATTAATGCTCTGTAATGATCCAATAAATCATTCAATTGGTTAATTAGAGGAGTATAAACTAACAATGGATTACGTAACTGAGCCGACTCAATCTCTTTAAACATATCCTTCATTGCTTTGCAAATCTGTTTTACAAGCTCAGATGTTTTTACTCTGGGTCTTTCAGAAAGCTATCTTGCTCTCTTGTTCAGCAACTCTTTTATGTTAGCTTGGGTACTTCTCAAGTTGTCCATATTCTCATTGAGTCCGTAGGTTGTTAGCGCAGTTTCAACATCTTCACTGGTATCAACAAGTCTGAAGAACTGGTCTATCTTTTCAGCCACCACCTCTTCGCTTTTACTTGCTCCAAGATGAAGTAGATAAGAGTTAATCATTATTCTTGTTTCAATCACATTGCTGCTGTTAGGATAGATATCTTCTCTAACAATCAAATTCATTTTGTACACAATGGCAGCAGCATACATCAATCGTTTTTTGCGCAATGGCAATAGCTGTTCTGTAATGGGGTGAGGACCATATGACACCTTCAGGTTTTGAATGGAGGGAGTTTGAGCTTTTAACAAATCAAATATTTCATTGATTTTTAAATTTTCTGGTTCGTGTTCTTCAATTTTTTCAATCACTTTTTCAGCCAATTGGGGTAACTCCAATTTAAGCAATCTCTAATAAGGAAAAGTTTTAATGTTCATAACTTTTTTGGTTTTGTGCATGCTTCTATTTTTTTTTAATCATGCAAGTTTTGTGTTCAATATCGAACGAGTTTTTTTATTTTGAAACTACACTTTTTATAGTCTCATTTTGTAATACAAATATAAGATAATAATCTCTTAAAAGCAATAGCATAAATGGTTTTGTGGGGATTGATAAGTAATTTACTAATGATGAAAATACACCTTTGGTAGCTCAATATCGAAAATGAAAATAGGGAGTATTTGCAAGAAGATATTAGCGATATAGTTATTAAGAAAAGGCGTGATAAGGACTCCAATTAAGGGTTTAGCAGCAGTTTTATTAGTCCAGAAGTACATAAATAGGGTAAAATCGTACTGAAATAGTGATTATAGTAGCCAATGCGTTAATTACTGTTGTAGTTAGTAGGGAGGGGTCGGCTGATATAACCTATCAATGATAGAGGAAAGGAGCAATAGAGAGCTGCAAAAGGGGGTGTGCTTATTGCTAAATGATAAGCATTAGGCTAAATAGTAAGCAGTACGATTAAAAGGCTGCAAAGTTAGTGATTATTTATCACTTAAAGTGGATATAGTTGTTAAAACATTTGGTGATTACACTAATAATACATATCTTTGTGCTCATAAAACAGGGGAAACCTTAATTATGTTTTAAATCAACCCTTTAATCAATTAAATTAACGCCACCTCCTTCTTTCGAGGGGTATAAAAAAAAGAATGAAGAAGGTGGTAAATACATATCCATAAAAAAATTTTTAATATGGAAAAAAAAATTAGTGCAAAGCACTTACAAAAAGAAAAAGTGTCTGAATTAATAGCAGACACAAGTGTATTAATCGAAAAAAATGACGATTTGGAGAGATAGGAATACCTGTCTATTCTTGAAGATTTAAGTGAGGATGTTCCTGAACGAGAACCACTGTTAATACAAGTTTCAAGTGGAAATGCTATGATTTTCAAAGGGGGCATACATGTTGCTAAAGGTAAGCCGAAAGTAGGTAAGACTTTTTATACTTCACTATTGATGACTGCATTTACCAATCCTGAAGGTTATATAGGTATCAAACCCTCTGTAAGCGAATTAAAGGTACTGTATTTGGATACTGAGCAGCACCGAGGCGATGTTAGGTCAGTTGCGAAAAGGGTGCATGAACTAAATGGTTGGGACTTAAATCAAACACACCCAAATTTTATGTTTGCCAGTCTTCGAGATAAAACAATTAAAGAAAGGCTTATCATTGCTGAAAATCTTTTTGAAATTCTAAAGCCAGATGTCGTTTTTATTGATGGAGCTGTTGATTTGTGTCATAACTTCAATGCATCTGATGAATCACATGAGTTGGTAACGTTATTTGATAAGTGGGCAGCAAAACATAATGTTGCAATTGTTACTGTATTACATGAGAATAAAGGTGACAAAAATATGCGAGGTCATTTAGGGACAATTCTAACACAGAAAGCTGAGAGTGTTATTGAGATTAGCAAAAGTAGAGATTCCATAATAACTTGTACTCTATCAGAAACAAGACATAAGTCAATTGACAATTTTTGTTTCAAGATAGAAGAGAGTAGTGTTACTGGCAATGCATTACCTGCTTCATGTAAACAAGATGCTGTAAATTTAGGCAATAAAGCATCAAGTGGTAGTAAGAAATGTTCAATTGATTATGTGGATATATTTGAAGCAGTATTGACAAAACCAATGACTCACACAAGTCTCCGTGATGCAGTGGCTAAACACACAAGTATGAGTATTTCTACTGCTAAAAACTATATTGATTCTGCATTGAAGAATAAGATCATTGAGAAAACAGAGAAAGGAAGCTATAAGTTGAAGGCTTAAAGTTTGGGTTAAGGGTTATGTACACTCCCCCCCTATAGGGGTGGGTTGTTGTACTAACCTACCCGAATAAAAAACTTAATTTTACAAGCTGTTGTACTTACAATACTATTGCCACAAACGATTTGAGGCATTAATACTGCATAAGAAAAGGGTTAAAGCTGTACCGAAATTGTACCAACTGTTGTACCTGGAGGTATAGGCTCACTAATTCGCACTTAATTTTAAATACAAAATAATTTATGAAAGATTTTAAATACAGATTAGAAAAATATAAAGGTCATTCGACAAGATTTACTTGTCCTCAGTGTAAGTAGACACATGAGTTTACTCGATATAAAGACCAAGAGACAAAAGAGTATATTCATTCCACAGTTGGCATATGTAATAGGAAGGATAAATGCGGTTATCACTACACACCAAGCCAATACTTCAGAGATAATGGCATGAGCTACGTGCCAACAATCGAGTTAGCTCATACTCCACCACTCCCTATAGACTATATTCCTGAAAAGTTAATGACAGCCAGTTTGAATACCGAAAACAACTTCATAGTATACTTGAGTAGCTTGTTTGATATTAAAACAATTATAAGTGCAATAGAGAAGTATTACATAGGCGACACACCAGACGGAAAGGTAATTTACTGGCAAGTAGATAGAGAAGGCAAAATAAGGACTGGTAAAGCCATGCAATACGACCGTAGAACAGGCAAAAGATATAAGGATGGTAAAGCAATAAGCTGGATACACAATGAAGTGAAGAGTAACTACAATTTGAAGCAATGCTTATATGGTCTTCATCTATATGATGAAAACAAAATTACTGCAATAGTAGAGAGTGAAAAAACCGCAGTAATTGCAAGTATTTTAACCCATCTTGCAGGCTG
>DEZB01000065.1 GCA_002364735.1 Bacteroidales bacterium UBA3143
TTAACTTAATGACATTGGGGGCACCTCTACTGCAGCTATTGCATCTATGTTGTTTGGTTTGTTGTTTTCAACTTACAATCTTTTTGCTGCTCTTGGTTTCAACCTCCCTGTTGCTTGGGAAGTGGCTTCTGCAATGCAAGCCATTATTGGTATATCTATTTCGCTTATGATTTATGTAGGTGTTAGTCTTATTACAGATGATGATATTGTGAAAAGCAAACTGTTTATTAAAAGAGCTAATATAATGAATAGGAAATTTGATTGAAAAGGATTAGGTATTACTTTAATATTAAATCAAGCGTCTTTTCCATATCAATCCCTTCGCCCAAAACCGGAGCAAATATATCACCTTTCTCTATAATTCGTTCAAGGGCATTATGGATGGTGAAATCACTTATTTTTAATCCTTCCTTTACTTCATCCCATTCCAAAGGCATCGAAACGGTTGCACCCCGTTTTGGTCGAACACTGTAAACGCTCGCAACTGTTTGACCACTTCTGTTTTGCAAATAATCTAAGTAGATTTTTGCACCACGCTTCTTCACTGTTCGTTCAAGAGTTGTAATATCAGGAAGTTTTTGCATTACGAGTTGTACAATAATATGCGCAAAGTCTTTGACCTGATCATAAGTGTACTTTGCTCCCATCGGAACAAAAATATGAATACCTGTGCTGCCCGATGTTTTACAATAGGAGGGTATTTTATATTTATCAAGTATTTCTTTTGCGATTAACGCTGTTTCAATCACCTGTTCGAATGTGTTTTTTGGCGAAGGATCTAAATCAATAATCATATAATCTGGATGATCGGGTGACTGTATTCTGCTGTTCCATGGGTTTAACTCAATGCATCCCAGGTTATTCAGATATCCCAATGTTTCTTTATTGTTGCAAACAATATATTCTATCTCTTTTTGGCTTGACTCAGAATAAACCAAAGTTGTGTCTACCCACTTAGGAGCTTCTCCTCCCGCATCTTTGTGATAAAAACTTTCGCCGTCTATGCCATTTGGGTATCGGTTCAGCGATTGAGCTCTATCTTTCAGATAGGGTAAGATATATTTACTCACTTGCTGGTAGTAATTAATAAGATCGCCTTTGGTAATCTTCTCTTTCTCCCAATAGAGTTTATCTAAATTTGTGAATTTTAATTCCCTCTTTACAGAAGGTGCTTTTTTCTTCTGTGATGTTTTGTTGGTTTTATTCTCTTTCACATTTTCTATGTTGTTCAGTTCATCGGTTTCTTTCAAACTTTCATCTCGTAAATCCTTGGGGATTTTATCTTCTCGTATTCCAACAAAAACTGGATGACGAAACATGTTATCAGCTGTTCTTTCGCTATACTTTATTGTGCAAACAATTTTAGGTTCAACCCAAGTAGCAGGCATATTAGTGTGAGGTGTCTCACTAAAAGGCATTTCAGATGTAACCAAAGGTTGCAGCATTGCGTAAATTTCATATAAAAGCTGATTAGAGAATCCAGTACCAGTGTGACCCGCATAAATCAATTCTCCATTTTGATAAGTTCCTAAAAGTAGTGCGCCAAATCCTGTACGTGATCCACGTGGTTCGGTATAACCAACAATTACAGCTTCTTCTGTACGTGCTGTTTTCACCTTTAACCACTCCTTGCTGCGACTCCCTTTGTGATATTGAGATGATTTCCGTTTAGCGATCATTCCTTCAAGACCTGCTTTACTTACTTGATCAAAAAAAGCTTTTCCTTCAGTTTCAATATGATCGCAATACTTTACATGTTCGCTTTCTATCAAAGCATCTCTCAATAGTTCTTTGCGTTGTATCAAAGAAAGCTCCATTGTGCTGTGTCCATTCAAGAAAAGAAGGTCAAACACGTTATAAACTAACGGAGCATTCAAGTTATCGCCAAAATGTTGTAGAGTCTGAAAATCGGGCTGATTATCTGTATTATACGCAACAATTTCGCCATCCAATATCATTTGATGTTGTTGTTGCTTCAATGCCTCTTCAATGGGCAGGTATTTACCTAAATAAGAGAGTCCATTGCGTGAATATAAACGAAATTTATCAGTTATTTCAGCAATTGCTCTGTATCCATCCCATTTAATTTCGAACAGCCACTCCTCGTCATCAAATGCGTGTTCGCTAAGAGTTGCCAGCATGGGTTTTATATAATCATCCAACTTCTTTTGATTGGATAAATAGGGAGCAAAGTTTCTTTTACGAGGAGTGCTTTTTATCGTTTTTTTTTTGAAGTTTTTGTAACGCTTTTCAGCATAAGCTGTTACTTTAGAGTCTGTGGGTGTATAACTTTCGGCATCATAACTATCAGAAACTGCAAACTCATCCTTGTGTTTGATCAAAAGCCAAGCATTATCACTATCCGCACTTTTTAGTTTCACAAGAGCGAACTCACCTTTTAACTTCTCACCATGAAGAATCACTTTCAGTGAACCTTTCTTTAATCCATCTAACAGTACCTCTTCATCACCCTTATCCTCAGTTTTTTCTAACGCCTCGTATTTTCCTTCGTCCCATATTTCAACTTCTCCACCTCCGTAACTATCTTCAGGAATACTTCCCTCGAAGGTTCTATAAGAAAAAGGATGATCTTCAACCATCATTGCCAGTCGCTTATCTTTCGGGTTCAAAGAAGGACCTTTTGGAACAGCCCAGCTTTTCAGTACTCCTTCCATTTCTAATCGGAAGTCGTAATGCAATCGTGTTGCCGCATGTCGTTGAACCACAAAGATAAGCTTCTCGGATGCTTTCTCCTCTTTTCCCTCTGGTTCAGATGTCTTTTCAAAATCACGCTTTTGGTTATATTCTTTTAGTCCCATATTCTTTATCCAATAGCATTAGGAAACTTTTTTCTTTGATTTCTCTAAACTTGCTTTCAACTGTGACATCAAGTCAATCGTCTTTTCCGACTTCGCTTCAGGAGCACTTATCTTTGGCTTTTTCCCTTTGGCTTTTTGCTCAATGATTTTCAGCAAATCTTCTTTATAACTGTCAACATATTGTTCAGGTTTGAATTTTTCAGAAGTTTGTTCTATTAAAGCAATAGCCATTTTAAGTTCTCCCTCTTTCACCGTCTTCTTGGGTATTTTCAGTTCATCATAACTACGGATATCTTCGGGGAAGCGTATCTTATTCAGAAGAATAATATCTTTATAGGGTTTTATGACACAGAGATTTTCTTTTGTTCTCATCACAAATGTGCCTACACCAACCATGCCCGTTTTCTTCAAAGCTTTAAGAAGTAAGGCATAAGCATTCTCTCCATTCTTTTGAGGTTCCAGATAGTAGGGAGTTTCAAAATAGACACTCTCAATTTCTTCCTCTTTCACAAATTGTTCTATCGAAAGCATTTTACTTTTTTCGGGACTTGCCGCTTCAAAATCTTCGTCTTCTAAAACGATGTATTCATCATTCATTTTGTAGCCTTTCACAATGTTTTCCCACGGAACTTCCTTTCCAGTTTTCTCATTAACACGTTTATAGTGAATGTTGCTTTGATCATTTTTATCCAGCATGTCCAAATCCAAATTGCTGCTTTCCGTAGCAGAATACATTTTTATGGGGATGTTTACCAAACCAAATCCAATGGCACCGTTCCAAATTGCTTTCATAGTTATGTTTTTTAAAATTTTCTGTTGAGTAATTATAACGTCATGTGATAAAGGAAGGTTCGAACACTCTATTATAATGAGTAAAACATTTAGAGACAAGCTATGTATTGTTTATAGTAGGGAAAATAAAATTTTGGATATTTGATCTTTCTCTACCACTCCCACTGCTAATTATTAGTCTTTTTATGTTCTTTATCTGTGAAGGGAAATGCTTAATAATCAGCATTATACTTTGACACCTTCAGGAGATTAATGGGTGAGAAGAAGGGAGCTTAAATTTTCAGTCTGAACGCAGCCATTAATACTCAATTTTTTGGTCAACTGACAAAACTATTTATAATTATCGATTGTTTTAAAGTTGCAAATATAGAATCACAGTATTATGGTTTTATATTATTAATCATTTAAACTATAAAGTCATGGAAAAGAAAAAACAAGAAGACAAGGCCAAAACAACTAAGGCTAAAGATTCTAAAGACAAAGCACAAAAAGACACTAAGAAAAATGACACTAAAAAGTAGGGTGTGAGTTCTATAAAGGTAGTGCCACTTAATGAGTAGTGGTTTTTTATGATGTTTAAATAGATAGAGCAGGCGGTAATAAATTTTACAGCCTGTTCTTGTATAGTGTAGTTCCATCTTTTTTTATTTAGAAAACCTATTTAAGTTAAGCTCCTAATTCATCTGCTTTTTGGCTTTTAATTATTTTTCGGATTAAACATTATTTATTTAGATGTTAAACCAAAACCATTTTTCATCTTCTTTTGTTTTATGATATATGATAACACGGTTTTTATAAATTGAAAATTGCATTATCAATAATTTTAAAACTCTAAAAACTTTATAACATGGAAAAGAAAAAAGACGAAGACAAAAAGAAAGACACTAAAACTACTAAAGAGAAGGATTCAAATACAAAAAGTAAAGCTTCTGATAGTAAAAGTAAATCTTCAGATAAAAAAACAAGTAATAGCACTAAAACCAATAAGTCGGATGATAAAAAATCCAAGCCTGAAAAAAAGGGTAAACTTAAAGAAACGGATGAAAACGCATTGAAGGATTTTTTGGTAGATGAACTAAAGGATATTTATTTCGCTGAACACGAAATATTGAAAGGTCTTACCAAAATGAAAGATGCTGCTACTTCAGACAAATTAAAAAAAGCTATTGATTTACACTACAATCAAACGGAAACACAAATTGTACGTCTGGAAGAGGCTTTTGGAATGTTTGATGAAAAACCCACTAAGAAAAAGTGTGAGGCAATTATTGGTATTTTAAAAGAGGGCGATGATATATTAGAAGATACCGATGAGGGAACTATGGTGCGCGATGCGGCCATAATTATTGCTTCGCAAAAGGTGGAACATTACGAAATTGCCACTTATGGAAGTCTTGCCGAATTGGCGCGCACAATTGACAGAGATGATGTAGCCGAGGTGCTCGAAAAAACGCTAACTGAGGAAAAAGAAACAGATGTTTCCTTAACCGAATTGGCCGTTGATAAAATAAATGAAGCAGCTGCACAAGAAGATGCAGATTAGTGTAACTATTAATAGTTACGCTTTTTCTGGTTTGTTAAATGGGTTTTATTCTTTTTTTTTGGTGTAAACAGACTGTAGCTTCTACAGTCTGTTTTGTTTTATTGCTATATATATAGTAACAAAAAAACCCCCGATGACAGGTACATCGGGGGAGTTAATTCTGAATTTATAAATCCTTTAAAAGCTACTTTTCAGTAGAAGAGATGTCAGACAATGGCTTGGTAGACATGGCTGCATTTCGGTTGTCATCTAAAAGATTAAAATTTTCAATTTTATCTCCTTCACTTTCAAGCGCTACATTCTCAGCAGCAATCCCGTTGTAAAGTGCAGTGAAATGAGTGGGAGACAAGGGCATTTCGGATGTTGGCTCAAGAGCCATAACGGGTTCAACCCCTTCTGTGTTTTCGAGCGCTGCATCTGCTTTCTTTTTGTTGTTAGTCAAACGTAATTTGACTTTGCTTTCAGCCGAAACAATCGCAATATTTAACTCATCGATTAATAAGGAGTAGTCCAATGCTACGTAGCGCGCCTGCGATAGATTAATTTGGTTAAAGAAATTGCGTAAAGCAGCATTCACTTCCTTCACAAGCGGTGGAGACATTGTGTTAGGTCTCGATGCAATCGAAGCATTCCGCTCAAGCCATACTTGAGAGAAAAGCGAATTTGCTACACGCAAATTGTCCATGTATCCAGCTAAGTTTAAAGCAGCATAAGCCGTTTCCAACGATTCGTCTTTGTCTAATCGATGAAAAAACTGACCTATTCTTTCACTCGCTGTTTCATGCGTGTCTTTATTTAAATAATCCAGAGAGCGTTCCACCTCTGGTCTTGCTATCTTCACATGAGCTTGCAATGACAATTCATCAGCTTTGATGTGAACCCGCATTTGAGCAGATATTAAACCTGCATACTTTAGGCGTTGCTCGTGTAAAGAGGTCAACTCTTTCGTCAAAGGATGAGCCCGATATTTATCTTCTAAAAATAGAAGTTGCGGTTTCAACCCTTTCAGAATCTCATACGTGTCTGTGAGTTTAAGGCTTTCAGGATCATACTTTTCAGCAATGGTGATCACCTTATTAGCAAACTGAGGAAGTTCCAACTTCCTAAATTTCGAAAGTAAAAAATTTTTTTTTACCGTTTTCATGGGTATAAAGTATTAAATTAGAATTAAGACAGTGTTAACAAACCACTCTCAATAATTTTTTAAATTAAGCCTACCTGTCTGACATAACTTTTAGTATTAGATATGGAGATTGTTAAGATTAACTGTCTATGGATACATTGTGTATCTCACACTGCAAAAATACATAATAAAATTTGAATAACCAACGAATGTTTTAAGTAGAAATCAACCCCAATTTTAATGATATAATGTATATAAATTATAATCGCATGATAATCAATAAATTTCAAGATATTCTCTTTTTGCCCTAAAACAAACATTACGTTTCTATAACATTCTTTACACAGGTATTCTATCTTTAAATCATATCGTTTCAAATTGTTTGACGGAACGTTTCTCTGCCTTCAAAATTTTTTCAGGAAGTAAATAGAACGGTTCTTTGCGTTAAAAAACATCTCAGGGAGAAAACGGAACGGTTCGATTTCTTAAAAAACACGTCAGGGAGAAAATGGAATGGTTCGATTACTTAAAAATCACCTCAGGGAGAAAATGGAACGGTTCGATTACTTAAAAATCACCTCAGGGAGAAAATGGAACGGTTCTATTTCATGAAAATCATCTCAGGGAGAAAATGGAACGGTTCTCTATCTTGAAAATCATCTCAGGGAGAAAATGGAACGGTTCTATATCTTGAAAATCACCTCAGGGAGAAAATGGAACGGTTCTATATCTTAAAAATCATCTCAGGGAGGAAATGGAATGGTTCTATATCTTAAAAATCATCTCAGGGAGGAAATGGAATGGTTCTATATCTTGAAAAACACCTCAGGAAGAAAATTGAACGGTTCTATTCTTTAAAAAACACCTCAACGAAGAAATAAAACTTGATAGGATGTGGAAAATTATCGTAGAAAGGTGATAGAAGTAATTTTCATATCAAAAAAATGGCTACTCCTATTATAATAAAGTAACAATAGTAGTAGTTTTGCAGAACGAATGAGTAAAGTTTTGTATATTTGATGGTGCAATAAATTTAAAGGAGTCAAAACTAAATAACAATGTCCATCGCTTAACACAATACTAACATGCTTTGGATAGTTAAACAGATACTATCCATACACAATATATACAACAAGAAAATATGCCTACACTCCATTGGATTGGAAAAGAAAAAGTGGTGACCCATCACCAAGACGTACCCTACCGGGTGTTAGAACACAAATATGGATTTCGCTCAGACCCTGCAACTGGCAAAGGGCATGAAACAGCTGAACCTACCGATAGCGGAAACAAAATAATACATGGCGATAACCTTGAAGCGCTGAAAAGCTTGCTGCCCGAGTATGAAGGAAAAATAAAGTGTATATACATTGACCCTCCTTACAATACGGGCAACGAAAGTTGGGTGTATAACGACAATGTGAACCACCCAAAAATAAAGAAATGGTTGGGCGAAGTGGTAGGCAAAGATGGCGAAGACTTCACAAGGCACGATAAATGGTTGTGTATGATGTATCCACGCCTGAAACTGTTGCACAAACTATTGGCTGAAGATGGGGCGATCTTTATTAGTATTGATGATAATGAGCAGGCTAATTTGAGATTGATGTGTGATGAGATATTTGGAACAATAAATTTTATTAATAACATCATTTGGCAAAAGAAATATAGTCCGCAAAATGATGCGAGATATCTTTCTGATATGCATGATTTTATTCTTTGCTATACAAAACATAAAGATAGTTGGACACGAAATTTAATACCAAGAAATGAAAAGCAAAATGATAGATATAAGAACCCTGATAAGGATAAAAGAGGTGTTTGGAAATCAAGTGATTTAAGTGCGAAAAGAGTAACTGAAAAAGATATATATGAAATTATAACACCTTCTGGAAGGAAAGTTCTTCCACCAAAAGGAAGAAGTTGGGTTGTTTCCAAAGGTAAATTTGAAGAATTAGTCCAAGATAACAGAATATGGTTTGGTAAAAATGGAAGTAATGTTCCATCTGTAAAAAAATTTCTCAATGAAGTTCAAGATGGTACTGTACCTGTTACATTATGGTTAAGAGATGAAGTTGGTGATAATCAATTAGGTCGTCAAGATTTAAAAAATATTTTTAATGATAGCAATACACCTTTTGATACACCAAAGCCGACAAATCTTATTGATAGAATAATTAGATTATCTTCTGACAAAGACTCCATCATCCTCGATTCCTTCGCCGGTAGCGGAACTACTGCTCACGCAGTGCTCAACCTAAACAAGCAGGATGGAGGCAATCGTAAATTCATATTGGTGGAGATGGAAGATTATGCCAACGACATCACTGCAGAAAGAGTGAAGCGCGTTGCCAACGGTTATGGCAAAGAAAAGAGAGCAGTGGAGGGAACGGGTGGTGCATTCGATTATTACGAACTGGGTTTGCCACTGTTTAAGAAAGACGACAACCTGAATGAAGAGGTGCCCGAAGAGGAAATTAGAAACTACATCTACTACACCGAAACAAAATCGAAGCTGAAACGACCACAATCTGCTGAAGGCAAGTATTTGTTGGACAACCACAACGGAACGGGATATTACTTCTATTACGAAAAGGAAACACTCACTGTGTTGGACATTGATACGTTGAACATTGTGATTGAACCACAAGAGCAATACATCATTTATGCCGATGTCTGTTTGTTAGACACAAAGTACCTGCAAGATAAGAACATCATTTTCAAAAAAATACCACGCGATATCACACGATTTTAAGCCATGGAACTAAAGATATATCAACAGAACGTTATTAAAGACCTGTCCGAATTTATAGAGCAGTTGGAGCAAACCAATCATTTGGACAAAGCGTACTATAATTTTTGGAATGCCAAAGGTGTTGCATTGCATCAGATGGACAATGAGTATTTGAAACCCTATGACAACTCCATCAAAGGTGTGCCAAGGGTGACCGTGAAAGTGCCCACTGCAGGCGGAAAAACATTTATTGCTTGCAATGCTTTAAAACCCATCTTTGATAGTTTTCCGCTTGATAAACCAAAAGTGGTGGTGTGGTTTGTGCCGTCTGACACTATTTTGAAACAGACATACCGAAACTTGAACGACCCCAGCCACCCGTATAGGCAAAAGATAGATTCGCACTTCAACTCGCGTGTGAAAGTGTATGATAAAGAGGCGCTGCTATTTGGACAGGGGTTCAACCCCATTGAGGTGAAAGAGCAGTTGAGCATATTGGTGCTAAGTGTGCAGTCGTTTGTTGAAACTGTGAGAAAAGGACTGCCCAGGGCATACCGTCAAAATGAGAACTTAACCGAGTTTGCCAAGCACTTCAAATCCTTGCAAGCAGAATTAGAGAATGTGGATGACTCGGCATTGATGCAAGTGATTGCCTATTTGAATCCTGTGATAGTAATTGACGAAAGTCACAACTTTGAGGCAGACTTGCGCATTGATATGCTCAACAATATCAACCCGAGTTTTATATTCGACCTCACGGCTACTCCGCGCAACAAGAGCAACATCATCAGTTTTGTAGATGCCATAAAGCTAAAGCGTAATAATATGGTGAAACTACCTGTCATTGTGTACAACCACCAAGACACGCACGAGGTAATTAATAGTGCTATACAATTGCAAAAGACATTGGAGCAAAGAGCAATAGAGCAAGAAAGGGCAGAAGGCAGATACATTCGCCCCATTGTTTTGTTTCAAGCGCAACCCAAAACAGCCAATGACAACATCACGTTCGAGAAGATAAAAGAGAGTTTGATAGATATTGGCATTCCCAATAATCAAATCAAGATAAAGACAGCCAATGTAGACGAAATAAAGAACGAGGACTTAATGAGCAAAGATTGTGAGGTGCGTTTCATCATCACAGTGAATGCACTGAAGGAAGGGTGGGACTGCCCCTTTGCTTATATACTGGCATCGTTGGCAAACAAATCATCGTCCATTGATGTGGAGCAAATATTGGGGCGCATACTCCGGTTGCCTTATGTAACAAAGCATCAAGAGGAATTGCTCAACTATTCTTATGTATTGACATCGTCAACCAACTTCCTGAACACACTTGATAAAATAGTGGCAGGTTTGAATAAGTCTGGATTTAGTGCAAAAGACTACAGGGTGAAGGAAGCCCAAAAGGAAGAGGCGAAAGAGAGTGAGGTGGGTCAGTTAAGTAGTTTGTTTGGAGATTCATTTGACAAACCAGATGCTTCTGAAACAGATGAAGACGAGGAGTTACACATTGATCCAACACAAGTGAATGAAATTGCAGACTCTGAGAGCGGATACAAACCTGTGGAAGAAATACTGAATCTGGCGGGAAAGACAAATAATGAGTTTGAAAAAATAATGAAAGCGTCTGAAAAGGATGATTCATCAATACCTTCAGAGATGAGAGATAAAATACCTACATACGAAATAAAGGAAACTTTTAAAGAGGAAGCCAAAGAGGTGAAACTGCCAACATTCTTTATTAAAGCAGCCCCCTCATTGTTGGAAGAAAACGAAATGGTGCCGCTGACAAAAAACTTATTGTTGAAAGGTTTCGATTTGAGCAAAGAGGACAGCAAAATAGATTTGAAAAGAACCTCATCGCAGTTATATCGTGTAGACTTGGTGGAGCAACGCTCAGATGAATTTGTGCCTGAATATAGGAAAGAAAGCCAAGCGGTGAAAGATACTTTCGTTCAATACATTTCCACCTTGTCACCCGAAGGGAAAATTTCACAAATTGCGCAACGGTTAACGCAGTTAATCAAGAAAGTGGATGAAATAGCTCTACCGCAAATCAAAAAGTACATAGAAAAAGCAATTGAACCATTGGATAGCGATAAGATTGCCGAAATAGCTAACAATGAGTTTCTTTTTGCAGAAATATTCAATCGGAAGATAAATGAATTGGCTACACGCTATGCGCAAGAAAATTTTGTACGGATGTTAGACAAAGGCCATATTGTGTGTAAACCTACCTTTAAGTTTTCTAAAACCATTCAACCTAAAAGTACACAACAGGGAATTACTAAGAACCTTTACATTGAAGAGTGTGAGATGAATGATTTTGAGAGAAGGGTGATCAACGAAATTGCTAATTTAGATAGCGTTGTGTTTTGGCACCGCAATTTGGAGCGTGGAAAAGGTTTTGAATTAAATGGATTTATCAATCACTATCCCGACTTCATTGTGAAAATGAAAAATGGAAAAACCGTTGTGATTGAAACCAAAGGTGGCTTCTTAGATGGGTCAGACACTCAAAACAAGTTAAAGTTGGGCGAGAAGTGGGCAAGTAAGGCGGGTGATGATTATCGCTATTTCATGGTGTTTGAAACCCAAAAATTGGAAGGCGCTAAAACCCTTCAGGAAGTATTGGATATATTGAGCGCAATGAAGTAATCAGAAAATTAAGAACTGCTTTTATGTAATGATATTATAATAGCCCTTGTTGGAATCTTTTTAACGTCTCTTATACCTTTAATAACAATTTAATTCGTCTTCTTTATTGTTTTCTCCTTTAATCTGTCTTTCAAGTAGCGTCTTATTGGGAAGTCTAAAAACTCGGTAACTATATAGGCAAAGCCAATAAGTAAAATTATTGAAATAGGAATTACCCACCACAACTCAGCTATGTTGGGTTGTGTGACAGATACATAATTTGCAAATACCCACATAAATGGATAGTGCGTCATGTATAGCGGATAAGAAATGTCACCCGATAGTTTGTTTATTTTCTCATGCTTTTTAGCTAATGTTGCGCCAGCCCCCAATGAAAGTAATAGAGGAAAGTAGAAAACAACAATAATTGGTTCGACAATTCCACTCCATTGATCGTTATAAGGTGTTACTAATGCAAGCATTAACAGGGCACTCATACCTATTAAGCCGAATTTGTTTTTTATAATCCAACCAGAACGATGAACCAACATACCCATGGTGAAAGAAAAAGAGATGCGAGCTAAACCATGAAAGAATGTTGAGTCATTCCATCCACCCAACAAGTTGCCATATTGCCAACCGATATAAAAAAGAAAAGTTGCAGATAATAAAACCAAAATTACTAAAACACGCTTTGTAGCTTTAAACAATATAGTGGCATAGATGAGATTGGCCACATATTCCCAAAATAAAGTCCAACTGGGTGCATTAAGATTGAAAAGATTGAAAAAACGTTCAGACACTACAGGGTAAGGAATCATAAAAACTGATGTAGTAAAAAGCAAGGCAGTCTCCTTAAATCCATATAAGGCAAATAAATTACTATAGGGATCAAATAAAAAAGTTAGTAATCCTAATATAGAACCAATTACAACTAACGGTTGCAAGCGAATGAGTCTTAATTTAATAAATGTCTTTAAAAGCATTTTAGCAATTCGAGTATCATAAGCATAAGAAATTACGAAACCAGATAAACAAAAGAAGAAGTCAACTGCCAAAAAACCGTGCGCTATAAAAATCTGACTAAAATCAGTAATAATTATTTCCATAAAATGAAAAATAACTATTACTATAGCGGCTAATCCTCGCATTCCGTTTAATATTTCGAAATGAGGTTTGGTTTTTAATAGTTGGGGGTTTATTGGTTTCTCTTGCACTGTCCTATTTTACGATTGGGTTCTACTGAAAGAATATGAGATGAATTTATTCAATTAAATCTTAAGCAAGACAGTTGATCAAAAAATTATCGGCACAAATGTACCTAATTCTCTTATATAAAAAAGATGCCTTTTCATATTTCGTATTCTATATCGAGAAGCTTAAATAACTGTAGGCACTGTGTAAATTGCATCATCTTGAAAAATATAATGTTAAAAAGCGAAACTAATTTCTTTATTGCGTTAATATTCATTCTACTTTATATATATTTGTTCCCAATAATAGTAATTGTTGTTTTTTTGAACAAACGTTTATCCATTTATATTAAACTTTTTTGATAATCCTATAAAAAATAAAATGAAAAGATTAAGTATTACTCTGTTTTTATGCATTGGTATTATTATAGCCCTAAATGCACAATCTAATACACAGTTATTATTAGATGGAACATGGAAAGCAATGCCCGTGTTTGATGGAACATCAAAACAAGGCAAAGCAAAAATAGAATCCGAAGTCCTTACTGGTGTTGTGGAGTTGCCCGACAATCAAGACTACAAAGAAGTGGATTTTGACGATAGCAATTGGCAAGTCATCGATGATTTAAGTGGATACGATTATTCATACACAGATGGAGCAATTGGTTTCAATAGATACTTTTGGCTTCGTAAAACGTTCTTTGTTAGTGAGTCCTTAAAAGCTATGTTGAATAAAACAGGATCAATCTCATTGTATTTTAAAGACATTTCAGCACCCAACTGCTATTTGAACGGAGTTTATATAGGAGATAAATATGTTGAAAATGGCAATACCTTAGAGTATATAATAGATACTGATTTGATAAATTGGAACGAAGAAAACACAATTGCATTTCGGGTTAGATATTGGGATTCATTTCGCATGAGAACGATGCCATTGTTTACTGCCTCTTCTCCCGACATGTTATTTTCCTTTGAAAATCAGAAAGAAGACCCCACAGTTTGCTACATTAGAAATTTGTCTGAGAAAGAGGTTCAGGGGAAAGTGACAGTTAATTATACAGCATTTGATAAAAAAAGCATCAAAAAAGAAGTTGTAACTATAGACTTAAAACCTGGATTGACAAAAGTAGCATCGGTTTTTCCTTCAATTAATGGGTTTGTAAACGGAAATTACGAATTATCTATATCTGAATACAAATTCACTAAAGGATGGAACATTTCATCGGGGATTGATAATATTGTTTATCATTCAAAAACATTCCCTGATACGCCAATAGTTTCTGGCAAGTTTGAGTCAATTGTATTGACAGATCAAGAGGTCGATGGTTGGTTGGGCGAACGAATCGATTGTAATACAGAAGCACGACTCTTAGCAGTAGATGTTACTCAATTGATAAGTGGTTATTTAAATCAACCTGGCGATCATAGATGGATAGGCGAGCATGCAGGTAAATTCTTGGATGCAGCATGTTACTCTTACGATAATCACAAAAACGATAGTCTGAAACGAATAATGGATAAGGTTGCACAAAATCTTATTTACTCGCAAAAAGAGGATGGATATTTAGGAACTTATGTTTTTGATAAACGCTGGACGAGTTGGGATGTGTGGTCGTTGAAATACAACTTGATTGGTTTATTGCACTATTACGAAACATCTGGATTGGAATCTGCATTGACTGCCTGTGTCAAAATGGGGGATTTACTCTCTAAAACATTTGGAAACAAACCCAATCAGTTAGATATTATACAATCAGGAACCCATGTTGGGATGGCCGCTACCAGTGTTTTGGAACCTATAGTTGACTTGTATCGTTGGACAGGAGATCCTAAATACATTGATTTCAGCAAATATATTCTTGAAAGCTATAACCAAGAGAATGGTCCAAAAATAATTGCCACACTAAAAGAAACTGGTCGAGTAGATAAAGTAGCCAATGGTAAAGCGTATGAAATGTTGTCCAACTTAGTTGGTATACTGAAATTATACAGGGTTACAGGAGACAAAGAGCTATTTGACTTGATGCAAACTGCATGGAACGATATAGTAACCAATAGAATGTATATAACTGGCACTTCAAGTAATTTTGAGATATTTCAAGGAAATCACGATTTGTCAGCTACTCCCGATGACCACATGGGCGAGGGATGCGTTACCACAACTTGGGTGCAATTCAACTATCAGTTGTTTTTGCTTACTGGCGATATAAAATACCTTAATGAATTGGAGCGGGCTACTTACAATCAATTAATTGGTGCTGAGAATCCTCAAACCGGGGGAGTTAGTTATTATACAAGTTTGACAGGTGCTAAACTTTATAGAACTGCAATTACCTGTTGCATGTCGAGTGTGCCGCGCGGTATCTCTATGATTCCTCTTTTCACCAATGGGAAAATTGAGAATAATCCAACAATGTTATTATATCAATCAGGTGAGTTCAAAACAAATGTTGGGAATACAGATGTAACTTTTACTTCTGAAGCAAGTTTCGATCAGGAAGGAAGTGTAATAGTAACTGTTGACCCAGCAAATTCCACAAAGTTTAAATTGAACTTACGTATCCCTTATTGGGCGAAGGATTTCACTGTTAGGGTAAACAACAAAAAACAAAACATCAAAACATCTGAATTGGCATCTATTGA
Source organism: Bacteroidales bacterium UBA3143 (assembly GCA_002364735.1). Lineage (GTDB taxonomy): Bacteria > Bacteroidota > Bacteroidia > Bacteroidales > Dysgonomonadaceae > UBA2632. The sequence goes on from DEZB01000065.1 coordinate 15,491, forward strand.
AAGAATTTGGAAAAAGGGAGATAAAGTTGATATTCGCTTTACTGTACCAACTCAAATACTTGATGGAGGAATGAGCTATCCAGGATTTGTTGCCATTCAACGTGGTCCTCAAGTCTTAGTTTTTGACCAATCGATTAATAAAGTGGATGCAAATAAACTTTCTATAAATCCAGAAGATTTACAAATGAAATCCTTAGATGGAGTGCTTCCTGAAGGATGGATTGGTGGTCAGGCGTATCAGGTAAAAGCTTTGGAGGAGGGTGCACCAGTGGAAATAATACTTGTGCCATTTGGTGATGCGAGCCAAAGTGGTGGAGAAATAACAACATGGATGAAGAAATATTAATAAGCATATTATAGTGTTTGGAGAATAAAAATTCAAACTTTTGCAAGTTTGTTCTTTAATTATTTTCCTGTTCAAACCGATTTTGTTAAAATTTGAAACGGATTAATACATTTATTATCAAGTAGTAATTTAAATTAAACTCATGCTTTAAGAAAAAAAATTATAAAAGTTTTTCATTATGCTAAATAGTGTTATCTTTGCATGGATTACTGTTATGAACTGTTATGGATGATGTGTGTTAGATATTTTGTTAAGTATTTTTTTCGTACTCTGCTTCTATCTTTTTGACATAGATGTATTTCGCATCAATGTTTTTTATTGATAATGAATCTAAAAATAACAGATGTAAATTGATCAAATTAATTTTGCCTATGATTAAATCCTTCTAAAAGTATTAAATGAATAAACTACGAAAAACAAATCTATTTATTAGACTAAATTATTGAAATTACATTTTAAAAGAAAATCTATTTAAAAACTTAGAAATTTGAATTACATGAAAAAAAATAAGAGAAACTTAGCGTACCTCGAAGTCTTATCTCTGAGAAGATTTCTCAGAATTTTGACTTTAGTTTGTATGATTATCACTTTGCCAACAGTGCAAATGTTTGCTGAATCAAACAATGAGCTGAACGTTAGCCAGCAGCAACAAACTGTTACAGGTCAAGTTACAGACTCGTATGGTGAAACATTGCCAGGCGTTACTGTGGTAGTTAAAAGAACTACAAAAGGAACTACTACTGATGAAAACGGTAATTATACATTACCAGGCGTAGCTGAAAGCGCAACACTTCAATTCTCATTTGTTGGATTGAAGACAAGTGAAGTTGTGGTTGGGAATCAAACCAGAATAGACGTTGTGATGGAAGAAGAGTCAATAGGACTTGCAGAAGTAGTTGCAGTAGCCTATGGAACAAGTAAGCGAAAAGACTTAACAGGTGCTATTAGTACTGTAGATAGTGAACTTATTTCAAGGCAATCAAGTTCAACTGTTACACGAGCTCTTGAAGGAGCAGTGGCAGGTTTGCAAGTTGCTGCCGTGGACGGACAGCCTGGTTTGGATATGGGTATTCGTTTGCGTGGTGTTGGTTCGTCAAGTCAAAATAATTCAAATGCATTGATTGTTGTTGACGGAGTGCCTGCACAGCATGCCAATCCTTTATCTACAATTAACCCAAGAGACATTGAAAGTGTAACCATATTAAAAGATGCGGCATCAACTGCTTTATATGGATCTCGAGGTGCTAATGGTGTAGTCTTGGTTACTACAAAAAGAGGTACAGGTAAAACGAAAGTATCTTTTGAAGGACGTGTGGGTATTAACCAAGTAGGACCTTATCAGTATGATAAGATATCTGATCCAAAAGATCTTTACGAATTTGGTTGGCAATCTATTTATAACTCTGTACGTTTTGGAGTTGATGGATCAGGTACTTCAAAAAACTACACAACGAATGTACAGAATCCGAATATGACACATGAGCAGGCTGCGCAATTTGCCAGTGCTCATTTATTTGATTACACAGGATCTACTTCAAGTTTTTCAACGAATGCATTCGGCAATTGGATGCTTTATGATGTTCCAGGCGCAGTTTACACGCCAACTGGTTCAGGCGCTTCAAGTAGTGCAACTATGTCAGGAGCATATTTGGTTAATCCTGATGGAAGGTTGAATCCAAATGCGAGATTGCTTTACGATGAAAATTACGATAAGTATTTATTAGAAAACAAGCTACGTCAAGAATATAATATTTCGGCTTCTGGCGGAACTGAGAAAATGGATTATTTCATTTCATTGGGTTATATGGAAGATCCTTCTTACATTAGAGGTTCAGAGTTTTCACGCTACAATGGTCGATCAAATATAAATGCACAACTATATGATTGGCTAAAAGTGGGTACCAACGTAACTTATTCATGGCGATCTACTCAGTCTCCAGCAACACGTTATGGACGTAACCCTGGTTCAGCCGTTGCTAATCCTTTCCGTTTCTTTAATGGTGTGAACCAATTGACACAATTGTATGCGCATGATAAAGACGGTAATTTAATATATGAAAATGGAGAGAAAAAGGTACACGTCAATGCAGGCGATACATGGTCTCCTTTGGGACAAACAGCTGCAGCTTTATCATCCACCAATATTTTATATATGTTAGATACTGATAAAGACGTAAGAGAATCAAGTGATATCACCACAAGAACTTATGCTACAATAAAGTTTTTGAAGGATTTTACTTTTACTACTAATCTTGGTTTTGATAAGTACCATGAAACACGTACCCGCTATTGGCAAAGTGAAACTGGACAAGCTGCAGGAACAGGGGCTTTCGGGAAAACTTTTCAGAATGTTACTATTCTCAATTCTCAGCAATTGCTAAATTACAACAGAGACTTCGGATTGCATCGTGTTGAGGCATTAGCTGGACACGAATTTAACAAATATCAATTAGAGCTGCTAAACTACCGCTCATCACACGAATTGATTCCAGGATTTATTGCTTACAACAATTTTGTTGGACGATACATTGGAGGAACATTTTCAAATCCTGGTGGGAATATAATTGAAAATGCAATGGAGAGTTATTTAGGTCGTGCCAGTTATGTTTATGACAATAAGTATTATGCTGAAGCATCAGCACGTCGTGATGGTTCTTCAAAATTTAAATTCAGCGATACGCGTTGGGGTACTTTCTGGTCTGTAGGTGGAGCATGGAGAGTTACGGGTGAAAACTTTATGGAGAACACTAAAAACTGGTTAGATAATTTAAAAGTGCGTGCCAGTTACGGAGTTATTGGCAATCAATCAGGTATTGGTGATTATTCAGGTTATAGATTGTGGGGCTACGGAGCTAAGTTTACAGAAACTACTGGTGGTACAGGTACTCCAGCAGAATTTACGCTTAGTCAAGGTGGCTACCCAAATGATGCTTTAACTTGGGAAAACACATACACATTTGATGCAGGTGTTGACTTTACGCTATTTAATCGTTTGTACGGTACTTTTGATTTCTATAACAGAAACACCAATAACACAATATGGGATCAACCCATTGCGATTTCTCTGGGACAATCAAGTTTACAGAAAAACACTGCTGAGATACAAAATAGAGGAGTAGAGTTAGAATTAACCTACGAGGTCATAAAATCGCAAGATTTATTTTGGAGCGTTTCTTTAAACGGCACCCAATATACGACTGTATTGAAACATGTTCCTGACGGAGTAGGGTCGGCAGAGTTGGACGGTAATTGGACAGCAAATGCTGATGCATGGTCATCTGCAGGTTCAGGAACTTCTGCCAATGTAACATATTTGAGAGGTATTGGTAAAGATTATTACAACCTCTATTTGTTTAAATATGCTGGAGTAGATCAATCAACTGGTTTACCATTATTCTACCACAAAGTGACAGAAGAAGATCATGCAGCTAATTTATATAACGATGTTGCAGTAGGTGGTGATGTAAAAACTACCAACTATACCAATGCATCTCGTTACGAATTGGGTAGCTCAATTCCTGATTTTATAGGAGGTTTTAGTACAACGCTAAGATATAAAGGTTTTGATTTTACAGGAATGTTTGCTTTCCAATTGGGAGGAAAGTTTTATAGCAATGAGTACGGAAATGGAATGTATCGCAGTGATAGTTTTGGACGTGCTTTGTCTGCCGAGTTAATTGACAATACATGGACGCCAGAAAGAACAGATGCAAAATTCCCTATGGCTATGTATGGAAATACTTATGGAGATGGATCAACTTTTGGAAGCTGGCTATATACAGATATGGCATTGTTTAACGCATCCTATTTGAATTTTAAAAACATTACATTTGGATACACTGTACCTCAAGCGTTTACGCAAAAATATGACATTAGCGGTTTACGCTTTTATGTGTCAGCCGACAATCTTTTTATGATAACCGAGCATTCAGGTATTGATCCTCGCATGTCATTGGTTGGAGGACTTGATGTTGGAGCTTATGCGTATCCATCGATGCGCACTATCTCATTCGGAATAAATTTAGACTTTTAATTAACTAAAACAAACTAAAAATAGATATGAAAAAATATATAATTGGAATTGTATTTCTTACAAGTATGTTTTTGCTCTCTTGTGCAGATCAACTTGAAGTAACTCCTCCAAACAACATAATTGACGAGCAAATAAAAGAGATATTGGCATCAGGCGATACAACCAAAATAAACTTGATATTGGGTAGTATGGCAAATGGAATGCCTGGACTTTTAAATTATGGCTCAGGTGGTTCTGAAGTACGTTATGGAACATGGCAAGGAATGAACGCCATGCGAAATTTAGAAGGTAACGATATCGTACTTGGTGCAAAGAACTTGACTATGTTTGGTGCTGACGAATATTATTTGCGTGACTTTATTTCAACAGCAGTCGACAAGAATAGATTTTATTATGAAGCGATATGGGATGTTATTACAAGCGCAAATAAAATGTTGAATTACTTAGATGACGAAACAGTTGGTACTATTCCAAAATTGCAGGAGTTTAAAGCAAGAGGTTTGATAGTTCGCGCTTTTGCTTACAACTATTTGATGGAAAATTATCAAGATTCTTATTTGCAAGGTGGAAAGGATAAATTAGGTATTATGTTATATGATTTCTATTCACCAACACAGCCTTATAAGCCACGGGCATCTTCAACTGACACCTATAATTTCATTAAAAATGACTTGACAAATGCTGTTAAATTATTTGAAGCTGCAAATTATGGTTATACTAAAAGCAATCTAAAAGATATTGACTTATCAGTTGCGAAATTTATCTTAGCACGCGTAAGTTTAATAACTGGCGATTGGACAACAGCAATTTCTGCTTCTAATGATATTTTAGCTCAATATCCAACATTGATGGGTCAGAATGTTTATGGTGGAGTAAATAATGTGGGTACTGCAAGTAATCCTGAAATTCGTCCAGAAACAAATGGATTCTTATTTAACGAAGTAAACCCTGAAGTTATTTTAGGATGGCCAGTTGGTGAAGCCAAAACTGTGCATAATTTTTGGATGAATCCTTTTGGTGAAGGAAATGGCGGTGAAGGAGAAGGATATGCACGTATTGATAATCGTCTGTATGAGAAAATTGATAGTAGAGATTATCGTAAGAACGTTTTTATGGCAACAGATTTTGGTGATTATACATATCCAACGAATAATACAAAGAGATTTGTTCCTGCTTATACTAACTTAAAGTTTGCTGCGACTCATGGAATTGGATCAGATGATAAGAAAAATGTCGGAACAGTTACTAACTACTATATGCGCACTTCGGAAGTGTTGCTTATGAAAGCAGAAGCTCAAGCTCGTGATGGAAAAGAAGCTGAAGCAAAAAATACGCTAAACATTTTACTTGCAGCTCGTACCAAAACAGGGGAAACTCCTTTGACTGTTGATACATATTCAAGCATGAATGGAATGACTGCTCTCCAAATGGTGCAACTTCAAACTCGCATTGAATTATGGGGCGAAAATGGTCGTGAGTTCTTTAACAACAAACGTTGGAATATCCCAGTTGACCGTCAAAGTTCAACCAATCATGTTGACAAAGGTACATACAGTGTTGATAAAATGACTTTGAAAATACCTGAGGTAGAAATGTTATACAATCCTCTGGCGGTACAAAACTAAGTGGAAATTTAATTTTAATTGAAAAGGGCGGAGCTGTTGCTACGCCCTTTTTACTATCTTTTATTTGTTGAATATTGATCTAATAAAAGTTTGTTTTTATCTTTGAGCTCATCATAAATTATCATAAGCTATTAGCTTCTTCTTTGTAATTAAATTCTTCTTATAGGAGCTTGCTTTAGTTGTTTTTATTAGTAGGCTCTCTTGAACTTTATATCTATGAACAAATCTCGTCGTAATTTTATCCGCACTGTTTTAGCTTCATCTGTGGGGCTTAGAAGTTTACCTTTGCTTAGTTCTGAATATGGTTTTTTGCCAAACAATGTTTCGCAGGAAAACATCAATAACTCTTCTTTATTTAGTCTATTCCAGCACCCTCTCAATCAAGCAAAGCCTTATATACGATGGTGGTGGAATGGAAATCTCATTGAGAAAAAAGAGATAAGCAGACAACTTGAAGTCTTGAAAAATGCTGGAATCGGAGGCGTAGAAATTAATTCCATTAGATTTCCAGGTGAAGACAAATTGGGTATAAAGAAATTGCCATGGCTTAGCAAGGAGTGGATTGATATGGTGAAATATGCCGTTGAAGAAGCTCATAAGCGTGAAATGGTATGTGATATTATTGTAGGATCTGGTTGGCCATTTGGAGGTGAGTTTCTTGAAAAAGAGGAACAAACACAAGTCCTCACCATGAATGTTAATTCGTATAAGCTTGTTGGTCCTGCAACAGTTAGGTTCTCTAAACAAGAATTACTTGATAGGGTAAATATTACTGATAATGGGACTAAAGAGCTATACACTGTAAGGATGGTTCCCTCATACATGGAAACCTTTGAGGAAGGTGTTGATTTAACTGATCAGTTTGATGAGGATGATATTCTTCATATTGAAGTTCCCTACTATGTGGATCAAGATTTGATTGTTATTGTTAAAACAACAGGAGTTCAATCTGTTACATTGGGTGCTCCTGGTGCTTCTGGTCCCGTGCTTAATCACTTTAATAAAAAAGCAGTTGATAGATATTTAGATAGAATGTCTGATGCTCTTGAGGCTCAAATGGGAAGTTTGGGAGATTCATTTCGTTCGATGTTTTGCGACAGTCTTGAGCTGAAGGGCAATACTTGGAGCGACGATATGCTTCAGGAGTTTGAAAAACGCAGAGACTATTCTTTAAATCCATATATTCCTTTTGTATTTTCAGCTGATGGGTGGAGCGAAAACCCCGTAAAAACAAGAATGGCAGAAACAGCACTTGAAACAGTTAACAGAGTCAGGTATGACTATGTGAAAACAAAACAGGAGTTGTTTGAAGAAAGATTTACCAGATCTTACCATGAATGGTGTCAGCGTAATGGTGTGAAGTCAAGGCTTCAAGCATATGGAGTAGTTTATCATCCAATAGAAGCCAGCATGATACTTGACATTCCCGAGTGTGAAACATGGTTGGGCGATCATAACGGACTTAAAGATCATCATGGATTTACTTCAGCCAATAAGTTTGTAGCTTCAGGTTCACGGTTGGCTAATAAAAAACTCGTTAGTTGTGAAGAAATAACCAACATATCGCAGGTGTTTTTTGCATCTTTGGAGATGATAAAGATTATTGGAGATCAAAGTAATTTATCAGGTGTAAATCACTCTGTACTCCATGGTTATAACTATAGCCCAGAGAGGGCCGAGTTTCCTGGGTGGGTACGCTGGGGAGCATACTTTAATGAGCGCAACCCTTGGTGGCCCTACTTCAAACAATGGACAAGCTATAAAGCGCGAATTTCATCTCTCTTTCAGTTGGCTGATCCGCGTTCAGATATTGCCATTATGCATCCATTAGGAGATAAATGGAGTAAATATGGACAACAGTTTCAACCTGCTTTTGGTTGGGGCGAACGATATCCATGGTATGAATATGACTTATGGTATGCAATACATCAGAATGGGAATACTTGCGATTATGTAAGTGAAAACATAGTGAACGATGCTAAAATAGAAAATGGTGTTTTGAAGTACAATGAACGAACCTATCACACCATTATGTTGATAGAAGTAACTTCAATTGACCCCAAGACAGCATTGTCATTAGCTAAGTTTGCACAATCTGGAGGGAAGATCATTTTTATTGGAGAAGCTCCAACAAAAAGCATCGGTTTATTGAATTACCAAGAGAATGATTTAAAAGTAAAAGAAGATATTGGTAAGATTACTGCTAAGTATACCGAAACATGCAAAATTGTACAAAAACCAGCTAAAAATCTAATGACTTGGTTTCAACAGATTCAAGATGAATTTAATATTACTCCGCCAGTAAAGATTGATCATCCAAGTCTTGATGTGAGTCAAGTACAATATACGTTTGAAGACAAAGAGATTTATTTCTTTGTAAACTCCAGCAGAACTAAAAAAAATTCTTTTGATGCAGAGTTTAGTACAGGAAACAAACAACCATGGATATGGAATGCTGAAACAGGTGAACGGTATTTATATCCTTATGGAGATCAGAAAAACAAGTTAAACATTGAGTTGTTGCCTGCAGAATCAAAACTCATTGTTTTTGAAAACAGTAAGAATGGGACTCCGTTGCCTGTAAAGACAGTTGATAAATTATCGACTCATGAGCTTGCAGGAAACTGGGAAGCTGAATTCAATCATATAGATGGCACACAGAAAAAGAAGGCTTTTGATAATCTTGAAGATCTAAACAAAATTCCTGAATTTAAAGAATTTGGAGGAACTGTTACTTACACAAAAAAGCTGAAATTAAAGCCAGATAACTTGTTTTCCTATATTGATTTGGGTAAAGTTTATGGTGTTTCTGAAGTTTCAATTAATGGTGTTTCGTTAGGATCGAAGTGGTACGGAGAGCACCTTTATGATTGTAAGGATTTGTTGAGGGAAAGCAATATTACACTTAAAGTCACCATCACTACAATAGCAGGTAACTACTGCAAAAGTCTTACAGAAAATGAAACTTGTCAAAAATGGACAAAGAACCAATCATATGAATCAATGGGGCTTGTTGGGCCTGTTAAATTACTAAATGGTGTATGATTGCCTATTTAATTGAATGAAATAATTACTTCATCTAAAATCGTTACAGAAAAGTTATAGATATTATATCGTTTTGTAAAGAATAAAAAAAATAAAATGAATCGAAGAGATTTTCTAATACGCAGTACAGTTTTATCCTCCGGATTAATAGTTGCTAATTCTATGCCTTCATTGGGTGTAAATGCAATTGATAAAATGAGTAGAATGAAGAGGGGCGGTGTTTATCAACTTTTTAATGCTCCTGATTCTAAGCATCATCCATTTGTTCGTTGGTGGTGGAATGGCGATAAAATAGAGAAAAATGAATTGATACGTGAGTTGCATCTATTGAAAGAAGCAGGAATTGGAGGGGTTGAAATCAATCCAATTGAATTTCCTTCAACGGGTGACGATTTAGGTAAAAAATCATTGAGGTGGTTGAGCAATGAGTGGATAGATATGTTGGAAGTAACCTTTGCGGAAGCAAAAAAACTTGACATGACTTGCGATCTAATAGTGGGATCTGGTTGGCCATTTGGCTCAGAGACTCTGCCACGTGACGAACGTGCACAAGTAGTTATTATATACGCAGAAACTATTGAGGGACCCACACCTTTTGAAACTTCTCAGTTCAATATTTTCAAGACAGTAGACCCTGGAGTGAGTGTACCATCGCTAAGTCGCACATTTGAAATACTTTCGCTGAAGATGGTTCCTGAACCTATGGCAGGTTTGGATCAAGTGGTTGATTTTTCACATAAAAGGAACGATGAGATTATTACTATTGATGTTCCTGAAGGGAAACATGTTTTTTATGCACTGGTAAAGGTTGATTCGTTTGCCAGCGTAATAAATGGTGCTCCTGGTGCAGCAGGTCCTATACTTGACCATATGAACAAAGAGGCAGTTCGAAAATACTTGGATAATATGTCCAACACGATTCAAAAAAAGACGGGGCCCCTATCCAATCATCTTCGTGCTTTCTTTAGTGACTCCATGGAGCTTGAAGGTAGTAACTGGACTACAGATTTTCCTCAAGAATTTGAGAAACGTCGTGGATATGATATTATGCCTTACTTGCCATTTATTATGTTCAAAGTAGGTCGATTGGGTGGCACAATTGATGATAAATATGGTGCTAAAAAGACTCCCGAGTTTAATGAAGAGTTAAAACGCATTCGTTTCGATTTCGAATTTACAAAAGCAGAATTATTATATGAACGCTTCACTCTAACATATTTGCAATGGTGTAAAGACTTAAATGTGAAGTCAAGAGCACAACCTTATGGTCGTGGTTTCTTCCCTCTACAAACCAGTTTGGGATACGATATTCCAGAGGGCGAGTCTTGGTCAACAAATTGGTTAAAGCATCGAATTGGAGAGGAAATGTCAGATGAGGATTATCGTCGTGGACGCGGTTATACAATGATTAATAAATATGTTTCCTCTGCTGCACATTTAACAGGAAAACGTCTTGTTAGTTGTGAGGAAATGACCAATACTTATAATGTGTTTAATATCACATTAGAGCACTTAAAAATTGGTTCGGACATGGCCATCATGTCAGGAATAACTCACTCCATTTGGCATGGTTTTAATTATTCTCCACCTGAAGCTCCATTTCCTGGTTGGGTGCAATATGGATCATACTATAGCGAAAAGAACAATTGGTGGCCCTATTTCAAATACTTGAATAAATATAAAGCCCGACTTTCTGCTTTGTTGCAAAATGTTGATATGTATACAGATATGGCTATTCTTCCTCCCAATTATGACATGTGGGGAGAGATGGGCGTGCAGACTGACCCTTTTCCAGAAAAGCTGAACGTTCAATATACTTCTATTATCTGGGAGTCGATAAACAAAACGGGTGGAGCGGCTGATTATGTTACTGAAAACATTATCAAAGATGCAAAGATAAAAAAGGGAAAACTAAGCTATGGACCTAAAGAGTATGATACGCTCTTTCTTGTAGAAGTAACAAGTATGAACCCCGATATATTGAGAAAACTGTTAGATTTTGTTTCTTCAGGAGGTCGCATTTTTTGTATCGAAAAACTTCCAGAGAAGTCGTTAGGACTTGATAAATGGGCAGAGCGTGATAGAGAGGTGCAATCTTTGGTTTCGAAACTGAAAGGGTATCCAAAAAGATTTATTCTAATTGACAAACCTGAAGATAACATGTTTTTGGAATGGTACACGCAGTTAATACCTAAATATAATTTATCGCAATACCTTACGATTGAGAAACCTAATAGGTTTTTTATGCAAACACGTTTTACTGATGATGATAAAAATGAGATATTCTTTTTCCAAAACGTACACATGCATGATAGTTATAAAACAAATGTAACTTTCTCAAAAGCAATCAGTAAAGGTCGTTATCCGTGGCTATGGGATGTTGAAACTGGTGAGCGCTATAGAATTAAACCCAATGGTGATAGCTTTGAAGTGAACCTTGGACCAGCTGAAACACGTGTTATTGCGTTTAGTAAAGATAAAGATGGCGCATTTTGGAGTCCAACTCCTGTGACAGGAAGCGATGTAACTTCTCTTGACAAATCATGGAAAGTGGAACTTCAGCATAGTCTTAAAGATTCGGTTAAAACATTCGATATGGATGAACTTACAGATCTGAGAGATACTGAACATGTCGAATTTTCGGGAACTGCTATTTATCGCAAAAAGATAAATGTGAACACTAAAAATGATGTTTACTTGAATCTTGGTAAGGTGTGGGGCGTGTCCGAATTATTTGTAAATGGGGAGTCGTGTGGTGTTAAATGGTATGGTAACCGTATTTACAATTTGAAAGGAATAGCAAAAGAGGGCATCAATGATATTGAAGTTCGAATTATTACTTCAATGGGTAACTACATGAAAACTTTAACAGATAATGAAACTGCACAGAAGTTTCTTGTACTTAAAAACAAAAACCAAGATATTCAATCAATGGGTTTATTAGGCCCTGTAACGCTTTATCAATAAATACATAAACCGTAGAAATATGAACAATTTAAAATCAATTATTTTATCCCTTTTTCTTTTTTCTCTTTTGGGGATTAATGCAAAAGATTACAATGCCTCCATTTTTGGCATTAAATCAAATGGTACTACATTAAATACGACCTCTATACAAAAAGCCATCAATCTTATTCATGAAGAAGGTGGCGGTAAGTTGGTGTTTTATGTGGGACGTTATCTTACTGGAACTATTGAAATGAAACCCAATGTACATATTGTCTTAAATGAAGGGGCGATACTTGTTGGGTCAACAAATATTTACGATTACAATATAGAAACACCAAACACTGCATTGGTATATGCCAAGAATGCTGACAATATTTCAATTACTGGTATGGGTGTTATAGATGGACAGGGTAGAGATGTGGCTTATAGTGTGTTAGACCAAGTGCATAAAGGCATTCTTAGCGATCCATTGAAATATGATCGTTCTGCACAAATGCGACCAAAAGGAATGTATTTTCGTGAATGTAACAATGTATTGATAAAGGGAATTACAGTCAAAGATGCTGCAGAATGGGTACTGGTATATGATCAGTGTGAAAACCTGAAAATAGATAGCATTACAGTTGATAGCAAGGCATTTTGGAATAACGATGGGGTTGATATTGTTGATTGTAAAGATGTGCTCATTACCAATTCGTTTTTTGATGCTGCTGATGATGCAATTTGTTTTAAATCGCACGATCCAGAAAAGATGTGTGAAAATGTAGAGGTTCGTAACTGTGTTGCACGTTCAAGTGCCAGTGGCATTAAGTTTGGAACTGTAACAAGAGGCGGATACAAAAATTTTAAAATCATCAATAACAAAGTTTACGATACATACCGCTCAGCCATTACCCTTGCTACACCTGATGGGGGAGTTATTGACAATATTTTAGTTGACAGTCTTTATGCATATAATACTGGTAATGCAATATTTCTTCGTATAGGTGAAAGATGGAATAATGGAAAAACAGGATCGATGAGTAACATTACAATCAAAAACATGTTTGCTGAGATAGCCGAAACTAAGCCCGATGCTGGTTACGAATATGAAGGACCAATTGAAGATTTGCCACGCAATATTTCACCCGCAGTTATTACTGGATTACCAGGGCAAGATATAACAAACGTTACATTGAGTAACATCCAAATAATATACCCTGGCAATAGCAATCCAAATTATGCTTACCGTGGTACATCTCCAGCCGATTTAGATGGTATACCCGAAATGAAAGATAGCTACCCTGAGTTTTCTCAGTTTAAAGAACTGCCTGCTTGGGGTTTCTATGTGAGACATGCGAAAAATATAACTTTCGACAACGTAACGCTGACTGCTAAAGGCAAAGAATATCGTCCAGCAATTGTTCTTGACGATGTTAAAGGTGCTACTTTTTCTAAGGTGAAATATAATGAACCAGGAGATGCTAAAAAACAATTACATAGCTACAAATCAACAGGTATTGTTGAGAGAAAATAAACTATAATAAATAAGATAAGATGAACAAAATAAAATATATTTTAGTTGCATTATTTTGCACATTTAGTTTGCATAACTGGGCAAAAGATTACAATGTTGCAGACTTTGGAGCCAAAGCAGACGGACATACTTTAAATACGCGCACTATTCAAAAAGCCATTGATTATGTTAGTTCGCATGGTGGAGGTAGATTAGTGTTTCAGGCGGGGAATTATGTAACAGGCAGTATCTACTTAAAATCTGATGTTACGCTTCATTTAGAGCATGGTGCATCCATCTTGGGGTCTAATAACCCTTTCGATTATGTGATAGATCCTTACATAAAGTGGGCGTCAATGATATTTGCGCTAAAACAAGACAATATTGGTATTACCGGAAAAGGAACTGTTAATGGTCGTGGGTTTACGACTGCAAATAACTTGGTAGAGTATATTCACCGCGGCATTTTTGAAGATGAATTATTATATGACAGACCACGAGAGTGGAGACGTCCACAAAACATCTACTTTAGAGAGTGTACTAATGTGAAAATAACAGATATTACACTGCGTGACCCTGCAAGTTGGAATCAAACTTACGATCAGTGTAAAAATGTATATGTTGATAATATATATGTTGATAGTAAATCCTATTGGAATAATGACGGAATTGACATTGTCGATTGTGATGGTGTGGAAATTAGAAACTGTTTTATAGATGCTGCCGATGATGTGTTTTGTTTTAAATCGCACGATCCAAACAGTATTTGTCAAAATGTAATTGTAGAAAACTGTATTGGTCGCTCCAGTGCAAATGGTTTGAAATTTGGGACTGTTTCTCGTGGGGGATTTCGCAATTTCAAAATTAAAAATCTAACAATTTACGATACTTTCCGTTCGGCCATAACATTTGCTGCGGTCGATGGTGGAATAGTTGAGAATATTGAAGTAGATAGTGTACGTGCCATTAATACAGGAAATGTAATTTTTCTTCGTATTGGCGATCGTTGGTCTAATGGAAAAGAACCAAGCATGAAAAATATCACTATTTCAAATGTTTATGCAGAAGTGCCGCTTGGTAAACCTGATATCGGTTATAACTATGAAGGTCCGATTGAAGATAATCCACGGAATATTTCTCCTGCGAGCATTGTTGGACTTCCTGATTATAAAATTCAGAATGTAAAGCTCAAAAATATTGAGATTGTTTATCCTGGTGCTGGTAATCCTTTGTATGCTTATAGAGGAACAAGTGCTGCGGAGCTTGACAGTATCCCTGAAATGCCTGCAAAGTATCCAGAGTTTTCGCAATGGAGAGAGTTGCCAGCTTGGGGATTCTATGTTCGTCATGCAGAAGGTATTGAGTTTGAGAATGTAACTTTTACTGCTGAGAAGAAAGATTACCGTCCTTCAATAGTACTTGACGATGTTAAAGGTGCAACATTTGATAATGTCAAATTTAACGAACCTGACAGCAAAGGCAAGCAGCAGATAATTCAGCATAACTCTACAAATGTAGTCGTTAAATAAACGCTAACTTATACAATTGAAATATCCACAATTAAAATTATGATAATGAGCAAATATAAATTATATATAATCAGCGTAATGCTATTATTTACGCTACACCTATCTGCTAACGAATCTGCTAAAGAGTACAAAGCTTCATTGTTTGGAGTCATGTCTAACGGTGTAACGCTTAACACGGGTTCAATTCAGTATGCCATTGATTTTATTAGTGAAAATGGCGGTGGCAATTTGACTTTTTATGTTGGTCGCTATCTCACTGGTAGTTTTCATTTAAAGTCAAATGTGACAATAGAGCTTAAAGAAGGAGCTGTTTTGGTTGCATTTCCATCTATTTATGATTATTTCGAAGTGAATGGAACAAATGCACTGATACTGGGAGACAGTATTGATAATGTTGGAATTATTGGTAAAGGTGTTATAGTTGGAAGCGGACAAGATGTATTAAATAGCATCAAAGAGCAAAATCAGAAAGGTTATTTAGAACAGGCAGAATCGAAAGCTAAGCCTGCATTGATTAACCTAAATGAATGTAGCAATGTAACCATTGATGGTGTTATATTGCGCGATGCTTGTGGCGATTTTCAGGTTTATACAGGGTGCAACAATCTTAAAATTAATAACATAACTGTAGAGAACGCCTCTCTTCCAAACAGCAATGGAATTGTTCTTTCCAACAGTGATGGTTTTACCCTTTCTGATTCTTATTTAGATGTCTCGGGAAAGGAACTACTCATACACGGAAGTACTAAAAATATTTCAATAGAGAACACAATCAATGCAAAAGGACAAAAGGTAAAAGGGTCAAAATGAGAAGAGCAATAGGAGTTTAATAGCGGATAATACAGGTTTAAAATGACTCCAATAGTATATTGGGAACAATAACAAATAATTTTGCCCAACTCTAAAACAATTAATACTTTTGGAGTTGGGTTATTGTTTTAGATATCTCGATTTTTTAAACTCCTCACGAGTTCTATAGTCTATTCCTTAATTCGGAATTACTTATTTTGAACAATGCTTTTATTGTTAGAAAGCTTAAAATTAAAAATAATGCAAATACAAATTATAAACCACATTACAATGAGAAAATTACTTTTATTATTCATAATTATCACTTCTTCTTTTGGTTTATCTGCACAGGATTTAAATTATGCAAAAGAAGTAGTTAAAACACTTGCTTCACCCGAATTTAAGGGGAGAGGCTATGTTGGAAACGGGCATAAAATTGCTGCAAAATACATCAGTAAACAATATGCTGAAATTGGATTAGAATCATTCGGTAAAAACTATTTCCAACCTTTTGAGATAACTGCTAACACGTTTCCATCAAAGATGGAACTTAAATTTAACGGAGAGGAGCTTATCCCTGGAAAAGACTATATTATCGATCCAAAATCTCCGTCAATAAAGGGGAAATATCCAATTATTGTAATCCGTGACAAAGACTTGTTAGATGAAACTAAGCTTGCTGATTTAAATAAAAACTCCGCAGGAAAAGTTGTCGTTATTGATGAAACCAAATCTAAGATTGAAACCCCAGATGACAAAAAGAAGATGAAAGAATTAATGGACTATGTGAAGTATAGCCCTGAGGTTCCTTCAATTGCAACCATTATATACACAGATAAAAAATTAACATGGAGCGGCTCTACAAGTCAAAAAGATAAAGCAACTTTTATTGTAAATAGGGAGTTTAATCTTGAAAGTATAAAAGAAATAAGCATTAATGTAAAGGCAAAATTTATAAAATTAAAAACAAGCAATGTAGTTGGATATATTAAAGGTACCGAAGAACCTGATACCTTCTTGGTTATGACAGGTCATTATGATCATTTAGGAAAAATGGGTTCTAAAATGTACATACCTGGTGCAAACGATAATGCCAGTGGAATTGGAATGATGCTAAGTTTAGCAAAATACTACAAAGAAAATCCGCCCCAATATTCTATTGCTTTTATGGCTTTAGCAGCTGAGGAGATGGGGATACTTGGAGCAGAACATTATGTGGAAAATCCTATGTTTGATCTTGGTAAAATCCGTTTTCTTGTTAATTTTGATATGGCTGGAACAGGAGATGAGGGTATTAAAGTAGTAAATGGAACTGTTTATAAAAAAGAGTTTGATTTATTGAGCAGTATAAATAAAGAAAACAATTACATTCATTCGGTTAACATTAGAGGCGAGTCGTGTAACAGCGATCATTGTATGTTCTATCGAAAGGGAGTGCCCAGTTACTTTATTTATACAATGGGTGGAATTCAAGCATATCACGATATATACGACAGATATGAAACCTTGCCATTTACTGCATTCGAAGGTTATTCGAAGCTAATGATTAAGTTTTTTGATACTTTCTAAACCAACAAGCTTTTTTTATTGGGAGTTTTATAATAAAAATGTCAACATGAGAATCCTGATAAATTGTTATAAGTTATGTTGATCTCTTGATTATGTCTGAGATAACCTAAGCTAAAATTATTGTTTATATGACAAATAAAATAATTTCATTTATACTTTGTTTAATTGCAGGGAGTAATTTATCCTCTTTTGCCTGTACCAGCCTTATCGTTACAAAAGGGGCCAGTAAAGATGGCTCGGTGATGATTACCTATTCTGCTGACTCGCATATAAGATACGGAGCGGCAGTGTTTCTACCAGCTGCTGACCATCAGCCAGGCGATGTGCGTGAAGTTTATCATTACGAGAACGGCAAACTTATGGGAACTATACCCGAAGTAGCACACACCTATTCGGTAGTACAGTTCATGAATGAGCATCAAGTAGCCGTTGGGGAGTCAACTTTTGGCGGATTAGGGGCTTTGTATGGACAGAAAGATGCCATATTAGATTATGGCTCACTGATGCGAATTGGTTTGCAACGTTCTAAAACAGCTCGTGAGATGATTAAAGTGATGACCGAACTGGTTGCAGCGTACGGATACGCTTCAGGAGGTGAGTCTTTTTCGATATCCGATCCACACGAAGCTTGGATTATGGAAATGGTGGGTAGAGGCAAATCTGGCAAAGGAGCTATTTGGGTAGCTCGTTTAGTTCCAGATGGCTATGTGTCGGGCCATGCCAATCAAGCACGAATTACAACTTTCCCACTTCAAAAAACAAACGATTGGAACAATCTACAGCAAACAGTTTACCATTCACCCGATATTGTTAGTTTTGTCAAAGAAAATGGCTTTTATAAAGGTAAAGATGAAGACTTTAGCTTTGCAGACGTGTTCAACCCTATAGATTTTGGAGGAGCCCGTTATTGTGATGCTCGTGTATGGTCTTTTTTTAGAAAGATAAACAAGGAAATCCGTGAAGATGAAAAATACACGGATTTTGTAATGGGTAAATTTGAATACGATATAGAAACCAGCCAAGATAATCCCAGTTCAATTAAATCTATTTCAAACAGACTTCCCTTGTGGGTTAAGCCCGATGCATCGGTAACGCTGCAACAAGTGATGAATGCAATGCGTGACCATTTTGAAGATACACCAATGGATATGCGAAAGGGAGTTGGGGCAGGCCCTTTTGAAAATCCTTATCGCTGGAGGCCACTGGAGTTTGAAGTGGATGGTCAAAAATACCTTAATGAACGAGCTATAGCCACACAGCAAACAGGTTATAGCTTTGTTGCACAGTCGCGCGAATGGCTTCCTGCGCCTATTGGCGGTGTCTTTTGGTTTGGAGTGGACGATACAGATGGTTCTGTTTACACTCCTTTTTATTGTGGCATTACCGAAGTTCCCGATAGTTATAGGGTGGGCAATGGCTCAATGATTTCTTGGTCAGATACTTCTGCCTTCTGGACATTTAATCAACTTACCAACTGGGCTTATACACGTTACAACCTTATTCATCCCGAAGTGGAAAAGTATCAATCTCAACTGGAAAGTAGTTTTATTGATGAAGTGAAGGTGGTGGATAAATTGGCTGAAAAGTACTATAATGAAGACAAAGAATCTGCAATAGCCTACATCACCCAATATTCTGTTTACACTGGAAATAAACTGGTTAGCGATTGGAAAGATTTCTACCATTATCTTTTGATGAAATATATGGATGGAAATATGAAAATTGCTGAGGGGTGTGAGTTGAAGGACAACGGAAATGGTAAGAACATTCCACCAATGCCAAAACAATTGGGATATGGAAAAGATTGGGAGAGATCTATGATCATTGGAAACGAAGATCTGCTGAAAGTTCCTGTAAAGGATAATTAAATTAGTAGCTTAATAACAAACACTTATAAAATATGCATCTAAAAGAAACAATACTATTATTTCTTTCCGTTATACTCATCGGAAGTGTATCTGCACAAAATAAAAATGAAGATTTAACTCAATATGTTGACCCCCTTATAGGTACACAAGAAATGGGTCATGTATTTCCTGGAGCTTGTGTTCCTTTCGGAATGGTGCAGTTGAGCCCAGACACCGACACCATACCTTATGCAGTAGATGGTGAATATACGGGAACCGTTTACAGATATTGTGCCGGTTATCAATACAATGATCCTACCATTGTAGGATTTAGTCACACACATTTCAGCGGCACTGGTCATTCAGATTTGGGCGACTTCTTGATTATGCCTACTGTGGGCGATTTGAAGTTGAATCCTGGAACAGCCGATAAACCCGAAAGTGGATATCGTTCACGTTTCAGTCACGACACAGAAGAGGCAACTCCTGGTTACTACCGCGTAAAGCTGGATGATTACAACATTGATGCTGAACTGACAACATCTGAACATACTGGTTTTCATCAATATACATTTCCCGAAAGTGACGATGCGCATATTATACTTGATATGAATCATGGCATCTACAATTACGATGGAAAGGTGTTGTGGTCGCAAGTTTGGGTTTTAAACGATACATTGGTAACAGGCTATAGAATCACAAGCGGTTGGGCGCGCACCAATTACCTTTATTTTGCAATGTCATTTTCGAAACCCATTGAAAACTATGGAAGCAAAAACGAAGAGGATTTGGTGTACAAAGGATTTTGGAAGAAATTTGATCAAGAGAATAACTTCCCCGAAATGGGAGGAAGAAAACTTAAAACCCATTTCGATTTTAAAACAAAAGAAGGAGAGAAGATAAAAATTAAATTTGCACTGTCTGCAGTCAGTACAGAAGGTGCACTAAAAAACCTTCATGCAGAAGTGCCTCATTTCGACTTCGAGAAAGTGAAGACCGATGCAAAAAGCAAATGGCAAATGGAATTAGAAAGAATCACCATTGATGCTTCAACTGAAAAGAAAGTAGCTTTTTACACCTCTCTTTATCACACATTTATCAATCCTGTAGAATACATGGATGTTGATGGACAATACAGAGGCATTGATCATCAAATACATAAAGCCGATGGTTTTGTAAATTATTCAGTCTTCTCTTTATGGGACACCTATCGCGCACTTCATCCACTTTTCACCTTAGTTCAGCCAAAGCGCACTACAGATATGATTAAATCGATGCTGGCGCATTACGACCAAAGTGTTCATAATTTACTTCCAGTGTGGAGCCATTTTGGAAACGAAAATTGGTGTATGATTGGCTATCATGCAGTTCCTGTAATAGCCGATGCTTGGGCCAATGGAATACGTGACTTTGATGCTAAAAAAGCATTAGAAGCATGCGTCTCTTCAGCTTCTTATGGATTGTATGGAAATCTTGACGATTACATGAAATTGGGTTATGTTCCGTTTGATAAAAACAATGTGGGCTCGTCCATGACCCTCGAATATGCTTACGATGACTGGACCATAGCTCAATTGGCAAAATCTCTTGGAGAAACAACTATTGCCAACGAATTTGAAAAGCGTTCAAACAACTGGAAAAATGTATTTAATGAGCAAACAGGATTTGTAGGTGCAAAAAACTCGGACGGTTCGTGGAAAACACCATTCGATGCATTACACACTGCTAACGAAGGATTTATAGAAGGCAATTCTTGGAATTACTCACTGTATGTTCCGCAAGACATTCCTGGCTTAATTAAAAAGATGGGTGGCAATGAAAGATTTAGTGAGCATGTTGATTCACTGTTTAATATGTATTTGCCCGACAAATATTTTGCAGAAACTGAAGATGTGACACGTGAAGGTCTTATTGGCTGTTATGTTCATGGCAATGAGCCCAGCCATCACGTAGCATATATGTATAACTGGGCTGGTAAGCCTTGGAAGACGCAAGAGCGTATTAATCAAATTGTAACCACAATGTATAAGAACAAGCCTGATGGATTGTGTGGCAATGATGATTGCGGTCAAATGTCTGCGTGGTATATTTTTTCATCGTTAGGATTTTATCCTGTTTGTCCTGGTTCGGGTGAGTATGCTATTGGTGCACCATCTGTAAATGAAGCCACTATTCAATTGAGCGAAGGAAAGTCTTTCACAGTAAAAGCCAAAAATCTTACTGATAAGAATATTTACATTCAGTCGGCTTCATTAAACGGAAAGCCTTACAATAAGAGTACGCTTGCCACGAAAGATGTGATTGATGGTGGAGAGCTAATCTTTGTTATGGGAAAGCGTCCAAACAAGAAGTGGGGACTGAGTCTTTAACAATTAAAGAAGCTAATTCAACCTTTTATTATTTAGATATTTAAAACCAAAGCTGTTTATTCTATTGGTAAATAGCTTTGGTTTTCTTATATCCTTTACAAACATTTTCACGATCAATAAAATGTTTGAAACAGTTGAAAATTGCATTCACCAACAATTAAATGTTTCAAAACACTCCTTTTTCATATTTCTTACCCAAAATCGTTCTTTTTACCTTATAAAGTTCATTACTCGTCATTTTATTCAATTATCCATCTGTTAAATCCGCAGTATTATAATCTTTTTTCTTCTTTCCGAGCGTTTTTTTCTTCTTGTTTGCTCGAAAAAGCATCCTTTTACTGTTTCAAAACATTTTCACGGCGGTAGATTGCATTTTCAACAGTTGAACGTCCGATCTACTGCCGTAGATTTGATTTTAAATTTCTTGCCTATTTGTTATAGACATCGCATGTTATTGTATCATTTAATAAATGCTTGGGTTTCTTTTTCTATCTCATTCAACTTTCTTATTCTAATAAACGTTTAAACTACTAAAGTTTATCTTGTTCTTTCATTCAGAATGATGTTTTTAACAAGCAATTCAAGTAAAATTGTTAGTTTTGTATTTCTATTGCCAAATGAATAGCTTTTTTCGGCTTGAATAAATGAACATGGTATTACTTTTTCTTTATATTAGAATTTTGAATCGACAACGAATGAAGAAATATATTTTCTGTTTGCTTTCTTTTGTAATCCTTCTGGCATGCGATGCTACTAAACGTGTCCCAGAGGGAAGTTATTTATTAAACAAGGTGAAAATAGATACTGACACAAAGTCCGTAAAAGCATCAGAGCTGGAACCTTTTTTAAGACAAAAACCTAATGCATCTATTCCTATTATTGGTAAATATCGCTTACATCTTTACAATATTGCTCCTAATGATTCTACATGGCTAAATAGGCAGCTTCGCAAATATGGAGAGCCTCCAACTCTTTATAGCGAAAGACTGACATCAATTTCCGCAGAGCAAATTCGTCTTGAACTGAGCAATCGCGGGTACTTAAATGCAGTTGTGGATACCGCACTTCTTTTTAAAGACAAAAAAGTGGATGTTACTTACGATGTAGATGGCAAAGATCCTTATCGCATCATGAGTTATCAAGATACTATTTTAGATACTACGATTCGAAAAATTCTTGTTGAAGAAAAAAAGTTGAACTTTATAAAGGAAGATGCAGTTTTTGATTTGTCGGTTCTCGAAGATGGACGTGTTGAAATGGCACGTCAATTAAGAAATCATGGATATTATAATTTTTCGAAAGACAACTTCCGTTTTTTAGCAGACACAACTGTTGGAACAAATCAAGTTGATTTAACCGTTGAATTGCTAAACCCTTCTGATAGTACACTACACAAACAATATCATATTGGTCATTCTACTGTTCTTAACGGTATTGACATTGCAAAGTTAGAAGATAGCACCAAGCATCACGAATTTGACACGGTTCAGTTTAGAAACTTAACCGTTATACAAGACAAAAAGGAGTTTCTTAGACCACGTGCCATATATTATAATACTTTTTTACGCAAAGATAGGTTGTATGCAGACAGATTGGTAGATCGTACATACTCTTCACTCAATGGATTAGGACCAGTTAGTCAAACAAATATTAATCTTATTCCAACACTGCGTAACGATACCAATTATCTGGATGCTCGTATATCCATTGCGCCAGGTAATGTTCACTGGATGCAGTTTGGGGTAGATGGCACTAACTCAGCTGGTGATTTAGGAGTTGCTGCAAATATAACTTACGAGCATCGCAACATTTTTAAAGGTGCTGAAAGATTACGAATAAGATTAAATGGAGCATACGAGTTTATCTCCTCAGGAGGTATGTCAGACTCAATCAACTTAATCGATCAGAATTATTATGAATACGGAGCAGAAGCCTTTTTATCTATTCCACAATTATTATTGCCATGGCTATTAAATAAATTAAAGGAGCAGCCCTCAGCTTCTACAGAATTTTCTTTGGGTGTAAACTTTCAAAAACGACCTGAATATTTGCGTCAATTCTTTAATTTATCATCTAAATTTCAATGGTCCAGAATGGATTGGCGATTGACAAACATAGTTGAACCCTTAGATATAAACTATGTGAGGATGCCTTGGAAGTCTGAGTTCTTTACTAAGCAATATTTAAGCGACGAAAGTAATCCCATATTACGTAAAAGTTACGAAGATCAATTCATTGCGCGCACTGCCTACAGTATTTCATATACAAATTCTGGACTAAGGCGCGTTCCAAAAAATCCGTTTAGAATTCGTGCAGGAATAGATTTAGCAGGTCTTATACCGAGAGTGGTTACTACATTAGGTGGAAGTAAAACAAGTTCGGAAGGCTATGAAGAGATTTTTGGAATTCCTTATGCTGAATACGTGAAAACAGACTTTGATTTTTCTCGCACCGTTCCTTTTGACGATAAAAATAGTCTTGCAATGCATTTTGCGTTAGGAGTTGCAGTGCCGTTTGGAAATTCTATTGTTCTTCCTTTCGAAAAGAGATACTTTGCTGGCGGTGCGAATAGTGTGAGAGGGTGGAGCACCCGTACTTTAGGACCTGGTGGTTATCATCGTAATGATACAATGCGCGCCGACTTTGTAAATCAAACAGGTGATATCAAATTAGATATTAGTGCCGAATACCGACGTAAATTAACTGACCTTTTCGAATTGGCCACATTTGTTGATGCAGGTAATATTTGGACGATTAAAGATTACCAAGGTCAACCTGGTGGTGTCTTTCGTTTCGATGAGTTTTATAAGCAAATAGCGGTTGCTTATGGATTAGGCTTGAGAGTAAACCTCAGCTTTCTTTTAATTCGATTAGATGCAGGGATGAAAGCTTATGATCCAGCAGATAGAGATAAGAAGTTTGTTTTATTTAAACCAAACTTTACAGATAAGTTTGCATTGCATTTTGCTATTGGATATCCTTTCTGATTCTGTGTTTAATTGAGCATATATCCTTTCGCTGTTACATAAGTTGAGGTAACTTGGTTTTATTGTTTATTCTTCTTATAAACACCAGTTCAACAACGTATTTTTTTTTAAAGATATAACTATGAAACACTTTGTTCTCTTCATTTTTTGTTCAATGATTTTCACTTTCAATTTGGAAGCAAAGATAAAAAGTCCAATTCAACCTTGGAGCGAAAACCCTTGGTATTGGCAGTACAATGATGAACCCATATTATTATTGGGTGCCAGTAGTGACGATAACCTTTTTCAGTGGCCTGCACAAATGTTGGTGTCCCATCTCGACTCCATGAAGTTGGTAGAAGCAAATTATGTGCGAAATACTATGAGTGATAGGGTAGATCGTGGTTTTGAAATATACCCTTTCGAAAAACTGAAAAACGGAAAGTATGATTTAAATAAGTGGAACAAAGAATACTGGAAACGCTTTGAGACTTTTTTGAAAGAAACATCAAAACGAGATATTATCGTTCAAATTGAAGTGTGGGATCGATTTGATTATTCAAGAGTCGAATGGATTTCACATCCATACAATCCCCAAAATAATGTCAATTATACAGAAAGCGAGTCTGGACTCGAAGCAAAATACCCAAATCATCCGGGGCATAACAAACAACCCTTTTTCTTTACCACACCTAAACAGCAGAATAATGAGATTTTATTAAAGTATCAGCAGAAGTTTGTCTCTAAAATGCTTTCTTACACTCTTAAATACAATAACATACTATATTGCATGGACAATGAAACTTCAGGAGAAGAAGAATGGAGTGCATATTGGGCACGTTATATTCGCTCAAAAGCTGAAGAAATAGGAAAGGATATTTTTCTTACTGAGATGTGGGATGATTGGGACTTAAAGTCGGAACATCATAAAAGAACGTTCGATCATCCAGAATTATATGACTTTTGTGATATCTTACAAAACAATCATAAACGCGACCAAGCGCATTGGGATAACTTTATGTGGACAAAGCATTACATTTCGACCCAGCCGCGACCAATTAATACAGTTAAAACTTACGGAGCAGATGGAGGTTCGCATGGAAGCACCCAGAACGCTATTGATAGTTGGTGGCGACATATTATTGGAGGAGCTGCTTCTGCCAGGTTTCATAGACCACCTTCTGGTTTAGGCTTAACTGAACGCTCAATGAATTCAATAAAAGCAGCTCGTGAAATTGAGAAAATAACGCCCTTTTGGAATCTTACTCCTAATAATAGTTTGCTACTGAGTCGCAACGATAACGAAGCTTACCTTACTTCTAAAGCAGGAGAGACATACATCGTGTTTTTCCCAAATGGGGGTGAAGTGGAGCTCGATTTAACCAAATATAACGTAAGCATTCGGTGAACCCCGT
>DEZB01000015.1 GCA_002364735.1 Bacteroidales bacterium UBA3143
CAACGTCTATCAGGCATTAACAAGCCTTACACCGCTCAACGTTTACTCCTTCCCACTTCTCACTTCTTACTTACCCCTTACTACTTACAACTTCTCACCCCTCACTCTTACTCAAATTGTAATCCTTTACGTCCATAATGCAACAAAACTCTCGTTTTATGCTCTAATTATTGATAAAATGCTGATATTTGTTCTTTATTCAAAATTATCAAATCAAAAACTTTAAAAGATAACAAACTAAATGTTCAAAATTCAGACGTTAAATGCCATCGATCCAAAAGGGTTATCTCTTTTGGCTTTGAGTGATTATGAAATAGCCAGCGAAATTATAAGACCTGATGCAATTGTGTTGCGTAGTCATTCAATGCATGATATGGAACTTCCCTCGTCGCTAAAAGCTGTGGCAAGAGCAGGAGCAGGTGTAAACAATATTCCTGTAGATAAATGTACAGAAAAGGGTATTGTAGTTTTTAACACACCAGGAGCAAATGCAAATGGTGTAAAAGAAATGGTTATTGCAGGATTGATGTTGGCATCTCGCGATATAATAAGTGGTGCTATATGGGTAAGGTCTTTAAATGGTGAGGGCAGTAAAATACCAGCACTCGTAGAAAAGGGCAAAAAAAACTTTATAGGTCAAGAGATTAAAGGAAAGACATTGGCTGTAGTTGGGTTGGGTGCAATAGGTGTGTTGGTAGCAAATGCAGCGAAAGCACTGGGGATGGATGTGATTGGTTACGACCCATATATTTCGGTTGATCAGGCTTTAAAGCTAAGTAACAGAGTGAATTTGGTGAAAGGTATAGATGTATTGTTATCACAGGCAGATTACGTTACGTTGAATATACCTCTTAACGCTGAAACCAAAGGTTACATCAACAAAGATAAATTAAATATGATGAAAGATAACGTGCGAATATTAAATTTTGCACGTCATGGTCTGGTTGATTTAAAAGACTTAAAAGATGCAATTGATTCGGGAAAAGTAGCTAAATATATTACAGATTTCCCGAATGAAGAGGTTTTGAAAATTGATAATGTTATTGCTATTCCGCACCTTGCTGCTTCCACAAAAGAATCGGAAACTAATTGTGCAGTTATGGCTATAAAGCAAGTAAAAGATTTCTTGGAAAATGGTAACATCACAAACTCAGTAAATTTTCCTACTGCCATAATGGAACGTCACGATGGTTGTCGCATTTTAATAGCTAATAAGAATGTACCAAACATGGTGAGCCAAATTTCAAGCATTTTGGCATCAGAAGGTATAAATATCGATAGTATGTTGAACCGTAAATACAACGGTAATGCATACAATATTATTGATATAACCCGCAAAACTATTGATCCATCAGTCATCGAAAAGCTAAATGAGATTGACGGGGTGAGCATGGTGCGCATTCTTCCAGCAAAATAAAAACTTAATGGTCGAAAGTTCTAAAGAACGAATAAGATGGTATGTGGAGGTAAGTATCTATTAATTAAATTATTTGGAGGTGGGGTTACATAAAATTGCTATCTTAACAAACACTTGTAGTAATTTATTTGTTTATAAATTACTAAAATGGAGGATTAAGCTATGGGTAAATATTCGGAAAAAGCACAAGAGAAGATTGCCGAAGTGATGCAAGAATTTAAAAAGGGTAAACTAAAAAGCAGCTCGGGTGATAAAGTTACAAAGAGAGATCAAGCCATTGCCATTGCAATTTCGGAAGCTGATAGTGAAGGACTAAAAGTTCCAAATCAGAAAAAGGAGGCAAAAAAGAATAATAAAAAGAAATAAAATCTTTGGGCGGATTGCTACCTTTCTTCTATTATATAGAGTACAATCTTTTTTATTTAGAGGGCAATTCGCAATAGCGTATAACACGGGTATCTATAAAATGTAAGAAGTCGGTGTGCTGCTGTTTTGTTATCATGGCAGGATAACTAAGTATAAGCAATTCTTGTGACTCACCATCTAAACGATAGGGTAGGTGCATAAAACGATAAGGAGTAAGGGTGAACCCTGCCCGTTCGTAAAACTGCAACCTGCGAACAGAAAGTTCGTTTTCTAATGGATCTATTTCTAAAATAATGGTGTGCTCTGAATCTCTGATATGCTTGATTATTTGAAATCCGTAACCATGACCACGCAAATCTTTAGAGACAGCCAAGTACTCTATGTAGCGATAATTGCTCCACTCCCAATAGAAAGCAATACCCAACAGCACATCGTCTTCCCAAACGGAAAGTGGATGAAACTGAGGGTCTGCGAATGCGCGTTTATGATCGTCCATCTTGCGACGTTCGGCAACGGGGAAGCTCTCTTCATATAAATTCCAAACCTTGTCCCACTTTTCGCTGTCTTTCCAGCTAATCTTCAGAAATTCCATTGTGTAATTGTTGTTTTAATTAGCAAAAGTAGTGAAAAGGTTGGAGTTTGAGAACTGATATCAATCTTAAGTGGTATTTTCGGCTATTTTTTATTGCGAAATTAAATTTCGCACATACCATCAGCAGAGCATGACCTTCCTTGCTTAACGTCCATCTCTTCCGTTTTAGGCAAATCTTGTTTTTGCCATTTAAAGAAGGCTTTTTGCAGCGTTTTAATAAAAGCGCCAACTGGCTGAGAGCCAACTAATGCATATTTTCTGTTGAACAAAAAAGTGGGTACTGTGTCAAATCCTAAATTGCCTGCTTCTTGAATGTCTTGTTTCACTTGATAAGCATAAGCATCGCTGTTTAGCAAATTATCTACTTCCTTTTTGTCAAACCCTGCCGAAACAGCAATATCTTTTAGCACCTTATGATCACTATAATCTTTGGCCTCTTCGAAGTAGGCTTTAGAAATAAGTAGCATTACTTCTGAGTCTAACCCTTTGGTGGCAGCCAGTTTCACTAAGCGATGCGCATCGAGCGTGTTGGCTGCAATAGAGTTCTTCAAATTGGAAGTTACTCCATTTTCTTTTGCCATTTCGTTTAGCTGATCAAACATTTTATTGATGTTTTCTTCAGAAAATCCTGCTGTTTTTTGCAGGTAATCTACAACGGGTTCGCCATTACCTCTGTCAGGCAATGTTGGATTTAATTGAAAAGCCTTGAATTCAAATTCTACTTGATCTTTGTATTCAAATTGCTCTAAAGCTTTCTCGTAATGCAGCTTACCTAAGTAACAATATGGACACATGATGTCTGTCCATACTTCTATTTTCATTTTTGGGGGATTCATATTTTCTTTTTTTATTTGTGTTAATACAATAAACATAC
This sequence comes from Bacteroidales bacterium UBA3143, assembly GCA_002364735.1. GTDB lineage: Bacteria > Bacteroidota > Bacteroidia > Bacteroidales > Dysgonomonadaceae > UBA2632. The sequence goes on from DEZB01000015.1 coordinate 3,250, forward strand.
CTTTATCAATAATGTTCAAGATGCATATTTAAAAGACTATAAAGAGACTGTGAATAAAAATAAGTTTTGAGAATTTAATTTTAAATTGTAGTTTTGAAAATAAACTCACCCTGAAAATATGTAATTGCTGATTATTAGTTGTTTTGCACGCTCTATTGTAAATGAAAATAGCTAATTATATCATCGCAACTAAATAATTGACACAACATTGAAAAATAGACTTTGGACGAAAGACTTCACACTGATTATCTCGGCAAACTTGCTGATGGCGGTGGCTTTTTATTTTATGGTGCCCATTTTACCATTGTTTCTATCTGATAGTTTTGCTGCAACCGAAGGGCAAGTTGGTTTGGTGCTATCCTTTTATACAATTGCTGCCTTAATTGTGAGACCATTTGCGGGCTATGCAGTTGATACAATTGGGAGATATGGCATATATGTGGGCTCTTTGCTTTTGTTTACGCTCACATTTTTTGGTTATCTATGGGCTACATCAATATTGTTTGTGTTGGTGTTACGATTTTTGCATGGCCTCACGTGGGGTTCTATGAGTGCGGCTGGCTCTACAATTGCAGTAGATTTAGTTCCTGAAAAAAGAAGGGGAGAGGGTATTGGCATTTTCGGATTGTCTATGACCATTGCTATGGCCATTGGCCCTCTCATTGCGATACTTATTACAGGTGATGGTGGTTACAACAGGTTGTTTTTGTCAGCTGTAACATTTAGTTTTTTTGGTTTGCTACTTGCACTATTTGTTAGGGTGCCAAAAATAAAAAGACCGATACATAAATTCACCTTTAGTTCTCTTATTGAGAAAAAGGCTTTGCCTGTCTCCTTAAATATGTTTTTCATTACCATTCCTTATGGGGGAATTTTATCTTTTATAGCGCTGTATGGTCGTTCAATTGATATTGAGAGTAGTGGTATGTTCTTTCTTCTGCTTGCTCTTGGCATAACTGTGTCGCGTATTGTTAGCGGGAAATCATTTGATAGAGTTGGTCCAAAAAAGATAAGCTTATTGGGATTGGGCTTACTGGTTATAGGACTTTTTATCTTAGCCTTAAATAAAAATGTAATTGGCTATCACACTGCTGCTTTAATTTTAGGTTTTGGGTTTGGTATTTTGATGGCTACTTTTCAAGCGATAGCCAATCACAATGTAGCTGCCGAAAAACGTGGTGCAGCAAATTCTACGTATCTTACCTTTTTTGATCTGGGAATAGGAGTGGGAATGTTGTTGGTGGGTTATTTAATTCAGGTTTTAGACTATTCGGGAGCTTTCATTTTATGTGCTGCAATTGAGTTTTTGGCTCTATTTGTATTTTTATTTTACACAATGCCAAAATTTAAAGAAGCTTCTTTGTAATGTTGCATTAGTTCTTTCAGAGCAGATGCCGATTATTACAATAAATAGTTGTTTTTGACATTTTGGTTGTTACGATGAGCATATCAATAAAAAGACGCACTATAATATTATTATTTTAAAAACACTCTGTTAATAAGTAATTATTTCGTTACTTTGCATTTAGTTTACGAGAACTTATTTTAAAACTGTAATTGATATTTTTCAATCTTCATAGATGGCTAAGAAACATAAAATAAACAGACTTACGCTTCTTAACGCTAAAATTACCTCAGTAGTGAGTGTGACTTTAGTTTTGTTGCTATTGGGATTGACGGTGCTTACTTTTTTTGTGGGAAAAGGAATTACAGCTTATGTGAAAGAAAATATGAGCTTTAGCGTCATGCTTTCTGAAGATGTAACCGATTTGCAAATAACAGATTTACGCAAACGTCTGGACGCTATGCCATTTGTTAAATCATCGCTTTTTATAAGCAAAGAGCAAGCAAAGGAACAATTGATAGAAGACTTGGGCGAAGATCCAGAGGAATTGTTGGGTTATAATCCGGCAACCGATTGTATTGACATTTACTTGCACTCAAATTATGCAAACTCTGATAGTTTGACGATGGTCTCACAAAAAATAAAAGCACAAACGAATGTAGATGACTTACTATATAGGCAAGAAGCGCTCGATTTAGTGAATGATAACCTTGCAAGAATCAGCGCAATACTGCTGGTGCTTTCTTTGATTTTGCTGTTCATTTCGTTTACACTTATACGCAATACAATTCGTTTAAGTATCTACTCAAAGCGTTTTATTATCAACACAATGCGACTGGTAGGGGCAACAAATAGCTTTATCAGGCGTCCTTTTATAATTAAAAATATTGTGGATGGAATATTTGCAGGACTATTGGCCAATGCATTGATAATGGGATTGCTTTATTATGTGGGTGAACAATATGCCGATTTGCGTAGTGTTTTGCAAACGCAAGATTTGATATATGTTTTTGCATCGGTAATTGTTTTGGGAATCGTTATCACCTACTTATCTACACTGCTTGCAGTGAATCATTATTTGAAAATGAAAGCAAATCATTTGTATTATATTTAAATTTTGAAACTTTGAACAAATCGAAAAGTATACACCATATAAAAGAAACTGACATGTTACCAAAAAACTTCGCCTTGGGCAAAATAAATTTCATAATTATTGCCATTGCAGTAGTTATAATTATTACTGGTTTTTTGTTGATGACTGGTCCAAGCACAACGATAGAAGGGGGATTTGAGCCTGATATTTTTAGTGCACGTCGTATAAAAGTAGCTCCTTTAACTTGTTTCATTGGTTTTTTAATAATGATTGTGGGCATACTTTATCCTGATAAACGTCACCAACATACTAATAAGTAATACTCACTTTCATCTTTTTTTTGCATATATCTTTCAACTTATTGTAAATGAGTTTATTTGAAACAATTATTATAGCTATTGTAGAAGGGCTTACAGAGTTTTTGCCCGTATCTTCCACAGGTCATATGATTATTGCCCAGTCTTTACTGGGTGTGGAGAGCACCGAGTTTGTTAAAGCTTTTACTGTTAATATTCAATTTGGAGCGATTCTGTCGGTGATAGTATTGTATTGGAAACGGTTTTTCCAATCGTGGGATTTTTATTACAAGCTACTTATTGCCTTTTTGCCAGCAGCAATACTTGGTTTGTTGTTTATCGACTATATTGATGCCTTGCTTGAAAGCGTGTTGGTGGTGGCCATAATGCTTGTGCTGGGTGGTGTGCTAATGCTATTTGTTGACAAATGGTTTAGTAAATCCACAGTGAATCAAGAAGTGGGTTGGAAACGAGCCCTGAAAATTGGTCTTTTTCAATGTATAGCAATGATACCAGGTGTTTCTCGTTCGATGGCCACAATAGTTGGTGGGATGACAACCAAACTAACGCGGAAGAATGCGGCCGAATTTTCATTTTTTTTGGCTGTGCCTACCATGGCTGCAGCAGGAGGATACAAATTATTGAAACTATTAATGGATCCAGCAGGAAGCACTATGTTGCAAGAAAACTTGATGACGCTACTAATAGGTAATGTCATAGCTTTTATTGTTGCATTGGGTGCAATAAAGTTTTTTATTGAATTTCTAAGCCGTCATGGATTTAAGGCTTTTGGATGTTATCGTATCATTGTAGGTGGTATATTACTTATACTGCTATCAAGCGGTGTTGAATTAAGCATGTTATAATGGACTTTATAGAAGGTGAGATTTTATATATAAACAAACCACTTCATTGGACATCTTTTCGATTGGTTAAAGTTGTGAGAGGAAAGCTCCGCACTTTACTTAACATAAAGAAATTGAAGGTGGGACACGCTGGAACATTAGATCCATTGGCAACGGGAGTAATGATTGTTTGTACGGGTAGAAAAACTAAAGAGATAGAGCGTTTACAGGCAACTGTAAAAGAATATACCGCTACAATAAGACTGGGCGCTACAACTCCTTCGTTTGATTTGGAAACTGTGGTGGATGCAGAATATCCAGTTGATCATATAACGGAAGAGAAAGTGCGTGAATGCCTGAAAAAATTTGTGGGTGAGATTCAACAAATACCTCCTGCATTTTCTGCCTGTAAGGTAAACGGGAGGCGTGCTTACGAATTGGCTCGAAATTCTGAGGTTTTTGAACTAAAACCCAAATTATTGGTTATAGATAGTATCCATTTAAATAACTATGATTTACCAAACATAACTATTTCAATAACCTGTAGTAAAGGCACCTACATAAGAGCACTTGCTCGGGATATTGGAGAATGTTTGAACTCTGGGGGGCATTTAATATCGCTCGAAAGAACCCGAGTAGGCGATGCTACACTTGATAAGTGTTTGCAGATTGATGACTTAGATGATTTTTTTAAAGAAAACATCTAACAAAACTATTTTAAAAAACAATATATAATATATGAAGCTTTCACAATTTAAATTTACTTTGCCCGAAGAACTTTTGGTGAAGTATCCTACACCAAATAGGGATGAATCAAGATTAATGGTTGTTCACAGAGATTCAGATAAGGTAGAACACAAACAGTTTAAAGATGTGCTTGATTACTTTGAAGAAAAGGATTTTTTCATCTTTAATAATTCACGCGTTTTCCCAGCGCGTTTATTTGGCAATAAAGAAAAAACTGGGGCTAAAATTGAAGTTTTCTTACTAAGAGAATTAAATCCGAGCCAACATTTATGGGATGTGCTTGTTAATCCTGCCCGAAAAATAAGAATTGGCAATAAACTTTACTTTGGTGAGAACGAAGAACTTGTAGCAGAGGTTATTGATAACACTACTTCGCGTGGTCGTACATTGCGTTTTCTGTATGATGGACCATATGAAGAGTTTAAGCGATTACTACACATGATTGGCGAAACACCCATACCTGAATATATGGAGCGTGATGCAGAACCAGAAGACATAGAGCGTTATCAAAGCATTTTTGCAGTGAACGAGGGTGCTGTTGTTGCACCAGCGTCTGGACTGCATTTTAGTCGCGAATTGATGAAACGAATGCAAATAAAAGGTGTTGATTACGACTACCTTACCATTCACAATGGGTTGGGTGCATACAGAGATATCGATGTGGAAGACCTTACAAAGCATAAAATTGACTCTGAGCAGATTCTTGTTACAGAAGAATTTTGTAAAAGTGCCAACAGGGCAAAAGATAGACGCGCAAAAATATGTGTGGTAGGCACTTCAACACTTCGTGCTGTTGAAACGGTTTATAGCACTGATGGACATTTGAAGCCAAGAGATGGATGGACAAACCTATTTTTATTTCCTCCTTATGAATTCAAGTTTGCCGATTCACTCATTACAAACTTTCATTTGCCATATTCTACTTTGCTGATGATGACGGCAGCCTTTGGTGGATATGATAAAATAATGGATGTTTATCAACTGGCTATCAAAGAAAAATATCGTTTTGGAGCTTATGGTGATGCAATGCTAATTATTTAGTCATTATTACTAATGTAAGCCCACATATTCAGCACTATAAACTAAATGTAATGTTTATACGCTCAGTTTTGAAAAAGTCATTTAAAAATCTCTATGAACGAAAATGTTAGCGAAAGAAGTACTATAAATACAGTGTATGTAGGGATAGGAACAAACTTAGGTGACAAAAAGAAAAACATTGAAGAAGCGTTAGATAAGATAGAAGAGCAGATAGGAGACATTGTCTCTATGTCTGCTCTTTTTATATCAAAACCGCAGGGTTATGAGTCTGACAATTTATTTGTTAACTGTGCAGTAAAAATAAAAACAAAGTTATCTCCTCAAGACCTTCTTCATGAAACACAATTGATTGAAAAAGAGATGGGGCGCATTGATAAATCAGACTTGAACGGTTATGCTGATAGAATCATAGATATCGATATTTTGTTTTACAATCAACTTATTGTCAATGATGTGAATTTGATAATTCCACATCCACACATACAAAAACGTGACTTTATGTTGAAGCCATTGACCGAAATAGCACCTGATTTGAATCATCCGCTACTTAGTAAAACAGTAGCGGAATTATTAAATGATATTTTGTAAGTGTTAGTACTTTCGTATTCCTTGTTGCTTTGATTGGCATTTTTTTGTTACATTTGCTTATCTGCAAAAAAGATTGAGCTGTTTGTTCTTAAACTCAAAATGGTGCGTATTGTTATAAAAATAACACAATAATTATCAACTATGTTTCTACACAATCCACTAAATAAATATAATGCTGGCTATGCTTTAAGTGGCGGCGGTGCAAGGGGCTTTGCTCATTTAGGTGCTCTTAAAGCACTTGAAGAGCGAAAGATAAAACCAGACATTCTTGCAGGGACAAGTGCTGGAGCTCTTGCTGGTGTATTGTATGCTGATGGATATAATCCCGAAGAAATTTTAGATTTGTTTAATCACACCAACTTTAAACAATTTATTGAGTTGACTTTTCCAACTACAGGGCTTTTTCGTCCTACAGGATTGCACAGTTTTTTAAAGCGTCACTTAAGAGCGAAAACATTTGAACAACTTAATATACCTTTTATAGCGGTGGCAACAGATTGGAATAAAGGAGCAACAGTAAATTTTTCAAGAGGGAATAAACTGATTGAGTCAGTAGTGGCCTCGTGTTGTGTACCACTTATATTTTCTCCTGTTTATGTGGGAGATAGGCAATATGTTGACGGTGGAATTTTTAAGAATTTACCTGCATCTACAATTAGAAAGAAATGTAGGGTTCTTTTCGGAATTAATGTATCAATGATAATGCCACCCGAGGATAAAAACAACCTAAAATATATGGCTGAAAGAACCTTTAACTTAATGTCTATTTCAAATACCATAGCAGATATAAGAATGTGCGATGTGATGATTGAAGTTAAAGGGATTGAAAATTATTGGATGTTTGATCTTTCTCACATCAATACTATTTATGAGAAAGGGTATGAATGTGCAGTGAATAAATTGAATGAGAAGAAAACAACCAATGCTATCATTAAGTACAAAGCATTAGAATTATTGAACTTTAAAAAGCAAGTATGAACAACAATAAAATTATTATATATCAGGTATTACCTCGACTATTTGGAAATAAAAAAACTGAAAATAAATATAATGGGACTATAAAAGAAAATGGAAGTGGAAAGTTTAACTCTTTTACAAATAAGGCTTTAAGTGGGATTAAGGAGATGGGATATTCTCATGTGTGGTACACAGGAGTTATAGCGCATGCTTCTAAAACTGATTACACAGCACACGGAATTCCTAAGCAATATCCCGAAATTATTAAAGGTATAGCAGGATCGCCTTACGCTATAAGAGACTACTACGATGTTGACCCTGATCTGGCAGTGGATGTTGAAAAACGAATGAAGGAGTTTGAGCAGCTGATAACTCGTACTCACAATAATGGAATGGATGTAATCATAGATTTTGTGCCTAATCATTTGGCGCGCGATTACAAATCTATTATGAAGTCTGATGCTTCTACAGACTTTGGAGCGAATGATAATTCAGCTCATAGCTTTTCTCCGTCAAATAATTTTTACTATCTCCCCAATCAACCGTTGGATATGAGTTTATTGCCTACCAATCTGGAAGAGATTGAATATAGTGAGAATCCAGCAAAAGCAACAGGAAATGATTGCTTTACCCACCAGCCTTCTAAATTTGATTGGTATGAGACTGTGAAATTAAACTATGGGGTAGATTATCATAACAGATATGAAACACACTTTCATCCAACGCCTGATACTTGGTTTAAGATGGAGGATATATTGCTATTTTGGGCAGAAAAGAAAGTAGATGCTTTCCGGTGTGATATGGCCGAAATGGTTCCTCTTGAATTTTGGAAATGGGTTATTCCTCGTGTGAAGAATAAATTCCCAGACATACTTTTCATTGCAGAAATTTATAATAAAAATGCATATCGTAATTTTTTAGCGCCTGATGCATTTGATTATTTGTATGATAAAGTTGGACTTTATGATGTGGTGAGAGATGTTGCATGTGGTTATAGACCTTCTTCTGACATTACTTTTACACTTAATGAAGTGGGAGATATTCAGCAATATATGCTCAACTTTCTTGAAAATCATGATGAACAACGAATAGCGTCCGATTGTTTTTTGGGAAACCCACAGAAAGGTATTGCTGCAATGATTTTAACGGCATGTATTGGCACTAATCCAATTATGGTATATTCTGGACAGGAATTAGGTGAAAGGGGTATGAACGAAGAAGGTTTTAGTGGAAAGGATGGAAGAACGACAATATTTGATTATTGGTCGTTAGACAAAATAGTGCGATGGGAAAATAAAGGAAAATGGGATGACTCCTTGTTAGGTGATGATGAGAAGAAATTGAGAAATGTATATTCATCTATATTGCAACTTTGTAATAAAGAGAAGGCTATTAGTCAAGGTAAGATTTATGATTTAATGTATGCAAACTATGAGAACAATGATTTTAACTCTACAAAAAAGTATGCGTTTTTGCGTGGCGTTGATGATGATCTTTTGCTTGTTGTCGTTAATTTCAATGATATTGACTCAGTAATAAATGTGTATATACCTGATGATGCTTTTTCTTTTTTCCAAAAAGAAAAAAAGGGAACAAAGAAAGCAACTCCACTACTTAAAACTGATAAGCCTGAAGTGAGTTTTAGCGACACAGAACCATTGAAGTTGAAAATTGAAGCATACTCAGGCGAGGTTTTCAGAATAACTTTCGAATAAAGATTTTAATTAGAGATTTTGTTTTTGTACTTTTGTTAAGTGTAAACAAACACTGGTTATTGAACTCAAACTGAAAATAAACTATCAACAAAACCCATAGAAAGAATGCAAGAAAGACCTTTTAAAATATTTTCCGGATCAAAATCTCGCTATTTTGCTGAGAAAGTATGCAATAGCTTAAATTGTCCTTTAGGTAATATGAATATTGAAACATTTGCGGATGGTGAATTTTCAGTTTCTTACGAAGAGTCCATTAGAGGACGTCAAGTTTTCCTAATTCAATCGACTTTCCCAAGTTCTGATAATTTAATGGAGTTGTTGTTGATGGTGGATGCAGCAAAACGTGCTTCAGCTAAATCAATTGTAGCGGTTATTCCTTATTTTGGTTGGGCCCGTCAAGACCGAAAAGACAAACCAAGGGTAAGTATAGGTGCAAAACTGATTGCAGATATACTTGGAAGAGCAGGAATTCATCGTTTAATAACGATGGATCTTCACGCTGACCAAATTCAAGGGTTCTTTGACGTTCCTGTAGATCATTTGTATGCATCGAGTGTATTTATAGATTATGTAAGAAATTTAAATCTGGAAAACCTTGTGATTGCAACACCAGATGTGGGAGGTACGAAGCGTGCAAGTGCTTATGCTAAGTTTTTAGGTGCTCCTATGGTGATATGTTATAAAATCAGAAAAAAAGCAAATGTAATTTCTGATATGCAAATAATTGGTGATGTGGAAGGTATGGATATTCTATTGGTTGATGATATAGTGGATACTGCTGGTACAATTACAAAAGCTGCAGAACTAATGTTACAAAAAGGTGCAAACTCTGTAAGAGCAGTTGCAAGTCATGCTGTGATGTCCGACCCAGCATCTATGAGGGTTGATCAGTCTGGTTTAACCGAAATTATATTTACTGATAGTATACCATATTCACAAAAAAGTGAAAAGGTGAAAATAATATCGGTTGCTGATATGTTTGCCAATTCAATAGAGCGAGTTTGTAATAATCAATCAATTAGCTCTTTATACATCATTTAGACTATCATTCTAAACATTAGCACCATATAAAATTGCTATTGATTGTAAGAATATAAGATGAAAATAAAGATAAGATAAAGATGAAAAAGATTACCCTACTCGTAATTGCCTTAACGCTATTATTTGTGACTGGTAAGGCACAAAAACTTGTTTTTAATCAAGACAGTACATTTAAAATTGTGCAGTTTACTGATATGCATTATCAACATGGAAACCCAAAATCTGACACTACTTTATTATCTATTGGAAGGGTATTGGATGCTGAAAAGCCTGATTTAATAATACTTACAGGTGATATTGTTACTTCCCAATTGGTTGAAGAAAGTTGGAACGACATCACTAAATTTGCAATAGATAGACAAATTCCCTTTGCAGTCACTTTTGGAAATCATGATGACGAACAAGGAGTAACTCGTTCAGAACTTGCAGAATTAATAACTCGATATCCTTATAATGTAAATATACTGAGAGAGGATGGGACGCAATACCACTTAAATAATGTGTTACCAATATATGGGAGCAAGCAGAGCATGAAAACCAAATCAAATATTTACTTAATTGACTCTAAAACTTATTCATCAATTAATGGAATAGGGGGGTATGGTTGGATAACGACTGAAACAATTGATTGGTACAAAAAGCAAAGTTTGTCATTTACTACAAATAATGATATGCAACCAATTCCTTCAGTTGCTTTTTTTCATATACCCTTGCCAGAATACAAAACAGCATTTGATGATGAGAAGAATGTGCGTTTTGGAGAAAGATTTGAAAAAGAGTGTGCACCAGAATTAAATTCAGGTATGTTTTTAGCCATGAAAGAGATGCGCGATGTGATTGGGGTTTTCACTGGACACGATCATGTTAATAATTACATAGTTAACTATTTTGATATTGCATTAGCCTATGGCTGTTTTAGTGGTTGGAAAACAACTTATGTTCCCGAAATAAATGGTGCAAGAGTAATTGTTTTAAAAGAAGGAGAACGCGAGTTTAATACTTGGCTACATCTATTAGATGGAACAATAAAACACAACGTCTCCTATCCAAATGACTTCAAATCGGAATAAAAACAATTTAAAGTATTGCTTTTATAAGTTTATAATTTAGTCTTTACTTCTTTTAAAAGACCTCTACAGGCATCTTCCAGTAAATTCATTACTAATTCGAAACCATCATCTCCACCGTAATATGGGTCGGGTACATGGTCTTGAGTGAAATTGATTGAAAAATCAGTCATTCGATGAATTTTAGAAACATCTTCTTCTGATTTTGCAAGTTTTTTCACATTCATGTAGTTGTTGCTATCCATTACAAGGATATAATCGAATTTATTGAAGTCAGATGATTTAAATGTACGTGCTTCACTACAAAAATCATAGCCTCTTTTAGCGCCATGTTTGCGCATTCGTTCATCAGGCGTATTTCCTTCGTTCCAATTAGATGTTCCTGCAGAGTCTACAAAAACTCTATCTTCTAAGCCTTCATCTGATATCATCTTTTTCATAATTCCTTCTGCAGCTGGAGAGCGACAGATATTTCCAAGACAAACAAATAGTAGGTTAATATCTTTCTGTTCCATTTTATTTTTCTTTATAGTTATTCTTCATATTCAATCATCAATTACTTGATGGATATTTACAAAGATAACCATTTTAAATTTAATGGGTGCGAACGACTATAAACACTTCTATTAAATATTGGTGTGGATTGAAAAATTCTTGAGTAATATGTAGGCTTAAAAAATTAAAAGAAATTAATCTCGAGTTAATCTATTCTTCTATTGATGAAAGAAATTATTACCTTTATCGTTCATTCATATTGTTGTTGCACTGTGTATACGTTTTTTTATAGGTAGATGGTGTAATATATAGTGTATAATAATATCTGTTTAGATGGAATATAAGAAAAATATAAATAATTCGTTCGCTACACAATGTCAAGAGATAGCGATCAGCCAAGAGCAAGCACAATTAGAGATTAAAAAGAATAGAATAGTGCGAGCTTTGTATATGACAGGAGGTACTTTATCTTTAGCTTTGGGGATTTTAGGATTGTTTGTGCCAGGATTGCCTACAACACCTTTCGTGCTATTGTCAGCAGCATTATATGCTAAGAGCTCAGAGAAATTATACAATTGGTTGTTAGATAATAAATATTTAGGACCTCGTATAAAAAACTATCAACGCCAAAAGGGAGTTACACTTAAAGGCAAATACAAAATTATTGCACTCATGTTAACAATGGTGCTTATATCTTCTTTGCTTATATTGAAGGTGTTAATATTGCAAATAATCATACTTTCGGCGGGAGTTATTGGAGCAATAGTTGTTAGATTTGTAGTGCCTACAGCCAAAGAGGAGGTTTAATAGCGGTATGATATTTGGCTAAATAGTATACTAATTGTTATTAGATTTTGTAATAAGCAAAATAATACTTTTCGACTTTTTTAGATAGCAGTTGTATGTTAAGCATGTCTGAAGCTATAGAAATATCTTTAATAGTTTCGTCTCTATATAAAATGTCAATGCTATCATCATTCTCGTTATACATATCTGTAGTTATAATATCAGATGAAACCAAATAGGACGCTTCTTTTTCAGATATTTTAAAATGCTGCATAAAATTTTGAATGTGTGCTTTTATTTTATATTTATCATGCGGCTGATTGGTGATTTCTATTTTAAATAATCTTCTATTTATCATTCCTTTACTTAAAGTAGATAGAACAATATCTTTGTGTGTACTCCACACCTTGAGTGCAGACCAAATATCGTTATCGTCGAGGTCTAAAAACAGATTCAAAACTTCAGCATTTTCTCTAAAATCCTTTTCGGTTGTATCGTTTCTTAAAAAATAGCTTAGTGAAGGAGATGCAAATAAATAGGCTCCTTGTTGTGAAAGTTCTTTTGCTCGTAGTAAAGTGTTGATAAGAGTTTTTTCAGCGGCTACAGCAGTTTTATGCAAATATACTTGCCAATACATCAAGCGACGTGACATTAAAAAGTTTTCGATAGAGTTAATGCCTTTAGATTCTACTACGAGTTTATCATTCCGAACATCAAGCATTTTAATGATTCTTGCCGAACCAATATTTCCTTCTGTAACTCCAGTAAAATAACAATCGCGACGCAGATAATCTAACCTGTCAACATCTAACTGACCACTCACTAATTGATGAAGAAAGTGCTTTGGATACTCATCTTTGAAGATTGACAAGCAAAGTTCAAGCTCATTATTCCATTCTTCGTTCAATCTTTCCATTAATAATAATGAAATTTCTTCATGCTTTACTTGGGTTAATAAGGCATCCTCTAAAACATGAGAGAAAGGCCCATGACCGATATCGTGTAAAAGTATGCAGGAAAGTGCTCCAACGTATTCTTCATCAGAAATGATATTGCCTTTCTGTTTAAGTTGATTGAGAGCTTCATTCATTAAAGACATAGCTCCGATGGAATGAAGAAAACGAGTATGTTGAGCACCTGGATAAACGAAAGCAGCTAAACCAAGTTGACGAATACGACTTAATCTTTGAAGGTACGGGTGTTGTATTAGATTATATATAAAGTCATTTGGTATAGTAATAAACCCAAACACAGGATCATTTATTATTTTTCGCTTTTTAGGCATATTGCTTTATTCTATAAATATTTCTTTAGCATATCAGCCATTTCAATTTGAACTTTCTGTGCTTCTTTACCTGCAATTGAAGCGAAGTCCTCGCTATTGTCAGCATATATAATTGCACGTGAAGAATTAACTAATAGTCCGCAACTGCTATTCATTCCAACTTTGCAAACCTCCTCTAAACTTCCCCCTTGAGCTCCTAAACCAGGAACTAACAAAAAATGATTTGGAGCAATTTCACGAACTCGTCCTATAAGTTTTTCTTGTGTAGCTCCAACAACATACATCATTTGCTCATCTGAAGCCCATTCTTGTGATGTTCTTAATACTTTTTCAAATAAAGGTTCTCCATTAGCATCCTCTATTAACTGGAAATCTTGTGAGCCTACATTTGAGGTTAGTGCCAATAAGATAACCCATTTATTTTTGTTTATTAAAAAAGGTTGTACACTGTCTTTACCCATATAAGGAGCAACAGTAACTGCATCCATTTTAAGCTTATCGAAGAATGAACGAGCATACATTTCACTTGTATTTCCAATATCACCACGTTTAGCATCAGCAATCAAGAACATTTCTGGATAACGCTGCTTAATATAAGAAACTGTTTTTTCAAATGCTAACCAACCCTCTAATCCTAAAGCTTCGTAAAATGCTAAGTTTGGTTTATAAGCTACACAGTATTTAGATGTTGCATTAATAATGGCTTTGTTAAATTCATAAACTGGATCATCAGAATCTAAAAGATGCTCTGGAATTTTTTTTATGTCGGTATCCAATCCTACACAAAGAAATGATTGTTTTTTATTTATTTGATTAATTAGCTCTTGCTTGGTCATATGTTTAGTTATTGAGTAGGAATTTAGAGGTTAGCTTCTTTCATTTTTTCAGCATTCTCAGTAATAATTAATTGATTGATCATATCTTCAATATCACCATTCATAAACCCAGTTAAATTGTGAATGGTATGATTTATTCTATGATCTGTTACTCTACCTTGGGGATAATTGTAAGTTCGTATTTTAGCTGATCTATCCCCCGTAGAGACAAGAGATTTTCTACGTAAAGCTATATCACCTTGAATTTTGTTAAGTTCAATATCATATAATCGAGAACGTAATATCTGCATTGCTAATTCTCTATTGTCAACCTGAGAACGACCTTGCTGACAAACTACTACAAGACCTGATGGTTTATGAGTAAGCTGTACTTTTGTTTCTACTTTATTGACATGTTGTCCACCAGCACCGCCAGAACGAGAGGTTTGCATTTCTACATCTGCCGGGTTTAATTCAAAATCAAACTCTTCTGCTTCAGGAAGCACTGCTATTGTTGCTGCAGAGGTATGCACTCTACCTTGTGTTTCAGTTGCTGGAACGCGTTGAACACGGTGAACACCAGATTCATATTTTAATATACCATAAACGCCATCTCCTTTAACCGTGAAAACAATTTCTTTAAATCCACCTGAAGAGCCTTCGTTTAAACTTGTTATTTCAGTAGTCCAGCCTTTTGATTCACAAAACTTTGTGTACATTTTAAATAAATCACCCGCAAAAATTGCAGCTTCATCTCCACCTGTACCACCTCTAACTTCCACAATTACATTTTTATCATCTTCCGGATCAGAAGGTATAAGTAAGTATTTAATTTTTTCTTCTAATTGAGGTAATACATTGCTATATTCTGATAGTTCATCGTTTGCAAGTTGCCTCAATTCACTATCCGACTCATTTTCTAATATGTTTTTTGCCTCTTCTATTGAGTCATAGGCTTTTTTGTATTCATTCCTCGCATCAACAATCTTTTGAAGATCACTATATTCTTTATTAAGTTTTACATATCTCTTCATGTCCGATATGACATTTGGATCGGATATAAGTGTTCCAATCTCTTCAAATCTAACAATTAAGTGTTCTAATTTATTTAATAATGAATTTTCTTTCATATATATTTCTCTCAGTAATAAAATCGATAACTCTAATGTAATTAATATGTAAATTCGCCAAACTCAGTTTGAATAAGCAAGCTTTTTGTACTTGATTCTTCTACATACCCAACAATTTGAGCGTCTATATTAAATGATTTTGAAATATTAATTACTTTTTCCGCATATTCTTTAGGTAAATATATTTCCATTCGGTGTCCCATATTAAAAACTTTATACATTTCTTCCCATTCAGTTTGGGATTGCTCTTGTATTAACTTAAATAGGGGAGGGATAGGGAACATATTGTTTTTGACAACTCGCAATCCATCGTTTAGAAAATGCAGTATCTTAGTTTGTGCTCCGCCAGAACAATGAACCATACCATGAATTTTATATCTCAATTCTTTAAGTATGAGAGATATAACTGGAGCGTAAGTGCGTGTGGGTGAAAGTAATAACTTTCCTGTATCTATACCTAAATCTTCAACCATATCGGTTAATTTCAAATTACCCGAATAAACAAGATCCGCAGGTATTGAAGAGTCATAACTTTCTGGGTATTTGTGTGATAGGTAGTTGTTGAATAGATCATGGCGTGCAGAAGTCAAACCGTTGCTGCCGATTCCACCGTTATATTCTTTCTCATATGTAGATGTTCCTACTGAAGATAAACCGACTATAACATCTCCTGCTTGTATATTAGCATTATCTATGACATCGGTCCGTTTCATTCTGCATGTAACTGTACTGTCTACGATAATTGTACGTACTATATCTCCAACATCTGCAGTTTCTCCACCAGTTGGATAAACATTTACGCCCAAATTAGTAAGTTCGTCACATAATTCATTTGTGCCATTTATAATAGTTGAGATCACCTCACCAGGAATTAGATTTTTATTCCTGCCAATTGTTGATGATAACAGAATATTATTTGTTGCACCAACGCATAATAAATCATCTATGTTCATGATAAGTGCATCTTGTGCAATACCTTTCCAAACAGAAATATCTCCAGTTTCTTTCCAATATACATAGGCTAAAGACGATTTAGTTCCAGCACCATCTGCGTGCATAATATTACAAAAGCTTGCATCTCCACCTAAGATATCGGGGATAATTTTACAAAATGCTTTTGGAAATATTCCTTTATCAATATTTTTTATAGCCTGGTGTACATCTTCTTTAGATGCTGAAACTCCTCGCATTCCATATCTCTGATTACTCATTTCTTATACAGTTTATTTATTCAATGCAAATATACGATTTATATCGTTTTTATTCGTTTATTTGTATAACAAATGCATTATCAAATTTACCATAATGACTATTATGTTTAATTGATAATGCAGTCTTACAATACCCCTTCTTCTATTATATTAATAGTAATAAATCATAAAAGAGTGATGTAAATTTACACCACTCTTTTTTTTATAACTTGCGTTTAATGATTATTCCTTATCAAAAAACGATGTTAAATTATTATTGGTTTGTTCCAAGTTCTATTTCTATTGCATCAAGTTCTTTGGATTTATCTACTCCCAAGTTACTCAAATTATAATATACATTTTGAAGCTTAATTAAAGCACTTTTTATTGTAGATTCATCAGCTTCTCTTGCTTTGAGGTTTTTAGAAAACTTCTCTAAATGTGGCAATGCTAACATATAGAATTCAACAGTTTTTTTGTCATTCTCTGCCTGAACTTTGCGGTCTGTTATTTGGGCTGAACTATCTTTGAGATTTTGTGCTTGAAGAATGTAATTAACTGCAAGACCTTCCATTGCACGTTCACAATTTTCATCTTGAGCTAATGCCTTTTTATATTCTTCTTCAGCTTTACCAAATTCATCTTTTTCTGCATACAAAGCAGCTTTCACACTATTTAGATCACAAGAATTGCTTGGATCGTTAGCAATAGCTTGGTCTAAATAATTCATAGCTTTTTCATTTTCTCCCTGACGAATATATACATTAATCAAATTGGGAATAAAGTATTTACTCTTTGGAAATTTAGAAGCTCCTACATTTAGAGTCTCCATATAATTAACTGTGTCGCCTGATTGAATATATTCACTTGCTAATAATTCGTACAAGTCACTCTCTTGATAAGCGCTATTTTCAATAAAAGGCTCATCAATAGCACGTTTAATAAGTTTTAAAGCTCTATCATGATTCTCATCTTGAATAGCTGTTATAATCGCATAATACTTAATAGTTTGATAAGTACTATCAATTACAAAATCATCTTTATCTTCAAATAAAGGAAGTTTTGGTATTTCCCAATAAATTTCAAAAAATTTTGAAGCATCCTTATAATTTTGTTTTTCATTAAAATGAATACCACCATTAATATAATAGGGATGATTCGCTTTTAAAATAGAAGCTATATCTTTTCTAACTCTATTTCTAATCCGCCCTTTAGAATCTGGTAACTCAGCAAGAGAATCAGCTTTAAGATATGGACCATATGACTCTAATAATCCTTTATACATTGCATCTGTATTCGGGTTTTTATTAAGCATTTCTTTTGTTCTTTCAATATCAAAAGCTTTGTTACCTATATCTCCTGACAGTTTCCAAGCTTCTGGATCATCTTTAGTATCTTCATTTTCAAGCGCTTGTTTGATTAGTACACGTGCTTCATTTAGATCATCACTCTTTAATGATCTGCTTGCGTCTTTAACAACCCCTTTTTGTGCACATGCAACTAACGAAAAAGTGGTTATTAAACTGAGGATTAAAAATTTTCTCATATCATTCTAATTTTAAAATAGATTAATTAGTGTTTCTGTTAATTCTTACTTATATTGTTTGACTTTGTTTTTGTAAATAGTTTAATTAATCTTCCAATTCATTTTCTGTTTCACTATCTAAATCTGACGTGAAGTCATTATTATCAGAAGTTGCGTCCATTTCATTGTTTTCTAAAATGGTTTCATCAATTATAAGATCGATTTCATCATCTTCTTGTGCATCAACTTTACAAACAGATGCGATTTCATCGTTACGCTTGTCTAAATTTATAAGACGTACTCCTTGAGTGGCACGACCCATGGTGCGAATATCGGAAATATTTAAACGTATGGTTATTCCAGATTTATTAATAATCATTAAATCATGATTATCTGAAACACTTTTAATAGACACCAGTTTGCCTGTTTTTTCTGTAACATTAAGTGTTCTAACACCTTTACCTCCTCTGTTAGTAATTCTATAGACAGGTTCACCATCTTCATCATTCAATCTTGTACGTTTGCCATAACCTTTTTCAGATACTACAAGAATTGTTTCTTCAGAAGCAGCATCCATACAAATCATTCCAATAACTTCATCATTTTCGTCATCCAATCGCATACCTATCACTCCAGTAGCAGTCCTTCCCATTGCTCTAACTTTGGTTTCGTTGAAACGAATTGCACGTCCATTTCTATTGGCTAAGATAACATCTTTTTTGCCATTTGTCATGCGTACAGAAATCACTTCGTCATCATCTTTCAGCGATATGGCAATAACACCATTTTGTCTTGGTCTTGAGTATGCTTCTAAAAGAGTTTTTTTCACTATACCTCTTTTAGTGCTGAAAATAAGATAATTAGAATTTAAATATTCAATATCTTCGAGTTCTTTAACTCTCACAAAAGCTGTAACGGTATCATCTGAGTCTATATTCAATAAATTTTGGATTGCACGACCTTTTGAGTTTTTAGAACCCTCGGGCAGCTCATATACACGTAACCAATAGCATTTACCTTTTTGTGTGAAAAACAGCATATAGTTATGCATAGATGCAGGATAGATAAATTCAACAAAATCCTCATCCCTCGTTTCGGAGCCCCTTGCTCCTACACCACCCCTATTTTGGGTTCGGAACTCAGTTAAAGGAGTTCGCTTTATGTATCCCAAGTGCGAAATAGTAATAATCATTTCGTCATCAGAGTAAAAATCCTCAGGATTTAACTCTTCCGAAGAGAATATTATTTCTGAACGTCGCACGTCACCATATTTGTCTCTAATAACAATGAGTTCATCCTTAATAACTTGCATACACAATTCTTCATTATTAAGAATTTCATTTAAGTGAGTGATTAATTTTTGAATTTCATCGTACTCTCCATGTAGCTTATCTTGCTCAAGACCTGTAAGTTGTCTTAATCGCATTTCGACTATTGCACGTGATTGTATTTCTGTTAGTTCAAATCTTTCAATTAAACGTTGTATGGCTTCTTGTGGATTCTTCGATCCACGAATAATTGCAATGACTTCGTCAATATTGTCAGAAGCAATAATTAATCCTTCCAAGATATGTGCTCTTTCTTCAGCTTTTCTCAAGTCAAACTGAGTTCTTCGTATAACAACGTCGTGACGATGATCTACGAAATGAGTAATCATATCTTTAAGGTTGAGCATCTTAGGACGACCATTGACTAATGCAATATTATTGATACTAAATGAAGACTGCAATGCAGTCATTTTGTACAATTTATTTAAGATTACATTAGCGTTTGCATCGCGTTTCACATCAACAACAATACGCATACCATTACGGTCCGATTCATCGTTGACATTAGATATACCATCTATTCGTTTTTCAACAACAAGATTTGCAATATTCTTTATAAGGTCTGATTTATTTACAAGATAGGGAATTTCAGTTACAACAATCTTATCCTGATTTTTAAAGGTCTCTATCTCTGCTCTACCACGCATAACAATACGTCCGCGACCAGTCTTGAATGCTTCTTCAACACCTTTATAACCATATATAAAACCTCCAGTTGGAAAATCAGGAGCTTTTATATGTTGCATCAATTCGTCGATATCAATTTCTCTATCATCTATATAGGCAACAATACCATTAATAATTTCAGTTAAATTATGAGGGGCCATATTAGTGGCCATACCAACTGCTATTCCAGATGCTCCATTAATGAGAAGATTAGGAACACGAGTTGGCAGAACTGTTGGCTCGTTAAGTGTATCGTCGAAGTTAAGTTGAAAGTCAACTGTTTCTTTTTCAATATCGCGCAACATTTCCTCGGATAGTTTATTCAAGCGAGCTTCTGTATATCTCATTGCCGCAGGACTGTCACCATCAACGCTACCCATATTTCCTTGTCCATCTACGAGCATATACCTCATGCTCCAATGTTGTGCTAAACGCACCATGGCATTATAAACAGATGAATCACCATGAGGATGATATTTACCCAATACTTCACCCACAATTCTGGCCGATTTCTTATGTGGTTTATCAGATGCATTATTCAGTTCGTGCATACCAAAAAGGATGCGTCTGTGAACAGGTTTAAAACCATCTCTTACATCTGGCAGTGCGCGTGAAACAATAACCGACATCGAATAATCGATATAGGCAGATTTCATTTCGTCTGCGATATTTATCTTTATGATTCTATCTTCTCTTTCCTCCATATAATTCTATGTTATACTTTCGATGTTTTTGAGAATATCAAAAACAGCTATCAATATGAAATTGAGTTAATTACTATAATATTTTTTACACTTTTAAAACTCCACTAAGGTACAGCTTTTGTTTGAATTTAACAAAAAAAATAGCGGTCGATTTGAGTAAAACAAGCTACTTTTAAATCATACATCAAATCATGAAAAAGGGAGAAAGAAATATTATTCTTAACTCCCTATTCTTATCAATTCACACCTTATTTTATCTTCCGTGGCAATTTTTAAATTTCTTTCCACTTCCACAAGGGCAAGGATCGTTGCGTCCTACTTTTTTCTCCACTCTCACAGGTTCCGTTTTTCTTTCACGTGTATCTTGTGTTCCCCCGTTTTGAGAGGAAGGCTTTCTATTTGCTTCTTCTTTCTCTGTGCGATACTTGCTATAGTCAGTTTTTTCTTCACTGTCAGCTTTTCTCACTTGTCCAGGTTCTTGAATTGGAATCTGGCCACGCATCAAAACAGATACTGACTTGGAGTTTACATTTTCCACCATTATTTTAAACAAGTTGAACGATTCGAGCTTGTAAATCAAAAGTGGATCTTTTTGCTCATAGCTCGCATTTTGAACCGATTGACGCAAATCATCCATTTCTCGCAAGTGTTCTTTCCAGTTTTCATCAATGGTATGAAGAAGGATTGACTTTTCAAATGATTTTACCAAAGCTTTAGATCCCGATTCATATGCTTCTTTTAAATTACAAGAGATATTGTAAACTTTCTTACCATCGGTAATCGGGATTAATATATTCTCATACATTGCCCCTTGGTTTTCATATACTTGCTTTATTACGGGTTGAGCGATTTCTGCTAATTTCTCAGACTTGCGTTTGAAAGCTTTTATTGCTGCTTCAAAAACTTTTTCTTCCTGATTTTGTGGCTTTAACGATTTAAAACCTTCTTCGTCAAATGGTACCTCAATAGCCATTACACGCAGAAGTTCCAATTTAAGATCGTTGTAGCTATATTGGTTTTGTTCTACGATGTTGGACGATGTGTCATAAATCATATTTAGAACATCAATTCCAATACGCTCTCCCATCAACGCATTACGCCTGCGCTTGTAAATAACCTCACGTTGGGAGTTCATAACATCATCATATTCAAGTAGTCTCTTACGAATACCAAAGTTATTTTCTTCCACTTTCTTTTGAGCTCTTTCAACTGATTTGCTTAGCATATTATGCTCAAGAACATCACCATCCTTAAAGCCCATTTTATCCATCAGTCCCGATATACGTTCTGTAGCAAATAGTCGCATCAAATCGTCTTCCAAAGAAACAAAAAACACTGACGAGCCAGGGTCTCCTTGTCTTCCGGCTCTACCGCGCAACTGTCTGTCCACACGACGCGACTCATGTCGTTCTGTACCCACAATAGCCAAGCCTCCGGCTGCTCTCACTTCCTGCGATAGCTTAATGTCTGTTCCACGACCTGCCATATTAGTAGCAATGGTTACAACACCTGCTTGACCAGCACTCGCAACAATATCAGCTTCACGTTGATGCAATTTAGCGTTCAATACATTGTGACTTATTTTTCGCAAAGTAAGCATTCTACTCAATAGTTCTGACACTTCAACAGATGTTGTACCAACCAATACAGGACGACCAGCTTCAATTAGTTTGCTTATCTCATCAATAACTGCATTATATTTTTCACGTTTTGTCTTATAAATGCGGTCATTCATGTCATCACGAATGATCGGTTTGTTCGTTGGAATTACTACAACATCCAACTTGTAGATATCCCACAACTCTCCTGCTTCAGTCTCCGCTGTACCAGTCATACCAGCCAGTTTCTTATACATCCTAAAGTAGTTTTGTAAAGTAACTGTAGCAAATGTTTGAGTTGCCGCTTCAACTTTTACACGCTCTTTCGCTTCTATAGCTTGATGTAAACCATCGGAGTATCTTCTGCCCTCCATCATACGACCCGTTTGTTCGTCAACAATTTTCACCTTGTTATCAATCACAACATACTCGTCGTCTTTGTCAAACAGTGTATAGGCCTTCAATAGTTGATTTACAGTATGTATTCTTTCAGATTTAATGGCATAGTTCTGTAGATATTCATCTTTTTTAGCTGCTTTTTCTTCATCAGAGATATTCAAGTTTTCCAATTCGGAAAGTTGAGCACTTATATCGGGCATTACAAAGAATGTAGTGTCATCGGATTTACCGGTTAACATATCAATTCCTTTGTCAGTCAACTCAATACTATTATTTTTTTCATCAATTACAAAATACAAAGGATCAGTAACAATGTGCATATTCCGCATTTGTTCCGACATGTAGTTCTCTTCTGTTTTAAGCATTGCAGCTTTTATGCCTTGCTCACTCAGATATTTGATTAGTGGTTTGCTTTTTGGTAAGCCTTTAAATGAACGGTATAAAAGTAAGCTACCTTCTTCTTGTTCTTTTTTATCTTCTGATGCCATTTTCACTTTAGCTTCAGCTAAGAGTTTTGTTGACATATCGCGCTGTGCTTTCACTATCATTTCAACACGTGGACGAAATGTATCATAGAGTTGCTCATCACCTTTGGGTATCGGACCCGATATAATTAAAGGTGTACGTGCATCATCAATCAATACAGAGTCTACCTCGTCAACAATGGAGTAATTGTGTTTACGTTGCACTAAGTCTTTTGGAGAAATAGCCATGTTATCGCGCAGGTAGTCAAAGCCAAACTCATTATTTGTGCCAAAAGTAACATCTGATTCATATGCTTTTCGTCTGGCATCTGAGTTTGGTTCGTGCTTGTCAATACAGTCAACACTAAGACCATGAAACATATACAATGGACCCATCCATTCCGAGTCACGCTTGGCCAAATAGTCATTAACAGTCACTACATGAACACCATTGTGTGTCAATGCATTTAAAAACACTGGTAAAGTTGCCACCAATGTTTTACCTTCACCAGTTGCCATTTCCGCAATTTTTCCTTTGTGCAATACAACACCCCCAAATAGTTGAACATCATAATGAATCATGTTCCACACAATTTCGGTTCCACCAGCTACCCAATGGTTTTGGTATATTGCTTTATCACCTTCTATGCGAACAAAGTCGTGTTTAGCAGCCAAATCTTTATCAAATTGGGTAGCTGTAACAACAATTTCTTTGTTTTCAGTGAAACGACGAGCCGTATCTTTCATAACGGAGAAAGCTTCTGGCATAACTTCTTCCAGCACAACTTCAAATTTTTCAGAGATATCATCTTCAATTTTATCAATCTCCTCCCATTTTTTCTCGCGTTCTTCCAGTTCTATTTCTTCTATCCCTTCTTTTAAAAGATTTATTTTTGCTCTCTCTTCTGAAACGTAATCGTGAATACGTTTTTCTATCTCCTTTGTTTTGTTGCGAAGTTCGTCATTCGACAATTTCTCAATTTCAGGATATATATCTTTGATTTTTTTTACATACGGATTTACTTCTTTTAAATCGCGCTGCATCTTATTACCAAAGAGTTTTGATATGATTGTATTTATTGCCATATATTTAATGAGTTACGTGTATAGTTTGTAACGTGTTTTTTATATTATTGTTGTAATGTCTTTTTATAATAGCTCTTTCAAAATTGGAGTTTGCGACGCATTAGGTGCTCTGATACGCAATCTATGTGTTACACTTGGTGCTATTTCAGTGGCATCTATAATTCTCTCCACTTTTTGAGGCTTCAAGTGATTGCCAAAGAATATTGCTGGTGCTGTCACTGCATTACTTCTAACTCTTTCATGATTTGTAGGATTTTTATCTGTCACAATGCGCCAGCCTGGTTGCAGTTCTATAAACAAATCGCCAGTTACTCCCCTATGGAATCCATTTTTAAACAACTGTATAGCTTCGTTGTATGCACCATGTAGCATTTGATAAGAAGTGATAACATCTTGCACCCCCGAAAACTGTATGAGAAAGTCGGCTGCTTTTTCTTGAAACTCCCGATAATCAATTTTCTTTTCTTCAATTAGTTTTCGATCAAAGTAGATCTGCTCATTATAATACTTCTTCACCCAATTTTCTCTGCCATATATGGCCATCAAATACATATTAAGTAGCGCCTCGCATCTGTCGGGACGAAAATCTCCGCCCGAGAGTCTTGCATCTTTTGGATAAACCTCTTGCTCGTTATAGAACCCCGTGGACACTACAAAAATAAGTGCATTTTGTATACCCACTGCTTTGTCAACAGCATCTATAAGTTCGGCTATGTCTTGATCTAATCGATGGTAAATATCTTGAATTTCAATTGAATAATTCTTATCGAGAGCATTATCAAAGTTGCCAGCATAAAAAGTTAGGGCAAGAAAGTCAGGGTAATTTCTTTTACCCAACGATACACTTTCTATTGCATTCACCCCCATCGTTCTCACCTCCTCGTTTATAAAAGGTGTTTGCTTCAACAACTTGAAATTGCTGGTTTTGTTTGCAGCAAACCCATGCTGAAAGTTGACAAGATTTTGCGTGTATGGAAAAGCTGTGTAGGAATCAAGGGCTAACTTTGGCTTCCAAATTAAGCTGTTTATTTTGGTGTTTAGCGATTGGTTGCTTCGGTTGTATTGATCTACAAACGGATGGTGAGTTGTGTAAAAAGTAGTTGTTGCCCAACGTCCCGAAAAATCTTCAATCCAAAATGCGCCACTTGCAGCATGACCTGCAGATGATAGAGCTTGAGATGCATCGGGTGCAAATGCAAATACATCTGATTTGCCATTCGATGCAATTTTCAATTCGTCTGTAATGGTCGATACTTTTATGGGTAGTGGAGATAGCTTTTCGGTGGTAAAATTACCCATAAACTTATCATCTGAAAATGATGATATTTCAGAATAATCTTGGTTCGATATTTTTTTATCGTGTACAATGCCATGATAAAAAGGAACCGTTCCGGTGTATATTGTAGCAATAGCTGAGGCCTTGTCGGGAACGGGAAAGTTGTAAGTCATTTGATTGTACACAACTCCCTCGGAGAGCAGTCTTTTGAAGCCTTTTTCGCCAAATGTGCTTTTAAAATGGTTTAAATAATCACCCCTTAGTTGGTCAATGGTGATGCCAACCACCAGTTTTGGTACAGTATTCTGTTGAGCATAAATTGTGGTAACCGAGAATAAAGCGAGTATCGATGATAAAAATCTAATCATTATAAAATATGAGTGTAACTATGTTTGCAGAAGTGCTTGTCTATTATAATATTAAAATAGACATTTAACGTCTCCATCCTGCTCGCATATACTTTGCCGATTTAAATTGTTTGTTTCTTAAATAATCTTTCCTATCAATATAAAAGTTAGTCCCTGAACGCATCCATAAATTCATAGCAAATGGTATGGTAGCCAATGGTAATTGCTGTGGCAAAAAATACCAACTGAGCAAGAACAAACTTAACACTGCAAAGTTAATAAAATGATAGTAATATACGACTTTTTCCATGGACTTTACCCAAAATAAAAAAGCAAATATTAAATGAATAAAATGCAGCCATACAAGGTTCCAGTTAGTGCTAACTACAGGGTGCTCTGAGAAAAAAACAAGAAACGTAACTATAATTCCTGCAATACCTGCAATTGAAAATAGTATAGTATCGTAAATGCGCGCTGTTATGTAATGATTGAACCTTACTTGAAAAAAGGAAATAATTAGAGTAATCAGAAGCAACACGAATGCCACCACTGTAGGTTTTACACTAAACCATTCGCCACTATTAACTTCTTTATCATCAGCCTCTAATATTATTTCGGTCGATAGCACCAACGGCATGCTTGTAGTGTCCTGTTTAAGTACATTTGCATCGGCAAAAGCCTTCATTAAATAGTTAGGCAAAAACATTTTTTCGCGATCCGTAATATATTTATCAGCATCAGCACCAATTACCAAATCTATACCAAATTGCATCCAAGTAAACTCTTTTACACATTCGTGAATAAGGTCGCGAAAGGTTTTATTTGTTTGAGTAATGGGATATATGACAGGATCTATAATTATATTTTCAACTATATCTCTCGGTCGGGTTGCGCAATTATCGAAAAGGAAGTTGTATCGATAGCTTCTGTTTTCAGGCAAAGAGTTTATGTATAAATCTTCCCAAAGCTGTTGGGTTTGTTCTGTAGTCAAATTTAACTGCTGCTCCACCACTTCAAGACCTTTCATTTGATTTTCTGAAAGAAAATCTTGATAAGGAGTTACCCCCAACACATAGTCAGTTTCACCTTTAATAAACTGGAGTAAAAAATTTGGTTGAGACGAATCAAAATAGCCATAGTTAAAAGCAGCATCTATACCCGTAGAGTCATCTACAACTCTCAACACGGTGTGCCCATAAAGAGAATAGACTGCACCTGTCCATGGAGACACAGTCATCAAGCTAATTTTAGCACTATCGCTCAATTGCAATTGAGCTGAAAGAGTAAGCAAAGATATAACGGAGAGCAAAAATGCCGTAGTGATAGTTCTTTTCATCAGATTTTGTTCAGCTTCTTTTATTTCATTTAAAACAGGCAAATGTAATGCTTTTTCAATAATTTATCAACCTCTGTGCCAACAACTTTTCACTTATCAACCAAACTCATTGATTCAAAAAGAGTAAATCGTACATAGTTCTCATATTACTTCAATAAATTAAACTTAGAATGTATAGCCCATATTTTGAATGTTTTATGTATGTTTGTAATACAAACCTATTTAAACAATTATATTATGTATAAACAATTGATAGTTATTATGTCTTTCCTATTTTCATTGTCCATTTCCGCACAAGATATCAAGCTAAATGCACCCAACAAAGATGGAGGTAAACCGCTGATGCAAGCATTGAGCGAGCGTAAATCATCACGCGAATTTCAAGACAAAGAGTTGCCTGTTACTGTTTTGTCAGATCTGTTGTGGGCTGCCAATGGTTTCAATCGTGCAGCTAACCGTACAGCTCCTACAGCCAATGATCGCCAAGAAATTGAGCTGTATGTAACGCTTGAGAGTGGAGTTTACTGGTATGACGCCAAAAATCTATTGCTAAAGTTAATAAAGAGCGGTGATTATAGAAAATCAACTGGTTCGCAAGACTTTGTAGCCGATGCTGCTCTGAATGTAATTTTTGTTGCCGATATGAACAAAGCTTCAAGTCGAGAATATGCCTATACAGATTGTGGATTCATAGCTCAAAATATATATCTCTTTGCAGCATCCGAAAATTTAGGATCTGTGACACGTGGCTGGTATGACAAAGATGTTTTGGCAAAACTATTAGACTTGCCTTCTCATCAAGAGGTCTTACTGACGCAGACAGTAGGTTATACTAAATGATATATAGGTATATAGAGCGATTTGTAATAAACGTTTTTTTTTGTTTGATGTTTAAATCCAATTCAATAAACTTGCAAAACAATAAAGGCTGTCAGAANNTTCTGACAGCCTTTATTGTTTTAATTAAATCTATTAGATTTTATTTCTTCTTATTACGATCTCCGTAACGATTTCTAAATTTATCAACACGTCCAGCTGTATCTACCAAAGTTTGTTTTCCAGTATAAAAAGGATGTGATGCACTTGTAATTTCAAGTTTAACAAGAGGATATGTAACCCCATCTACTTCAATGGTTTCTCTTGCATTGACAGTGGAACGCGAAATAAAAATTTCGTCGTTGGACATATCTTTGAAAACTACCGAACGGTAATCTGAAGGATGAATGTCTTTTTTCATATTAATTGAGTCTTTATAAAGATTTTTGTTTTGCTGTACGAGCGTTTATTAATTTCAGTGTGCAAAGATACAACATTTTGTGAATTCATGAAATTATTAAAAGAGATTTTTAGTTTTCAGAAACATATTTCGTAATTTGCGCTTTAAAACTGATTGAATGAACATAGAAATTATTACTATTGGCGATGAATTACTTATTGGCCAAGTTGTTGACACTAATTCGGCTTGGATGTCGAAGAAATTAAGTGAAGCGGGTTTTGAGGTTATCTACATCACCTCTATTAAAGATGATTACAACGCAATTTTTTCGGCTATTGAAGATGGATTCAACAGAGCCGATGTTTTACTGCTGACTGGGGGCAACGGACCAACCAAAGATGATATTACAAAAAATACACTTTGCGACTATTTTGAAGATCAATTGGTGTTGGACAATGAAGTTGTAGTAAATATAAACACACTTTTCAAAGAAAAAAACTTACACATAAATAAGCTTACATACAATCAAGCTTTTGTGCCGAAATCAAGTACAGTAATTCAAAACAAAGTTGGCACAGCGCCCGTTCTTTGGTTTGAGAAAAACAGTAAAGTACTTGTTTCTATGCCTGGAGTGCCTTTCGAAATGCACTATGCCATGCAAGAAGAAATCATTCCGCGCTTGACGGCACAATTTGAAGCTAAGGTTTTCTTAAAACACGTACTATATACACATGGCGTTTCTGAGTCTGCGTTAGCGTTACAGTTAAACGATTTTGAGGAGCAACTTCCCCATGGGTTTGCTTTGGCCTATTTGCCTGGAGGTGGTGTTATTCGCTTACGATTGTCTGTTAACCCATCTTGCAGGCTGCT
>DEZB01000037.1 GCA_002364735.1 Bacteroidales bacterium UBA3143
CTTTCCGAAGTTCGGAATCCTTCAAAAGTGAGTTTCTCTTGCTTTCCGAAGTTCGGAATCCTTAAAAGTGAGTTTGCCATACTTTCCGAAAGTCGGAAAGCACCAAAAGCTATTTAATTAGCAACATCAATGAGGTTGTAAATGTCAGAACCCATAAAAAAATCGATCTCTTTTTCAAGAAATCGATTTTTTATTGTTATAATTGAAGTGTAACTTTAAAGGTTTCCCTTCAAATACTGTTTGTTTATCCAACGCTACCTTCTAAACTGATTTGAAGCAGTTTCTGTGCTTCAACAGCAAACTCCATTGGTAATTTGTTTACTACTTCTTTTACATATCCGTTTACAATAAGTCCAACAGCTTCTTCGGGTCCTAATCCGCGTTGGTTGCAATAGAATATTTGATCTTCGCTAATCTTCGATGTTGTAGCTTCATGCTCCAGTACAGCAGATGGATTTTGAATATCTGTATAAGGGAATGTATGTGCACCACAATGGTCTGTCAATAACAGACTATCACATTGAGAGTGGTTACGTGCATTCTCAGCTTTTTTTGTAACTTTTACCAATCCTCTATAACTGTTTTGACTGTTACCCGCAGAGATACCTTTGCTTACAATTCTACTTCTGGTATTTTTACCCAAATGAATCATTTTTGTACCTGTATCAGCTTGTTGCCAATTGTTGGTGACTGCAACTGAGTAAAACTCTCCAACAGAGCCATCTCCAGCGAGTATGCACGATGGATATTTCCAAGTTATTGCAGAGCCAGTTTCTACCTGAGTCCACGATATTTTGGAGTTAATTCCTTTACAAATACCTCGTTTAGTAACAAAGTTATATACCCCACCAACACCGTCTTTGCTACCAGGATACCAATTTTGAACAGTAGAGTATTTTACTTCGGCATTGTCCATTGCAATAATTTCTACAATTGCAGCATGCAATTGATTCTCGTCACGCATGGGAGCTGTACATCCTTCGAGATAGCTTACATATGAATCATCGTCTGCAACGATAAGAGTACGTTCAAACTGTCCAGTGTTTGCTGCATTAATCCTAAAATAAGTAGATAACTCCATTGGACAACGCACACCTTTTGGAATATAAACAAATGATCCATCACTAAAAACAGCAGAGTTAAGAGCACCATAATAATTATCCTTGTAAGGGACAACAGTACCCAAATATTTCTTCACTAAATCGGGATGGTGTTTCACGGCATCACTAAATGATCCAAAAATTACACCTTTCTCGGCTAATACATCTTTGAAAGTTGTTTTTATAGACACACTATCCATTACTGCATCTACCGCAACCCCAGTTAATTGTTTTTGCTCATCAAGCGGTATCCCCAAACGTTCAAAAGTTTTTAACAATTCAGGATCAACCTCGTCTAAACTGGTTGGTCCATCTTTCTTTTTACTTGGATCGGCATAATAGATTATTTCTTGAAAATCTATCTCTGGAATATTTAGATGAGCCCATTCTGGTTGTTTCATTGTCAACCAATGTCTATAGGCTTTTAAGCGAAATTCTAACAACCATTCAGGTTCTTCCTTTTTTTCGGAAATTAATCGCACAACATCTTCACTTAAACCTTTGTCTATAAATTCTGTGTGTACATCAGTGGAAAAACCAAATTTATATTCAGTTGATGTTAAGTCGTCTAATATTTTATCTTGATCTAATTCTTGCATAATGTTTGATATTTTACAAATGAGAAGCTTATAAATAAACTATGGAGATAGTTTTTATAAAAGCAGGATTATAACAACAATGTGTTAGTTTTGTTTGATTAAATAAGAATGGAGAAACAAATGCCATTGTTGCTTTATGATAAAAAGAACCAAGTAATAAACTCAGTTATGTAAAAAATTCTATTTTAGATAGTTTTTAGCTATACCTCTGGAAATGATGATTGATTCCAATTCTTCAAACGGTATTGTAACCTCAACAGGTCCCATTGAATAAGGTGCAATTTCGTATTGATTATATACATAATGCACACCCTCATTGTTCATCCAGAAATTGTTGTTTGGAGCAATTTCATTAATGTCAAAAAATCCTTTACCAATTAATTGATCGGGTTCTGTAACTTCATATTTCTCCATCAATTTCTCAATTATTTTTGATGTGAGAAACCGATAATAATTTGGTTTAAAAATATCTTCTTCAGTAATGGTTGTAAGTTTGTTTAAGTCGATTGTAGAACACAGTACAAACAAAGAGCCATGTGCTCCACCTGTATAATCTGAATGTTCTACAGTATAACTTACTATGTTTTCATCATTATAAAGTATCTTGTTATTTTTATAATGATAATACCAATACCAAGAAGGCATTTGTTCGTTTTCTAAAGTTGCTTTATCTTTACGATATTGGTCAGCAAGTTCACGATATTCTGCGGTATAATTTTTTAAATATTCGTTTAATGCATCTTTTGGTGCAAGTGAATCATATGACTCATCATTAAAAAAAGTGCCATTAAATATTTGTTGCAATCTGCTTAAGTCTTCTTTGTTTTTGAACTTTACGGGGAAAGTAAACTCAAACTTTACATCAGAGTATGGAAGTGTAGTATCATTTTCTGAAAACAAGAAAACATTTTCATCTATTTCGAGTGTGTCAAACTCAATATTGTTCTCACCTGACTTATTTTGAACACACGACAACAGGTTTAGGCTCAATAGAAGCACTAAAGCTATAAAGAAAGGTTTATTATTTTTCATAACTTGTTTTTTACCTATTGAATGATTTGTTTAATTGCGCCCAATTCAGGATAAAATATAACTTTTATAGGTTGTCTTCTGCTGTCAAACATTCGGCTTGTTAGAACATCTTGCGTACCATACTGAACAACATCTACTTCCTTGTTGCTAAAAACCTCATTCCGATACGTAAGGGTTAATTGAGCTTTGCTCGGGATGTTGTATACAAGACCCTCAGAAAACTTCTTTTGCAATTGTCGCATTTCTCTATCTGTCAACACAACTTCGGGTTGTGGATTTTTATTAATCAGCGACAGATAAATTGGTTCTCCCGATAGATCATCAGCATTTACTAAACCGAGTTTTTCTGAAAAACGCATCAAAACTTCCCTGTCAATATTTTCGTATTTAGGAATTATAGAAACAGTTTTAGCGTCATACTCAGTTTTGACACTTCCAGAAAACAACTCAACCAATGCTTTTTCTTGCATATTAATTTGGTTCATCACCAATTTATATGCTTCTCCATCAGGAGGCATGTTTTCAGCTTCACCCGTAAGGATGTCTGTTCTGCTTAATCGCAAAGCGAATATTTGTTTGGCTATCAGTTCTGCTTGTTTGGATCTGGAGCCTGCCAAAAGTATTTCTTCAGTCAACAACGATTGTGCATTAACTGAAGGTGCAGCTGCCTCTTGAATGCGCGCGGCTTTAACAGTTTCGGAAATGTTGGGCGTTTCATTTATGGCACAAATCAAACCATCTTTAGTCAAGTAAACATATGGTTCTACAGAGTTTGATTTAAACTTTATAAGATGAGACTCATTTTTGTTAGGAATACCCTTGTTGACAACTTTAATATCCTCTAATTTATAAACCGTCCTGTCCTCAAGGATAGCATTGTCAATGCTTAGGTATTGTTTTGCATATTGGTAGTATTCACCCCGTGTATAGGTTGTTTTCGAAAATTCAAACTCAAAATCTAACTGGGTTATTGGCAAAGAGTAAACTACTCCGTAATCATTGCTTTTGAGCGCATTGTGCCTAATGGATGTCTGACCCATTGACGTGAATGTGCTTGAAAAGATAATGAAAAGCAGTGCTGTTGCAATAATCTTTGTTTTTGTGCTCATATTCATTTGAATAATTAATTTAAAAGGCTGACTGAAATTGATGTAAAAAGTTGACATCGTTTTCAAAGAATAAACGTATATCGTTTATTTGATATTTAAGCATCGTGATGCGTTCAATTCCCATACCAAATGCGTATCCAGAATATATACTACTGTCAATACCGCAGTTTTCTAACACTGCTGGATCAACCATTCCACACCCAAGAATTTCGACCCAGCCAGTATGTTTACATATATTACACCCTTTGCCACCGCAAATATGACACGAAATATCCATTTCGGCACTTGGCTCTGTAAAGGGAAAGTATGATGGGCGCAAACGTATACGGGTGTCTTTGCCAAAAAGTTCTTTGGTAAAGAATAGTAGTGCTTGCTTTAAGTCGGCAAACGAAATGTCTTTATCAATATAAAGACCTTCCACTTGGTGAAACAAGCAATGTGCTCTTGCAGAGATGGCTTCGTTTCTATACACACGCCCTGGACAAATGATACGTATTGGAGGTTGATTCTTCTCCATGACACGTGTTTGAACGGAAGATGTATGTGTGCGCAAAACAATTTCGGGACTACTTTGAATAAAGAAAGTATCTTGCATATCGCGTGCAGGATGATCTTCAGCAAAATTTAAAGAAGAGAAAACATGCCAATCATCTTCTATTTCTGGTCCTTCTGCTATAGAAAAACCGAGTCTTTTAAATATATCGCATATTTCCTCTTTCACCAACGATAGCGGATGACGTGTACCCAATGCTATAGGGTAGGAAGTGCGCGACAAATCAAATTCAGTTGATTGCTCCTGCGAATTCTCTATATTTTTTTTGAGTTCGTTAATTCTTTCTTGCAATGAATTCTTAAGCTTATTCAGCTGCAACCCTACTTCTTTTTTCTGTTCGGGAGAAACTGTTCTAAACTCACTCATCAGGGAGTTTACTATGCCTTTTTTGCTTAAGTACTTAATGCGAAGAGCTTCAAACTCTTCCGGGTTGCTTGCTTTTAAATCATCTATGTCAGCAAGTATTCTGAATATTTTATCAATCATTGTGTCTGTTTACTTCTCTTTAGTTTGATATTAACACTACAAATTTACACTTTTCTGAGGTATTTGCCTCATTTTTATTTAAAAGAATTGGTAATTATGTGTGAGTCTCATTTTTTGGATGTGAAATTAATTGTAAATTTGTCCATAATAAATCCAGACAATAGATGATAGCAGAAGTTCAAGCATATATTTCACGCCACAAACTCCTTCACAAACATAGCAAGGTAATAGTTGGACTGAGCGGTGGACCAGACTCTATGGTTTTGATTCATATATTATTACAGCTTGGATATGAATGTATTGCATCACATTGCAATTTTAATTTGCGTGGAGAGGATTCTCATGACGATGAAAAATTTGTAACCAAATGGTGTAAACAGCAAAACGTCTTGTTAGATGTTGTTGGTTTTGACACTCATGCTTATGCATCTGAGCACAAAATATCTATCGAAATGGCTGCGCGTAACCTTCGCTATGATTGGTTTGAAAAGCTAAGAATAAAACACAATGCTGACGCCATAGCTATTGCACATCACCGAGACGACTCAGTAGAAACTATTTTGATCAATCTGATTCGAGGAACGGGAATAAAAGGCTTAACAGGAATACCCAATAAAAACAATTACGTGGTGCGTCCACTTCTTGCCGCTTCACAAAACGAAATAATGGATTATCTTTCTTCTAATAAGATTCCTTATGTAACCGACCTAACAAACGAGGAAGACATATATACACGCAATATAATAAGAATGAAAGTGCTTCCACTGCTTGAAACAATTAACCCATCTGTTAGGAATGCAATACTTACTACATCGGCCAACTTAAAAGAGGTTGAAAAAATATATGATAAATATACTTGTGAAACACGCCAGTATGTTTTACACGAAAACAAAATAGATATTGCAAAACTAAAGCTGACAGTTTCGCCACAGTCTTTGTTGTTCGAAATTCTATCACCTTTGGGTTTCACCCCATCAGTTATTGAAGATGTTGCCAACAATTTAAACGCTATTCCTGGCAAAGTGTATCTGTCCAATAAATACCGTTTGCTAAAAGACCGAGCGTATTTGATAATTTCAGAAACGGACTTATCTGAAGATCAAGATAAGGAGTATTTTATTTATGCTGACACATCAAATGTTGAAGTGCCACTATCATTGTCAATACATAGAGAGCTAAAAGACGCCAATTTCAAAATTCAAAAAACAAATACCACCTTGCAGGTCGATTTTGATAAATTGACATTCCCCTTAACCTTGAGAAAATGGAGAAAAGGTGATTGGTTTATTCCTTTTGGAATGACAGGGAAGAAAAAGCTCAGCGATTTTTTTTCGGATAATAAATTCAATCTATTGGACAAAGAATCTACTTGGGTTTTAACCTCAGGAGATAACATTGCTTGGATTGTAAATCATAGAATGGACAATCGTTTTAGAATAACAAACGATACTAAAACTGTTTACATTGTCAATTCGTTTAAATGATGTTAATTTATGTGTTCTATAAGAATATTATTAGTAATTTCAAGCAACTATTTGCACAATAATTTGTCTTATAGAGACAGTGCTGTAATAGTTAATTGAAATTTAGATACTTATTAATTTACGAAGATTTAAAACAAAATGTTATGAAGAAAACTGTAGTTAAAGACGTGCTTTTAGTGGCTACATTTGCCGGATTTGCTTATTTAGTAGTGCGTAATTATAAAATTAGAAAACAAAAAGAGAGAGAAGCGCTTGAGTATCTTCACTTTCAATTGTTTTAAAATCTCCAATCAATATCACTTTAAAATCTAAGCGCAATTAATGAAATTGCGCTTATTGTGGTTGTTATGCTACAACTTTATTTACTACCTTTGTGTTTCAAAATACAAGTTGTAAATAAAATTTCCAATGCTTACATTAAAAACCATTAACGATAACCCAACCGAGGTTATTGCTCGTTTACGAAAAAGAAACTTCGATGCCGAAAGCATGATCAATGAAGTATTGAGCCTTGACGAAAAAAGAAGAAATGCTCAAACTCAATTAGATAACATTCTTGGCGAGGTTAACGCTACATCAAAACAAATAGGTGCTTACTTCAAGCAAGGCAAGAAAGAAGAAGCTGAAGAGTTGCGCCAGAAAGTTGCAAAACTAAAGGATGATGCAAAACAACACGAAACCGATTTAGCATTTTCTGAAAAGAAACTCCAAGAAATATTAGTAAACATACCCAATCTACCACACCAATCGGTTCCTGAAGGTAAAGGTGCAGACGACAACTTGGTTGAACGCTCTGGAGGAGACATTCCTACCTTGTCAAAAGATGCACAACCTCATTGGGAATTGGCTAAAAAATATGACATAATAGATTTTGAATTGGGTGTGAAAATTACTGGTGCTGGATTTCCAATATATAAAGGTAAAGGGGCACGCATGCAACGTGCGCTCATCAATTTCTTTTTAGATAGTGCACGAGATAATGGCTTCACAGAAGTTCAACCTCCTTATTTAGTAAATGCAGATTCAGGTTTTGGAACAGGGCAGTTGCCAGATAAAGAAGGTCAAATGTATCACGCTCAAGTGGATGATCTTTATTTAATTCCAACAGCAGAAGTTCCGGTGACTAATATTTATAGAGATGTTATATTAGATAGGAAAGAATTTCCAATCAAAAACACTGCCTATTCTGCATGCTTCCGTCGCGAAGCAGGTTCCTACGGAAAAGATGTGCGAGGACTGAACCGCTTGCACCAATTTGACAAAGTAGAAATAGTGTGTATTGAAGACCCAGAGCGTTCATACGAACGATTGGACGAAATGGTGAGTTATGTGCAAACACTGGTAGAGAAATTAGGTTTGCCTTGGCGCATACTTCGGCTTTGTGGTGGAGATATGGGTTTCACTTCGGCACTTACTTTCGATTTCGAAGTGTTTTCAGCAGCCCAAGAACGTTGGCTCGAAGTTAGCTCTGTATCAAACTTCGAAAGCTACCAAGCCAATAGATTAAAATGTCGTTATAAAGACGAAAACAAAAAAACTCAATTGTGTCACACCCTCAATGGTAGTGCACTTGCATTGCCACGCATTTTAGCCGCATTGCTTGAAAACAATCAAACACCTGAGGGGATAGTAGTACCAGAAGTATTGCGTCCTTACACAGGGTTTGATATAATCAATTAGCTTTTTAGAGTAAGCGACCGTAGAGTTATACATTTTAGGTACTTATAGCATAGCCGTTATAAATTTCATTGAGATTTGTGGCGGCTTTTTTTGTAATGCGGCTTTTACCAAGTCTGAGCTGGTGTTTTAATTTTGTATCATCAAATTTTGCCTACAAGGCACCTTCTCTTTACAAGGTCTTACTTCATAAGAGGTTTTGGCTCTATTAATTTATCGAATACAAATAATGCAACTGCAAGAAATAACTAATCTGGTAATTGAAAATCATTTTTGTTGCATTTTTATAGGAAAACATGAAATAAAGCAATTAAAACACCTCCGCTCAGAGCAAAATCGCGATTTTGTTATCTGCGGAGGCTACGAAAGCACCTTTTTGTACATTGAAGAGTAAATGTAGGGTGGAAAAGCACCTAAAACAACGATTTATTGCTTTTGTGGGGTAAAAAAGCCCTTTTTCTTCGAAAAAACAAGAATTGTAGCCTCCGCTACCTACAAAATCTGGATTTTGATCCAAGCGGAGGCAACGGAAGTAACTCCTATTTATGTTTATCTCTATAAAATGTCTACAGAAGTAGGAACATGTTCCGTGAAGAGCCTCAGCAGACTAATTATGTGTAAAACTGTACAATAATGTCTTTGTGTACCATAAGGAAGTGAAAAATTAAGCGGAAACCTTATATTGTTGCAGGAGCATGGAAGATTCTTATGATGCAACACACCTATCACAAGTAGTTAAAATAAACTTTAAGACATTATTTCATTTGAGAATCATTCGCAACAGCTGCACCATAGCCATTATTGCAGATCTACGAATATTGTTTTCGCGAGAGCTGCCAAACATGTATTGTCTTGTAACTACTGTTTCATTACAAATGGTGCAAATCCAAACTGTACCAACCGGTTTTTCAGTAGTTCTACCATCTGGCCCTGCTATTCCCGATACTGCAATGGCACAATCAGTATTGAATGCAGCCAACGCACCTTTGGCCATATCTTCAACAACTTGTTCACTTACGGCACCATAAGCATCTAAAGATGATTGCTTTACATGTAGCAAATTCACTTTAGCGCTATTGGCATAACTAACCTTTGAAATAGACTGATGCACCAGGTAGGGAAGTAAATAGATGTGCAATGTAGCCACCCGAGCAACTTTCGGCAAGAGAAATAGAAAGTTTTTTGTCTTTTAAAACCTTTCCCAGCACCTCTTCTAATGGACCTTCAGACTCAATTAAAAAATAGCTACCAATGATGGTTTTTAGTTTCTCAACTTGCTTTATCATTTCAGCGGCGTGTTCTTCACCCTTAACCCACATTGCAGTAA
>DEZB01000042.1 GCA_002364735.1 Bacteroidales bacterium UBA3143
ACTTTTAGCGGACACTAATAATAAAAAAAAGACAGTTGCTGTGTCCACTAAAACTACGCAACTGCCCCTTGACTCTACCGAAGCTTAACTTGAATTAGCCCCGTACGCCTGTTATCGGGGCTTTTTTTATGCCCGTACTATAACAGTGTTTTTTAAACTGCAACCACTATTAAGTAGTTAGCAACTATATTATTAACAAATTAATTGATGAATTGTTCTATTCCCCCGCTAATTGATTTGTTTTACTCTCTCCTTATTATTTTGTATCCAGAACTGTATTCAGATTAAAAAAAAGATGAACAGGTGTTCGATAAGCAATCTAAAGTATCTCTTATTGTTACTATTTTGTTGCTCTTTTAATATTCTTTTTATCTTCGTAGTACAAAAGTAGTGCAAATAAATGTGCTATGCAAATATATTGTTTGCATTATTGAATACTTTTCTTGCAAAAACAGGCTAAAATGAGCGAAAAATCACCCATAATGACGAAAATGATGCGAAGAATGTCGAAATAGTCTCTAAAGTAGTCAGTTTTCAAATATTAACACAACATTCATCGTCTCCGCATATTTTACTTATCAGAGATTTTTAATTTATCAGAGATTTTTTTTATTGAGATAAATATATCGATTGATCCTTCGGGTAATGACTTAGCAAGAACATCACCTCAATCTCAATATCAGCATTCTTAGGCAATGTTCTATCCCCCTTGATAAAATTCTTATAATGCTTCATGATGCACTCCTTACGGAGTTTTGAAATGCTGTATTCAAAGATTGCTATAATAATATCACCTCTACGAGGTTATCGTCTTGCTGTTTTTGATTGAACCTAACCTTTATAGACTCTTATATATTTTACAAAAAATCGTTATTAATGCCCATAAAGGCAGACATTATTGTAGTAGACAACCTCTGATATGCTTTTAAAGCCCATAAGGGCTGACATTATTATAGTAAATAATTTATAAACGACCACCACTGAAACCCCAATTAGGGTGACATTATTTACAAAATAAAGATAACTTTCATTTAGAAACAATCCCTACAAAAAATTAATTTTATCCCTACCTCACCGCCACCACTTCAATCTCAATATCAGCATTCTTAGGCAAAGTCTTCACAGCAAAAGCAGAGCGAGCAGGAAAAGTGTCTGAGAACTGTGACGCATACACCTCATTCATATCAGCAAAATCTGCCATGTCGGCAAGAAAGACAGTAGTTTTAACCACATTGTCCAGTGTCATATCAGCCTCTTTGAGTATGGCTTCAATGTTCTTGAATACTTGCAATGTTTGTTCTTTTATTCCACCAGGAACAAATTCGCCTGTTGTTGGGTCAATGGATAGTTGTCCTGAAAGGAACACCATACCATTTGCTTCAATGGCTTGGCTATAGGGACCAATAGCTGCTGGAGCATTGGATGTGGAGATTGTTTTTTTCATATTTATTGTTTTTATTTGCTTCGCAACACACCGATTGCAAATCGGCGCGAGTTGTTATATTTAATCATCTTCTCTACCGCTCAGCTCTATGCACTGCAAAAGTCGCCTTTCGAGGGGATTTAGGGGTAGAGAAGCTAAAAGGTCATTAATTCAATAATTCGTAATTCGTAATTCGTAATTCGTAATTCGTAATTAACTAACCATTTCTTTGCCTTATCACCTCATACAACATCACCCCAGCAGCCACAGACACATTGAGCGACTGAATATTGCCAAAGACAGGAAGGCGCACTAAATCGTCACTTATTTTCAACAACTCAGGTGAGATACCTTCATCTTCAGCTCCCATCAATATGGCTACAGGGTCAACATAGGTGGAGGTGGTATAATTCTCAGCAGCTTTTTCAGTAGCAGCTACTACTTTGACACCACTATTCCTAAGAAACTGAACTGCATCACGTATATTCAACTCCCTACAAACAGGAATGGAATGCAGTGCGCCAGCAGATGTCTTGATGGCATCAGCAGTAACCCTAACACTACCCAATGCTGGAATAACTATGGCATCTACGCCAGCCACTTCGCAAGTACGGGCTATGGCACCAAAGTTTCTTACATCGGTGATACCATCTAAAACAACTATGAAAGGATTTTTACCTTGTTCGTATAGCAGGGGTATGATGTCTTCAATCTTTTGGTAGGTAACAGCCGACATAAAGGCAAGTACACCTTGATGGTTCTTGCGGGTGATGCGATCAATACGCTCAAGAGGTACTTTCTGAATGGGTATTTCGTGCATAGTCAACACCTCTTGTAGCTCCTTAAACAGCTCTCCTTGGAGCTCTCTTTTCACCAACACCCTATCAACATCTTTACCTGCTTGCACAGCCTCTATGACTGCACGAAGCCCAAAAATCATCTCTTTCTCTTTCATATAATTATTTAGTTGTTATTTCTCGTAAGTTTTCAACATCACTTTGGCATTCTCCAAAGCTTGCACAGTAGTCTCAGCGCCACTTAGCATGCGAGCTATCTCTTCTATGCGTTCAGTCATTGATAGCTTCTTAACTGTAGTGACGGTTGATTCGGTAGTATCTTCTTTGTATACATATAAATGGGCATCCCCCTTAGTTGCTATTTGTGGCAAATGCGTTATGGCAAGCACTTGCATATTGTGGCTCAACTTGCGCATAATCAAACCCATTTTGTCAGCTATTTCACCTGATGTGCCTGTATCTACCTCATCAAATATGATGGTTGGCAAAGCAGTTGCACCAGCTACCAATGACTTAAGTGTAAGCATCAGTCGAGATATTTCTCCACCAGATGCTATTTGCGAAATAGGTTGTAGTTGTGTGTTTTTATTGGCAGAGAACATAAAGCTAATAGTGTCTTTACCAGTAGCATCCAATTGTTTCTTATCAGCAAATATGATCTGGAAACGTGCATTTGGCATACCCAGATAGGCCAATTGATCTACAATATTCTTTTCGATGGCTGCTACGGCTGATTTCCTTAGTTCACTTAAAACAGTTGCTTCAGCATAGACCACTTTTTCCTTATCAGTAAACTCTTTTTCTAACTCTTCAATGCGTTCATCCATCGACTCTATGTTCTGAAGCTTAGCAGCAATTTCGGTGAAAATAGCTATCAACTCCTGAACAGTAGTTACTGAATGCTTTTGCTGCAAACTGTAGATGATGCTAAGTCTATCTTCAATGAGTTGTTGTCTGTCTGGATTGAACTCAACATTCTCAAACATTCTTTCAGCCTCTTGACGTACATCTTTCATATCAATGTAGGCAGATTCAATGCGTGCTACTAAATCTTGGGATGCGGTTAGAAACTTTTGCAATGATTTGGCTGACTCTAATGCCTGTCTTAAACCATTCTCAACACTTTGCTCCTCGCCTGACAACAGATTGGTTAGTTTGTACAATCCCGATTTAATCTCTTCTGCATGCGTAATGGTTTCTAACTCTGCTTCCAAGTCCTCCTGTTCATCAGCCGAAAGGTGTGCTTCAGACAAACTGTCATATTGAAACCTCAGGTAGTCTTCCTCCTCTTTGTTCTTCTTGGCTAATTGGTGCAAGTGGGTTAGCTCTTTTTCAACTAATCTATAAGCATGGTAATATGCACCATACTTCTGTTTCACTGCTGAGGTTTTAGCTATAGAATCTATAAGGGTTAACTGAAACAAGTTGTCATTCAACGACAGATTCTCATGCTGCGAATGTACGTCAATCAATCGGTCGCCAAGCTCTTTGAGGTGATTTAAATAAACAGGAGAGTCATTTACAAAGGCTCTTGACTTACCAGATGCCCATATTTCTCGTCTGATGATACATTCATCACCATCATACACCATGTCATTGGCTTCAAAAAAGGGATGAAGTTCATAAACGGATATATTGAAAACACCTTCAATGGTGCATTTAGCCTCACCTTGCTTGATGTATTTATTCTCGGCTCGTTGACCCAGAATAAGTGATAGCGCACCCAATATGATTGATTTACCTGCACCCGTCTCACCAGTAATGACAGAGAATCCTTTATCGAACTCAATTTTGAGCTCGTCTATCAATGCATAGTTGTTTATGTAGAGAGACTTTAACATAGAGGGGTTTTAAATAATTGAATTGACGATGATGTATTTTGCGCGAAAGATGAGATTAGGATATTGATTTGTAAAACTTCAATTCGTGTCTTAGTTTTTCAACATCCGACTGAAGTTCGTGCACTTGTTGCAACATGTGATGTAGGGCTTCAATACCCTCTATATTAATCTCCAACTCGTAGTACCACCTAACGAATTGTTCTATCTCTTGTAGGTAATCGTATTCAATGTATCGGTCTTCATTTTCCACTACTACTTCTATCAATCCAGAACTATGTAATGCATCCAAAAAGGTTTCTTCCACTTGGTAGATTTGCACACATTGACGGTATGTTATCTTTTCTTTGCTCATTGTTTGTTCAAGTTAGATAATTGCGTAAATAACTCCTTCTCCTTATCGGTTAGCTTTTCGGGCAGTTTCACCTTAAAGGTAACATATAAATCACCAAACTTACCTTCTTTTTTATAACGTGGGAAACCTTTTCCTCTTAATCGAACAGTGGTATCTTGCTGTGTATGTGGAGGAATTGGAAATTTGACCTTACCAGTTAATGTTTCAATCATAATTTCGCCTCCCAATATAGCAGTATATAGATCTATATCAATTTGTTTATAGAGGTCATCACCTTTACGTTTAAAGATGGGGTCTTCAGGAATATTAAAAGTGATGTATAAATCGCCACTTGGGCCATTATTAATACCTGGTTGTCCGTAACCTGACAGTTTAATCTTCTGACCATCACTTATTCCTGCAGGAATGGTGATGCGTACATTCTTACCATTAATAGTAAGGGTTTGTTGATGGGTAGTCATAGCTTGACGGAGCGTCAATTCCAATTCAGCATTGTAATCTTGCCCTTTAAACTTAGCACCACCTCGTCGAGAACCTTGAGAAAATCCACCTCCAAACATAGAATGAAAAAAATCAGAAAAATCATCACCACCAAAATCTCCTCCAAAACCTTCCGTACCTGAATAATAAGATTGTGAACCTTGGTATTGTCTTTGTGACTGCTGAGCACGCTGTGCTTGTTCAAACTCATCTCCATGCTTCCAGTTCTCTCCATACTTATCGTACTTCTGTCTTTTTTCAGGATCGCTCAACACCTCATTGGCTTCATTTATTTCTTGAAACTTTTTCTGTGCCTCTTTATTATTCGGATTCAAGTCAGGATGATACTTCCTTGCCAGTTTTCTATAAGCCTTTTTCACATCGTCTGTAGACGCACCTTTGCTTAGCCCCAGCACTTTATAATAATCTATGTATGCCATTAATCGGTTTCTGTTTAAATTACTATTATCCTTACAAATTTAATAAAATAATATTGGTTATCATAGAATGGGAGAAAATTACTAATGACGAATTAATAATTATGAATGAGGAATGAATGAGAATAGTGAATACTGACAAGTGAGCAGTAATTAGTAATTACTAATTACTAATTACCTCATACCCCATACCTCTCACCTCTCACCTCACGCCTTCCCTTCAAACAGGTCTTACCTGCCCATCCCCTTCAACAATCCACTTATAACTGGTTAGCTCCTCTAAGCCCATTGGACCTCGTGCATGCAATTTTTGATTACTAATACCTATTTCAGCCCCTAATCCAAACTGTGCGCCATCCGTAAATGCAGTAGAAGCATTAGAATATACAGAAGAAGCATCCACCATTCTTTGAAACTTCTTAATAGCTTCGGCATCTTCAGAAATAATGGCTTCGCTATGTTTAGAACCATACTCAGCAATATGAGCCAGAGCCTCCTCAAAACTTGCAACAGTTTTAACAGCCATTTCTAATGCTAAAAACTCAGTTCCAAACGAATCGATTGTAGCTTCTTGCAACAACTCATTGGGATAGGTTCCTTTTATTTTATTGAACGATTTTTCATCTGCATGAATCAACACATTCTTAGAAGCTAATTTATTTGTTATAGTAGGAAGATCACTTAAACGACTTTCATGAATAACTAAACACTCAAGCGTGTTACACACAGCAGGTCTGCGAGTTTTTGCATTGAATATAATGTCACTACCTTTTTCAATATCTCCCATTTCATCGAAATAGGTGTGACATACCCCTACCCCTGTTTCAATTACTGGAATTGTAGCATTGGTACGCACAAAATCAATTAAGCTTTGACTACCACGAGGTATTATCAAATCGATATAACCTCTTGCTGTGAGCAT
This sequence comes from Bacteroidales bacterium UBA3143, assembly GCA_002364735.1. Classification (GTDB taxonomy): domain Bacteria; phylum Bacteroidota; class Bacteroidia; order Bacteroidales; family Dysgonomonadaceae; genus UBA2632. Next base: position 6,253 of record DEZB01000042.1, read on the forward strand.
CTCATGCGTATCTTCACGTCCAGTGGGCAACAATGTCACAATGTTCTCATCGAGTTTAAATTGCTTCAATACCTTTTTAATAATAGATACAGTAGCCATATTTGAATAATTTGCATCACTCCCACCCTTCAATACACAAGCATTGCCAGATTTGAAGCACAATGCAAACACATCAAAAGTTACATTTGGTCGAGCTTCATAAATCACTCCAATTACACCAAATGGAACAGTAACTTTCTTTATTCTCAACCCATTCGGACGTGCCTCTTCTTTTAGTATCCTCCCTATTGGACTTGGCAGACTTGCCACACTTTCCATATCAGCAGCAATGCCTTCAATACGTTCTTTGGTAAGTTTCAAACGATCGTATTTTGGATCAGTTGAATCCATTTGCTCCAAGTCTTTTTTGTTTTCTTGAAGAATGAAGTCACTGTTAATACGTGTTTGTTTGGCTAATTCCATTAAAACACTTTGTATTGTGTCGCCCTCCAACATATTAAGTTCTCGTGAGGCTATAAGTGCGTTATGCAGTTGTTGTTCTATTTTCATATTCCTAAAGTATTTATTTGCGATTTTCCATATATAGATAATCGTAATGCACCGTTGGTCTTTGCTTTTCTATTAATTTTTCAGATTCAATTTTATCAGAACCATAGTTAGCTTTTCCAACACCAATCAGATTACCATGTTCATCAGTAATTTTTATCAAATCGTCTTTCTTGAAATTAGTAATTATTTTTACAATTCCACGTGGTAATAAGCTTACAGCTTTGTCAGAGTTTAATGCATCTGAAGCTCCTTTGTTCACAACCACTTTTCCTTTTGCAAAATCATCAGAATAGGCAATCCACTTTTTCACACTATTTGCTAATTTAGAGTTGGGCACAAAGTAGGTGTGTTTTAGATCCTTCTCTAAGTTCATCAAATCAACAAGGACATTCTTGGTAGTGCCATTGGCAATATGCACACCTATTCCATCTCCAGCAACTTTTTTAGCAATGCGGTATTTAGTCAACATGCCACCTCTACCAAAGTCTGAATGCTCTGTAGAGATACCTTCTTCAGGTTTCATATCTTTCAACGCTATTTGCTCAATAAGCTTTGCGTTCTTGCTGCGTGGATTTGCATTATAGACCCCATCTACATTGGTAAGTATAATTAAAGCTTCAGAATTAACCATGGATGCTATCAAAGCCGAAAGTTCATCGTTGTCAGTAAACATCAATTCTGTTACAGAAATAGTATCATTCTCATTTACTATGGGAACTACCTTGTTTTCAAGTAAAGTGGTGAAGCAATTCTTCATGTTAAGATAATGCACCCTACTTGAGAAATTCTCCTTTGTAGTTAATACTTGAGCACAAACCAAATCATGCTCTCCAAAAAAATCAGAGTAGCGACTAATCAATTTCACTTGACCTAAAGCAGACCACAATTGACGTTCAGATATGGTGTCAATCTTTTTAGTAGGATGAAGAACAGCCCGTCCAGCAGCTACAGCACCAGAGGAGACCAGTACCACTTCAACATCGTTTTTCCTGAGAAATGATATCTGATCTACCAAGTGAGCAATCTGTGCAACATTGAGTGTGCCATCTGACTTAGTCAAAACATTGCTCCCAATTTTTACAGTTATTCTTTTATATCGAAACTTCATTTTAGTTATATCGCTTTAATCTTTTTGTATGAAGCCAACACACCTTGAATCAATGATGCGCTAAAGCCTTTGTTCTCCATTTCATTCAACCCTGTAATGGTAATACCCATTGGAGTGGTCACTTTATCAATTTCACGTTCGGGATGATTACCTCCTTGAAGAATCAATTCTGCTGCTCCCTTTACAGTTTGGGCTGTTATAAATTGAGCTGTTTCAGCTCCAAAACCAATCTCTATGCCTCCTTGCATAGCTGCTCTAATATATCGTAATGCAAAAGCAATTCCACAAGAAGATAGTACTGTTGCTGCTGCCATTAAGTCTTCATCTATTTCAACAGTCTTACCCAACACATTAAAGAGCTGGAATATATATTCTTTGTGTGATGCTGTATTTCCATTTACAGAAATGCAAGTCAATGACTCTTGTATGGCAATTGCAGTGTTTGGCATTACCCTAAAGATAGGCATTTCCATGCCCACCATTTCACCCAACACTTTAAGTCCAACGCCTGCCACAATCGATATTAAAACTTTACCTTCAGTCAAGACAGGTTTTATCTCATTCAAAACGCCCTCAATATGATAGGGCTTTACAGCCACTATCACCACATCAGCATTACGCACTGCTTCAACATTATTTAGAAATTTAGTTACACCCAAAAACTCCATTTTCTCAATCGTGGCTTCTTTCCTGTCAGAAACATAGATATCATGAGAGGGAATAAAATTTGATTTAACTAACCCCTTGACAATTGCTGTCCCCATTTTTCCTATGCCAATGATGGCTATCTTTTTATTATTCATATTTTAGGTGTTTGATTATAAATTACTACTTGATTACTTATATTGAATGGTTCAATAAATACTTTTTGAAAGTCGTAAACTGATTATTTAATAGGACACTCTTTTTCTCGCCACGCATAAATTCGGCTAATTTTGCAGGTAGTTCCACTTTTCCAACTCCAAGAACCTGTTCCATAGTTTCTAAAAACTTAGCTGGATGAGCTGTTTCTAAAAACACGCCTATTTCCTCATCTTTTAAAGTCTCTTCTAATGATTTAAATCCACATGCCCCATGAGGGTCACAAATATAGCCATATTCATCATATACTTTTTTAATAGTATCCCTAATCTCCTGGTCAGAATAGGTAACAGACTTTATCATATGGATTATCTCAGCATAAGTGTGATGATACAAATCTAAGATTCTGGCAAAATTACTGGGTGTACCCACATCCATTGCGTTAGCAATAGTCTCTATTGAAGGTCTTGGAGTGTATTCTCCAAAATTAATGTAATCATATACTACACGGTTTGCATTATTAGCAGCAACAAAATGATGAATGGGTAGTCCCATTTTTTCAGCAAACAGTCCTGCTGTAATATTACCTAAGTTACCACTTGGCACTGAAAACACCAATGATTTATCATTCAATACACCCAGTTTTTGCAACTGTGCAAAGGCATAGAAATAATAGAAAGATTGAGGAAGAAATCGTGCTACATTAATTGAATTAGCAGAGGTTAGCACTAAATTTTCATTCAGTTCTTTATCCAAAAACGCCGACTTCACTAATTGTTGACAATCATCAAATGTACCATCAATTTCAAATGCAGTAATATTTCTCTCTAACGTTGTAAACTGAGATTCTTGTATTTTACTTACTTTCCCTTTTGGGTACAATACATAAACATGAATACCATCAACATCTAAAAAACCATTGGCTACAGCACTTCCTGTGTCTCCTGAAGTAGCTACTAATACATTCACTTGCTTTTCTCGATCTGTCATGAAATGACTAAGCAACCTTGCCATAAAGCGTGCTCCTACATCTTTAAATGCCATAGTTGGACCATGAAAGAGTTCAAGTGAATATATATTGTCGGTAACTTTGACAATAGGACAGTCAAATACAAGGGTATCATAAACAATAGTTTTCAATGTGGATGCCTCAATGTCATCTCCAAAAAACTTAAGGGCAACTTCATAAGCTATCTCCTGAAAGCTCAAGTTGTGTATATTTTCAAAAAATGATGTGTCAAATTTATTGATGTGTTCTGGCATAAACAAGCCATTGTCTGGTGCAAGACCTTTTACAACTGCTTCCTTCAAGCTAACAGCTGGTGTATTTTTATTGGTGCTATAATACTTCATATACTTATTCCTCCAAAAACTTTTTCATAAACTCATCTCCTTTCAAAAGTCCCAAAGACCCTTCTTTCACACTAAACTCATCATAAACTTGAACACTATCAGGTTCTTTAGTTGGAGAGTAAATGGTAAAAGGCACAGGGTCATAAGTATGCGTTCGTATAGCACAAGGAGTTGGATGATCTGGTAAAATTGCAATTGATACAGGTTCGTCCAACTTTTTAATTTCTTCTAATATGTACTTCACTATCCGTTGATCAAGATACTCTATGGTTTTAACTTTCAGCTCTACATCACCCTCATGACCTGCTTCATCACTTGCTTCTATGTGTAAATAAACAAAGTCATTGCCTTTTAAAGCATCTATCGCAGCTTTAGCTTTACCCTCATAGTTCGTATCATACAAACCAGTTGCCCCTTCTACATGAATTACTTTCATACCAGCATAAACTCCTATTCCATGCAAAAGATCCACCGCTGAAATAACTGCTGAATCTTTAATGCCAAACATTTCTTCTAATGTTGGCATTGTTGGTTTATAGCCAGGCGACCATGGCCATATACTATTAGCGGGTTTCTTCCCATCTGTTATGCGTTTCTTATTTATGGGATGATTCTCTAACAACTCTTGTGATTTAAAAATCAAATTATTTAGTAAAGTTGCTGTTTGCGCTGCTTCTGAAGCAGTAGCTTTTATCAATACTTCTTTAAATAAAGTGCCCATAACATCATGAGGTGGAGTACAGTCAAGTTGTTTATTTCCATTTTTAATTACCAAAATGTGGCGATAAGAAACACCTGGATAGAACTTGATGTTTTCGTCACCAAGTTTTTCATTCAGAAAAACAATCAACTCGGTGGCTTCTTTTGTTGAAATATGACCTCCAGAATGGTTTATTATTGTGTCATCTTCAATGGTGATAAGGTTACAACGCAAGCACAAATCCTCGGCTTCTAACACAACCCCCTTACTTGCTGCCTCAAGCACACCTCTGCCTTCATAAACCTTTTCAACGTCATAACCCAGCACGGCCATGTTGGCAACTTCACTACCAGGATGCATACTTGCAGGAACAGTTGTTAGCAGCCCCGAACGTCCATGTTTAGTTAACCAATCAATGCTGGGTTTATGTGCCAACTGCAATGGTGTTTTATTCCCATAGCTTTCCAAGGGTTCGTCAGACATTCCGTCTCCAAGTATAATTAGGTATTTCATTTCTCTATGAGCTTAGTATATAACAGGATTTTCATATCAAGTAATTGTAAAATTAAAAATCACACAAAGTATAGTTGCGTAATTTCAAAATTTCACTAAAACAAAAGTAGTAATTTAATTCCTGTTTCGTAAGTCTATTTTGAGAAAAACATTTATTCCATTTTATTTTGATTATAACAATATTTTAATTCATAATGCTACAAAATACCTGCAATTGCTAACACATTAATAGATAAACTTAAATCTTTTACTAATAAAGGTAGTGAGACTTTTAGATTTAAAGAGAAAGGCAGAGCTTGATAAAACTAAAAAACCAGAGGCATTTTAATCTTGAATAAAATGAATATGCTGAGAAGCTTATTTAACACATTGCTTGAAGGATAATAGTAGTAAGATCTATATCAAAAAGACAATTCTAACTTGATACTGAGAATAAAAAGTGTAGTAAAGAAATGCAGTATGAAGATATACTATTCTGAAATTGATGTGCTGCGGTTTCCACTAATCTTCCTTTTACGCTGAAGGAATGAAAATTTAAACAAGTTTTTAAACCTCTTGGCTTCTTTGTTTATTTCAACACCTACACCTTGAGTGGTAGGTGCAAGCTTGTAATATCGCTCATTGGCTTTGTTAAAACCACGTAGCCTTAACCAGTTGGTTAAATCATACTTTACGTCAAACTCTCCGATAAAAGACTCTTGATCATCATACATTTGATTATCTCCGTAACTCAAATTGGTGGAAACATGCAATCTATCATTGAATAACCGAGTGGATACTTCAACCCCCATTCGCACATCATCAAATGACCCATTTTGAGTTTTCAAGTTAGTACTTATACTCCAATTATCATTAAGTGCACTGGCGAAAAGAGCATCTAAACCTTTCGTTAATGCACTTGCAGCAAAGTTAGTAAACATGTCATTGCTAATACCCAAATCAGGACTACCACTACCCGATGCACCATAAAAGCTGTTGGTAGTAACCAAATAAGCAAACTGCCGTATACGTGTCTCCTCTGTATTTATTAAACTCTGTACCTTTTGTTGAACATCCTGAGATGCCTCAGGCAACTCAATATCATAATACAACTCCATTGCATCCAAGTCACCACGTATTTCTAATAAGGCATTTACAGGAATTCTTGTTGATGAAAGATTTGAGTCATGCGTAAAACTTTCACTTAGTGTAGCCAAATCGGCTTTCACTTGATGATATGCAGTGATATTGAACTTTGTTTGAAGTGGATCACCCATAAAGTTCAGTTTGCTGCCTTCTTTCACCTTGAAATTAATTTTCTTTAGCCCTTGCAAATTATGACTTGCCTCTCCATCCTCAGCAATATACTCTCCATATATTCTTATCTGAGGATCTGACTTTGTGTTAAAATTGATATTAAGCTCTCCGGTACCACTTATTGCAATCTCATCACCTGTACGTGGGTTGTATTGAACTCCTAAGTCTAAATCTGGATCTAAGTTGACTGTCACTTGCATGTCCATCAGCATTCCAGATGAAGAAACATTGGAAAGTCCTCCACTTGATTCATCTCTTTTCTTTAAGAATGCAAGTGAGTCATTATCAACTGGAGTGTTGATATATACAATTCCTTTATATTCTGTAGCTGAGGCCGTTTGAGGCAGCTCAATTTTCACTTTCGATTTGCTGCCATTGCTAATGTTGGCAGTTCCAAATAATCCTGTTGGCGATCCATTGATGTTGATATCGCCATTCATTTTGAGCACTCCATGAGCCATTAAGTCAGTTCTATCTGGATTATTCAAAAGCATAAAGTCATCTAAGCTAACACTTGCCTCATATTCCAGTCGTCCAAAGTTGTCACTGTGATTAAGAACAAGACCAATTCTGGCTTGATTATCATTGTCATCTAAAATGATTAAATCTTTAAAACCTACATTATCTCGGTTTACCCTAATGGTATCAGAAATACGATATTCAACGTTAGTGTAATCTACTTTCATCACACCATTGTTTATACCCAGCCAACCCTCAATTATTGGAGCAGAAGTTTTACCTCCAACATCAATTTTGGTACTCATTGAACCTTCGAGGTTGCTAAACATCTCAGTGGCGAAAGGTTGTATCCATCTCAAAGGAAATTGATCAATTATAACATCAATATCAATATCTTTTTCGGCAGCAGTAGGCACAAAACCTGTAATGCTGGTATGCCTTTCATCATGTTTTTTAATATATACATCCAACTTCAACCCTTCTTCGGCAGGATTGTAAAGACTTTCAATAGATAATGTTCCAATGGTGTCTTTATCTGTTCGAATATCGATAATATTGAAATTATCTGTATGTACAATTGGGTCCTTTAGTGCTTGATGAACTATCAAATTACCATCGATAGTTCCTTGAATATTACTTATATTGAATGCTGTCAATATATTTGACAATTCTGCTCCATCGAAAGCCACTCGAATACTATCTTCTCTATTTGTTGAAGCAATTCCATTGATGCTAAACTGCTCACGGCCTTCATGCATAATGCCGATGTTTTTAATTTCGGTGTAATTGCTTGTATTTTTAATTGTTCCTTGCTGAATATGTACTTCTTTGTTATTGAAAAGTATTGTTGCGGGATGAATCAAAATATTGGTGATTAAGCTATCGCTCGTATCTTTGTCAAAACCAATAGAAGCCAACAGCTCACCATTAGTTTTAATAACATTGTTGTTCATGTCAAAGAACAACTTATTGTCTATCGAATCTAAAGCAGCATGTGTAATCAATCGTCCATTTATATAACCATCATCCTGCACCAAATAAGTATTTGCATTCAGGTCAATTCCAACAGCTTCATCTATCTTTAAATCTATCTTTGATTGACGAATATCATTTGCTCCAAACATTAAACGAGGTACCCTAACATTAATAGTACTCTGCTGTTCTGGCATATTTATGTGACCTGTGATAGAGCCAGTTTCAATATTGTAAAATGGAAGCGACAAAGCATATGATAGATCTTCAGTATTTTTTAAAGTTACATCAAATCTAAACTTGTTTTTATAATCATCGTTGGATAGCTGATCAGCTTGCTTATCTAATAGAGAAGGCAAGTGTTGTTGCAAAATTTGAGTGAACTCTTTTGAAATGGTACTAAAGTAATAATCGCCTTTGATTTCTGCTTCTAAAACAGAAGTAAATAAACGAATTGTTTTCTCATTGTCTTCTACAACGGATTCTACATAGATAGGTCCTGGATTGTAGATAAATGTCTCCTCAGACAAAGAAGTGTTGTCTACAACAAGTGTACCAACTAAATCGTCTATACTGTTACCAGTAAAATGACCTTCAATATCAGCTCTTAATGTGGCATTATTCCAATTCTCTGGAGAATAAAATGGTTCTAAGACAAGCTTTTCTATTTCCCCCTCAATAGATATATCCATTCCTTCAGTATTCAACATTTTAGCTCTCAGGTCAAATTTATTATCAGAACTATTGGTATTGATATCAGCTTCAATATTACCACCACTATAACTACCTGTGAAGTTTATGTTTTTAAAATTATAATCTTTGTAAACCAATGAAGCTAAGTTCCCATCTGCATTCACGCTTAAAGGTTTGTTATTAGATTGTACAACCTTGGCATTGATAGTTGCAGAAACTAAATCCAGACCAACACCCTCTCCTAAGATTCTGGCAGTATTTAGGTTATTAGTTATTAGTTTACCATCAAATGAATAGTTGTTAAATGTAGTGTCTATGCCGCCAGTGCCAGAAATTTTCACATTACCAGGTTCGGTATTCAATTGACCATTTATTCTTAAACGTTTCAATGTGCCTTTTGCGGTAAGCTTCATGGTTAAGTTACCCAATGCGGTTATCTGTTTGGGTAATGTAGTTTCAGAATTACCGACTTTTATTAACGCATCTAAGTCTGATTGAGTAGTCTTAAGTTCTTTCAAATCTAATGAAACATCTGCATCACCATATTTTGAGTAATCAGCAATTACACCCATCAAGTTAATCCTGGTGCTTTTACCATACTCAACAATTAGTGATGACACATCCACTTGTGGAAGCTTTCCTTTTAAATCGGCATCAATCGATATTGGCTTGTTCAAATGTGCAATACGTGGACTAAATATAGCAATGTCATCAGGGCTAATGTCATTACTTTTCATATCAACTGCAAACTCTTTTGTTTTTAAGTCAAAGACTATATCAGATGCTTTTATTTTTGTAGTATTAAGATGTATGTCAAACTTATCGCTCATTAAGCGAGAGTCTTTAGACTTTATCTTTGCCTTTAACTCCTTTAAGTTCAAGCCCGAGTGCTCAACAAGGCTAAGCTTTTTAATGGTAACATCAAGCTTTTGCATATCAATGGAAGGTGCGTTAATATCTGCACTTAAATTGTACACATCAATGTGATTGCTATTAAAATTATTAGGAGTAGTTGGTTTAGATTTTATATGGTAATGAGCAGTTCCGTTTTTCAGCTTCACATTGTCAAACCTAATAACCATTGGGTTCTCATTAGGTTCTTTGGGTTTAGGATCTTTACTGGCAAACGCATCAATTATGAACTGAAAATTGAAAGTTGTGTCTGGATTTTCACGGTATACATTTGCAGTGAAATCTTCTAAATAGATAGAATTAAATTGAAGTTTATTTTTAAGTAGTCCAAAAGGATTGAATCGCACATCAAGCCTACCCGCATAGAGTAAAGTGTCTTGTTGTTGGTCTTCAATATATATTTCGCCCAACTGAACCCTGTTCAGAAGTTGCAAGTTGATACTCCCTATTGAAATCTCGGTGTTTACAATAGGTTGTATTTTACTTAAAGCAAAATCAGTTGCTTTTCTTTGAACTGCCGGTATGCTTAATGTAATAAAGAGCGTTATATTAATCAACACTATTACTACTACCACAATGGCGATTATTCGAAGTACTTTTGCTACTATTTTCATTTTCTATTTTCTTCAACAACCATAACCATGCAATTATACGAAAAAAAGCTTTTATTCTGTCTGACACAACCAGTTTTTAACCATTAAAAATGAAAAAAGAGTTCTTTATATTTTATCTTAACAGGAAATTAAATTATTAATGCCCAAGTATACAACTAAGCAACAATCTCATTTCGTAGTTTTCCAAAGCAACGAACTATCTCCATAGCTCAAAAATCTAAAATTATTTTCCATCGCATACTGATATATACGTTTCCACTCATTGCCTACTAACGCAGAAACCAACAATAAAAGCGTACTTTGTGGTTGATGAAAATTAGTAATTAGTCCATCAACAAATTTAAAAGTATAGCCTGGAGCAATAATAATTTGAGTAGATGCTACTAATTCACTTAAGCCATTATTGTCCATGTATTGCAATACTCCTTTTAAGACATCATTAGCGGCATATACATTATTACTAACATCATAAGGCTCCCATTGTTCAACATTAATGTTATTAGGAGAATAAGCCTTATTTTTCAAAATCTTCACCCCAATATAATACAAACTTTCAATTGTTCGCAACGAGGTTGTGCCAACTACAACAAGTGGGTTCTCATTATTCAGCATTTTCTCAATTGTTTCACGCTTCACAGAGATAAGCTCTGTGTGCATTTCGTGCTCCCCTATTTGCTCAGCCTTCATAGGTTTAAAAGTACCTGCACCAACATGGAGTGTTACTTCGGTAATTGCTATGTTTTTGTTAACCAATCTTTTTATCACATCGTTAGTAAAATGCAGCCCCGCAGTAGGAGCAGCCACTGAACCCTCAATTTGAGAGTATACTGTTTGATACGTCTTCTCGTCACTCTCTTCCGTGGGTCTATTTAAGTAAGGAGGTATTGGCAAATTACCAGCTATATGCAATATATCTGAAAATGAGTATTGATTGTTATCCCAGCTGAAACTTATTTCATATTCTTGATCTTGTGTCGAAAGTTTTTGAGCAGTCAAAATAACTTTTCCAGATGTTCCAATTAGCTCTAAGGTTAAAGCGTCCTGTTTCCATCGTTTAGCATTTCCAACCATGCATGTCCAAACAACGCTATCAGACTGCTGGAAATTCATAACATAGTCTTTAGGATTGGAAGGAGCCAAACAAAATATTTCGACTGTTGCACCAGTTTCTTTTTTGAACAAGATGCGTGCATGAATAACCTTGGTGTTATTAAAAATCAAAAGACTATCGTCAGTAAGCAGTTCTGGAATATCATGAAAATTGTGTGTTTCGAGTTCTCCATTTTTGTAGTAAAGCAGTTTCGAGTCATCGCGCTTTGCCAGAGGATACTTTGCAATACGTTCATCGGGAAGCAAGTAATTATAGTCGGAGATAGATATGGATTTAACCAATTCTTTTTTCATTTTTTTAGGTTTATGTATGTATCAATTATTGATGAAAATCCAACAAAATTAGTCAACTTTGCAATTAAGACAAAATATAAATAAGAGAACTCTTTTTATTATAAATGTTCCACACAATAACATATACATGCAAAAAGTAAATATTGGAGATACTGTTAGATTTTTAAACACCGTAGGTGGTGGTATTGTAAAGGGATTTCAAGATAAGAATATAATAATAGTTGAAGATGAACATGGTTTCGATTTTCCTATACTAATTAATGAGTGCATTGTTGTGAAAGCTTCTGGAAATGAAAAGCTTGAAAGCGTAAAGGTAAAAGAAGAGGATTTACAAGCAAAAAATGTCAACAATGCACCTATAGTTACAGAGATAAGCAATGAAGAACCCGAAGAAACATTAGAGGGCGAGAAAATAACCACATGCTTGGTATATTTACCTACTGATATAAAAACGTTGAACAACACTAATTTTGAATGTTTCTTTGTAAACGATAGTAACTACTATCTATACATTAATTACATGAGTCGTGAAAACAATGCTTGGCAAAGCAGGTTTAATGGTCTCATTGAGCCAAACACAAAACTTTTCTTGGAGGAGTTTGGCAAGTCACAGTTGAATGACTTGGAGCAAGTTTGTGTGCAATACATTCCATTTAAGCACAACAAAACATATTCTTTCAAAAGCCCAGTTTCAGTCGAATTAAGAATTGACACCGTTAAGTTTTACAAACTACACAGTTTCAAGGAAAATGACTACTTCAATGATGATGCTTTGGTATATTATATTTCACGAAAAGACGTGCCAGAACGTGAAATGTTAATAACATCGGAAGACATTCAACAATCGATTCGTGAGAAAGACACTCCTTCTCGACGACCTCGCATTCAAAAGATAACTAAAAAGAAAGAAGATATTTTAGAAATAGATTTGCATATTAATCAACTATTAGACACTACAGCAGGAATGTCTAATCAGGAGATGTTAGATTATCAATTGAGCAAGTTTAATGAGGTGATGAAAGAGAATTTGAAAAATAAAAACAAAAAAATTGTTTTCATTCATGGAAAAGGTGATGGTGTTTTAAAAAATGAAATCATCAAACAGATAAAAAGTAAATACAAACAATCATATTTCCAAGATGCCTCTTTTCAAGAATATGGCTATGGAGCAACAATGGTAATTATCAAATAATCGTATAGTAATTCTACAGAAAAACTAATCATACAAATCAACAAAATGAAAAAGCCACTTATCATTCTTTCTACCATAATACTTATGTTTAGTTGCGACATAGCTAAGCAAATTGGTGGTGCATACAACTTATCACAATGTAAGTACGACTATAACTCTATTAATAATATAGAAATTGCAGGTGTAAATTTAGGTAAATCAAAATCTTTGTCTATTGCAGATATTGCCACACTATCAACCATTCTTGGAGGAGGCAGCTTACAAAACATCCCATTTTCAATGGTGCTCAACTTAGACGTTCTTAACCCCAATGAAAAAGCAGCCTATCTCAATGGTCTTGATTATGAAATAGAGCTAAACAATATGGAGTTTGCGAATGGTAAGTTAGATGTTCCATTGCGTATAGAACCTGGTGAAACAAGTGTTCTTCCACTTTCAATTGGAATTGATTTAAAAAATCTCATAAACAGATATTCAAAAGATAGAGTTGCAACAGAAATGAGCCGCTTTCTTGGCATATCACCAGGAGAAACAAAAGTAAGTGTAAAGCTATGGCCAAAAGTATTAATTGGTGATGTACCAATTAAAGCACCTACTTACATTCCTGTAACTTTTGTTTTTGGTGGTGGCAAATAGTGACTTACAAGATCTAAATAAATCATTTTAAATTTTCAATAACACAATCAATTACTCATGTTTATAATAGGTATTGCCGGGGGATCTGGATCAGGAAAAACAACTTTAGTGAATTCAATTTTAAAACGTGTTCCTTATGATCAAATCTCAATTCTTACTCAAGACTCCTACTACAAAGATAGTGGACACTTACCCATGGAACAGCGTCGTGAACTAAACTTTGACCATCCAGATTCAATCGAGTGGGACTTGATGTTGAATGACATTCAAAAACTAAAAAGTGGTCAAAGAATTGCTTCACCAACTTATTCTTATATCACTTGCACGCGTCAAGAAGAGACAATACCAGTTGAGCCAAAAAAGATACTCCTTGTTGAAGGTATCCTTATATTCACATGTCGCCAACTGTGCGATGAAATGAATATGCGTATCTATCTTGAAGTAGATGCCGATCATCGTTTATCTCGCATTATAGAGCGAGACATGGAGTCTCGAGGTCGCACAGCTCAAGATGTAATTGAACGTTATTATAAAACTGTGCGTCCTATGTATGAAGAGTTTATAAAGCCATCACGAAATCAAGCCGATATGCTTGTAATGGGAGGGGGACTAAATGTAGCTGCAGCAGAGTTTATATCGTCAGCTATTGCTGGTAAATTGTAGAGATAGAAGTGTGAATTTCAATTTTTTGAAGAATGAAATTTATCATTCTTCATTAACTATTAAACAACCAACTGAAAAAGAATCATCTCTATAGAATCACAAGTTATATTATTTAACTTCAAACACCATTCTACTTCTCGACACTACCACTCCATCGTTTGTCACCATTTTGAAAAGAAAATCATTGTCAGCAACCTTTTCATAATAGATTGCTCCTTTATCTCCATATTCCAACTCTTTCAAAAAATTTATTTCTACCCGTTTTAAAACATGTCGTGAATAAAAATCAAGCGAAAAACAATCACAAATGCCTTGTAAATATTTTAGTACATTTGTGTGTACATTTAAGTCAATATCGCTATATCTTACTTGAAATTTATTAGCAATGTCTCCTTCTATATCAGGAACTTTAGTTGGTGCTACAAGAGGAATCTCGTCCTCAACAATAAACCGGTTTAATTCTGACAGACTACCAAGAGGTATAGGCTTGCGTGTCTCTAAATCAATTATTGCCCAAGACAATACAGAATAACCAATAACTTTATGCTGTCCATTTGAAATTCTGAAATTCCTTGTAGTAAAAACGTTGCCCACATCTTTCACCCATGTTTCGATTGTAAGATTATCTCCCACAGTTGGTATACTTTCCATTTCCATAAAAAATCGAGACACCACCCACGAACAATTTTTTTCATGCAAATCCATTAATCCAAAACCATGTTCGTCTGCATCACTCCCAGCTGCATTTAATATTTTATCTGCTAAAGCGATTGGTGATATATTTTTTTGAAAATCGACATGCTCAGGCATTATCTGATAGTTATACTTCTTTTTGAATGTCATATTGGTATTTCAAATTGCGATTTTATAAATGTGTTAATTGATTATATGTAAACACTTGCTACGGTCTACATGTTTAACAAAGGTAGTAAAAGATATAATTTTGATGAATAGAAGTTTGTATTTTCATCATTTCACTTTCATCAACAATATAGTCTGAATAATTTCCCACAGCTACTTATTCTATTCTGGAAATAAGTTTATACCTTTGATGCTCATGATTTAATTTATCATGCCTTTACAATACATACTTCTTTAAAAATTCAATTATAATATTCTATGAAAAAAATCGCATTCCTATTTCTTGTTTTACTTTTGGTTTCTTGTAACCAAACTGGAGAAAAAGACAACACTGAGAAAATAGATGATTTGACCGCTTATGTAGATCCTTTTATTGGCACAGGTGAACATGGACATACCTTCCCAGGTGCAACTCGACCATTTGGAATGGTTCAAGTGAGCCCTGTTAACGGAACAGAGGGTTGGGACTGGTGTTCTGGCTATCACTATTCAGATTCGATAATTGTTGGGTTTGGACACTTACACTTGAGCGGTACAGGCATTGGTGACTTGGCTGACTTGATGGTGATGCCAGCCAACCAAAAACATGACCTTACTGTGGAGGCTGAAAATCGTGATGATCTTCCTTTCAAATCAAACTACTCGCACAATAACGAAAGTGCAAATCCAGGATATTATCAAGTATATCTTGAAACACCAAATGTAAATGCAGAAGTGACATCTACTCTACGCACTGGATACCATAGATATACTTTCAATGAAAACGATGAACAATCATTGGTGATGGACTTAGGATTTAAAATAAACTGGGACAGACCTGTAGAAACAGCCATTGAAGTGGAAGACAACAACACAATTAGTGGCTACAGACACAGCAGAGGTTGGGCAAAAAATCAAAAGGTGTTTTTCGTAGCAGAATTCTCAAAACCGATTACTTCGCACGCCCTATATGAAAACAACAAAGCGATAGAAGGCAATACAGTAGCATCTGAAAAAAGTTCAGCGCAATTCTTCTTCGATGCTGCTGAAGGTAACTCGCTTGAGTTTAAATTGGCACTTTCTTCTGTAAGCATTGAAAATGCAAAAAAGAATTTGGATAATCCAGGTACTTTCAATTTTGATGAAATCAAAATGCAGTCGCATGATGAATGGCAAGAAGCATTAGAAAAAATACAAGTGCAAACTCCAATAGACTCACTCAAAACAATATTCTATACTGCCATGTATCATGCTCAAATTGCACCTGTCACATTTAGTGACAAGAACGGTGAGTTTCGTTTGCAAAACGACAGCATTGCCAAAGCAAAAGATTTTACAGCATACTCCACACTATCACTCTGGGACACTTTCCGTGCTGAGCACCCTTTGTTGACAATTTTGAATCCCAAATTGGTGTCAGATGTTATCAATTCTATGTTGGTATATTACGAAGAAAGTGGATCCCTCCCTGTGTGGACATTGTATGGCAACGAAACCAACACAATGACTGGCTACCACTCCATTCCAGTAATTGTTGAAGCATACACAAAAGGGATTAGAGGTTACGATATTGAGAAAGCATATGAAGCAATGAAAACAACCATGATGCAAGATGCACGTGGTTTGAAAGATTACAAACAATATGGCTATTTGCCTTATGACAAGTTGGACGAGTCGGTTACTATTACACTTGAGTATGCCTACAACGACTGGTGTGTTGCTCAAATGGCCATAGCATTGAATAAAGACGAAGATTACCAATACTTCAATAAACGTGCCGAAGCATGGAAACATCTGTTGGATACCGAAACGGGTTTTATGAGAGGTAAATCATCCGATGGCATTTCTTGGAACGAACCATTCGATCCAAAATTTTCTCGTCATCGCGAACATACAGATTACACCGAAGGTAATGCTTGGCAGCACAGTTGGTTTGTGTTACATGATACTGATGAGTTTATTAAGATGCACGGGGGTGTTGAGCCATTTACAAAACATTTGGAACAGCTATTTGCAGAAAGCTCCGAGATAACAGGAGATTTCATTTCGAGTGATATCAGTGGACTAATCGGTCAATATGCACATGGGAATGAACCCAGTCATCACATTGCATTCTTATTCAATCGTGCTGGACAGCCATGGCGCACACAATATTTTACACGCAAAATTCTTACCTCACAATACGCTACTAAGCCTGAAGGTATAAGTGGTAATGAAGACGCCGGACAAATGTCTGCTTGGTACGTCTTATCATCAATAGGAATGTACTCTTTTAATCCAGCATCAGGCGAATACGAAATTACCAGCCCTCTATTTGATGAAACAAAGATACAATTAGCAAACAATGTAACATTCACAATAAAAGCCAACTCAGTATCTATTGAAAATAAATACATACAGTCGGCTACTTTAAATGATGAAACATATAATAAATCCACTATTTCACATGCTGTTATTTTAGATGGAGGAGAACTTGTATTTGAGATGGGTCCTGAACCAAATAAAAAATGGGGTATTAACTGAACTCTTTCTAAATAAATAAATGGGAATTGATTTATATTCTCATTAAAAGAGACGAATCCATTTGGTTCGTCTTTTTTTATTTATTGTATTAGTTTACATGGATATATTAGAGCTGCAATATACTGAATAAACTTTTGTATAAATAGAAAAACATTTTCAATGAGTTGATTGCTCTTTGTGGAAGTTAAAAAACGAATTGCTTTGCCTTGATTAAAATTTTGTAAGACTATAAAAGCAACATTCTTACCTTGATTAAACAATTATAGACACAATAACATATTCAACATCTTAATTGGACTTATTCATGCGTATAAAACAGTCTCATGTGACTTTTCTATACTATTTTATCTCAACAGTACCCATAAATATTGATTATCATTTACTAACATTCCTCCACTATTCCCAGTCGTGAACGATAAATGTTTTGTATATTTGGCATAATTGTAGGATAGGAATTTATTAAAGAAATATTCAAAACTCATAGAAAGCAATAGAAGCAACATCCTGTAAAGTAAGAGAAATATAAATATATAGATTTTATGAATAAAAAATTGTTTGTAGTAAGTATGCTATTTGTCTTCATCCTGTGTTCGTGTAAAAATAGTGATGAACAAAAAGAAAGGCTGGTGAATGTTAAAACTGATACTGTAAAGATTTATGGAAGTGGCACAAGCGCTGCTTTTCCTGGTAGAATAAAAGCAGGAGACGATATTAATCTCTCTTTCAGAATTGCAGGACCAATAGCAACCGTTAATGTATCACCTGGCAACTATGTCAAGAAAGGACAACTATTAGCTCAAATAGACTCAAGAGATTATAAAACCCAGTTGACAGCTACAGAAGCAGAGTATAACCAGATAAAAAATGAAGCAGAAAGAATTGTTTCACTTTATGAAAAAAAGAGTGTAACGGAAAATGACTACTACAAAGCTGTATATGGGCTTGAACAAATAACAGCTAAGTATGAAGCTCATCAGAATGCACTTGCCGATACTAAACTGATTGCACCCTATGATGGGTACGTCCAAAAGACCTACTATTCTGCCAAAGAGACTGTGAGTGCAGGGATGCCTGTAGTGTCTATGATAGGAACCTCTTCTATGGAGGTGGAGATAAACATTCCCTCTAACGTATATGCTAAAAGAGACGAAATTGAATCTTTTGTTTGCAAAAGCGACATATACCCTGGTATGGAGTATCCTCTGGAAATGGTGGGAATAAATAGAAAAGCTAACCTAAACGAACTATATACGGTTTATCTAAATCTGAAAACCCCTAAAAATTATCCACCTCTTACACCAGGTATGAATGTGAAAGTAGAAGTGCTATATAAAAGTGCTATCGAAAATAAATATTTAATACCCATTAGCTCACTGATAAGTGGCAAAACAGGAAGCTCTGTATGGGTTTACAATGTTGATAATAGTACAATAAACAAAAGAGAAATAACTACCGATGGTATAAATAACAGAGGATATACTATCGTTTTGACAGGTTTAAATAATGGCGAGGTGGTTGTTTCGGCAGGTGCCTCATCTCTTAAAGAGGGACAAAAAGTGCAACCTATAAAGCAGCAAAGTTCTACTAACACAGGAGGTATACTATGATAGAGACAGACTTTGGACGATGGGCCTTGAAAAATAACAAGTTTGTCTTTTTCTTAGTAGCTGCACTGGTTATTGGAGGTGTGTTCTCATACAACAGCATGAGCAAACTTGAAGACCCCGAGATAAAAGTGAAACAAGCCATGGTTGTAACTACCTATCCTGGAGCATCAGCCCATGAGGTGGAATTAGAGGTAACAGAGCCTTTGGAACTAAGTCTAAGAGCGATAAAAGGAGTTGAAACTGTTGTTAGCAGATCTATGGACGACGTTTCTATAATAGAAGTGCAACTAAAGCTCACAGTACCCGATGAGGAAGTGGAACAAACTTGGGATGTGTTACGCAGAAAGATTAATGATACGAAAGGTTCTTTACCTTCAGGAGCAAACTCACCTGTGGTGAGAGATGACTTTGGCGATGTTTTTGGGATGTTTTATGCCATAACCAATGATGGCTACTCAGAAAGAGAGATGAACAAATATATTCAACTCTTACAGCGCGAAGTGCAAAATATAGAGGGTGTAGCCGCTGTAGAAGTGTTTGGGTTACAAAAAGAATGTATAAATATAGAATTGTTGCAAGAGAAGATGGCCAATATGGGTGTGCATCCAGTAGAGGTAATATCTACTCTGAATGGACAGAATGAAGCGACTTATTCTGGATACTATCTAAGCGGTGATCATAGAATAAGAATATCAGTTAACGATAGATACAAAAACGTAAACGACATTAGCCAACTTTTACTCCAAGGGCACGAACAGGACCAATTGAGACTGAGCGACATTGCATCAGTTACTATGGGACTGGAAGAGCCTATAAGAAATGAAATGTTCTATGATGGTGAAAAAGCTTACGGGTTTGCAGTTGCTGTACTTAGTGGCAACGACATCACCAAACTTGGGAAAGAGACCGACCAGAAGATAGAGTTAATGAAAAACACTTTGCTTCCAGCAGGAATAGATTTCCATAAAGTATTTTACCAACCAGAAAGAGTTGAAAATGCATTAAGATCGTTCTTAGGGAACTTGGCACTCTCTATCATCATAGTGATCGTTGTGCTAATGTTTGCAATGGGTTTTAAGAGTGGTGTAATTATTGGCACAAATCTTTTTGTGATTGTGTTTGGGACTTTTCTGGTCCTCAACAATTTCGATGGAACATTACAGAGAGTTTCACTGGGAGCTTTTATATTGGCAATGGGGATGTTGGTAGACAATGCCATTGTTATTATTGATGGGATATTGGTTGATAAACAAAGAGGATTAGGCAGAACGGCATCGCTTACTTCAATTGGTAAAAGAACAGCTATGCCACTATTGGGTGCAACGTTGATAGCCATTCTCGCATTTTACCCTATTTTTCTTTCGCCTGACACTGCAGGTGTGTATGTGAGAGACCTATTTATTGTACTTGCTGTGTCACTTATGTTAAGTTGGATATTAGCTCTTACGCTCGTACCAATTCATGCAGGCTTTTCGTTGTTTCGAGAAAGAAGACTTTTACGGAAAAATAAACGTAATAAAAGCAATCTTTCTGGAGAAACTAATAGAACTGAGGATGCAACTAACAAAGTTAAGAAGGATCAAAAAGACCCCTTTGATACACCAGCATACAAAACCCTGCGCAAGGTCCTCCAGTGGGTACTTTGTCATAAAATCACATCTATAGCTGTTGCTATAGTTTTAGTGGCAATTAGCTTATTTAGCTACCAATTTTTACCTCAGGGGTTTTTCCCCGATATGGAATACAATCAACTCTATATAGAGTACAAACTACCAGAAGGAACTGTGAGTGGAAAGGTGAAGGAGGACTTGAATCAACTATCTCAGTATTTGAAAGAGAAAGATGAAGTTACTCATATTACTACATCAATTGGTGCCACACCCACTCGCTACAACCTGGTTAGAAGTATGGCAATACCCTCCATGTCTTATGGTGAATTGATTGTAGACTTTAAATCGCCAAAGGCGGCCGTACAATCCTTAGAAGATATACAAAGTCATCTTATAGAAAATTATCCACAAGCCTATGCAAGGGTGAAGCGATATAATTTGATGTACGAAAAATTTCCTGTAGAGGTTGAGTTTAGTGGACCCGATCCTGCTATTCTCAGAAATCTCACATCTCAAGCACAAGAGATAATGAATAAAAACAAAAACACAGTGCTGGAGAGCAACAATTGGGAGCCAAAAATACCCGTAGTGGTGATTAATTATAACCAACCAGCAGCACGCTCTTTGGGCTTATCTCGAAAAGACATTGCAATATCTTTGTTGGCAGCTACTGAGGGAATTCCTACAGGTGTGTTTTATGATGGACGCGACCGTTTTAACATTTATATAAAAACGGTCAAAGAGCCTGGTGTGCCATTAAAAGATTTGAATAATGCGCAAGTATTTGGTATGGTGCCACCATTTGAAAATCTATTGAGTAAAGAGACTATCATTGGTCTAATGAATGGTTCTATAAAAGAGAAAGATATAATAAGCGATCTACTAAGAACTGTTCCTATGAGCCAAGCTGTGAACGGTATAAACATTGAATGGCACGAACCACTTGTCATAAGAAGTAATGGTCAAAGAGCCATGAGAGCTCAATGCGAACCAGCTCCAGGAGTAAGTGCTCAAGGTGCCCGTAAAAGCATTTTAGAAGATATTGAAACAATAGAAATGCCAACAGGCTATTCTTTAGAATGGCAAGGCGAGCACAAAGCAAGTACTCAGTCCACAAAGTATCTTTTCAAAAACTTTCCTCTTGCCATCATACTCATGATAGCCATACTTATACTGCTATTTAAAGACTACAGAAAGCCTATTATAATATTGCTTTGTATACCGTTGATATTAATAGGAGTGGTATTTGGCATGCTACTTTCAGGAAAAGAGTTTGGTTTTGTGGCCATTGTTGGGATACTTGGATTGATAGGGATGATGATAAAGAACGGAGTGGTACTGATGGAGGAGATTGGCGACCAATTATCTACAGGGAAAGATCCGATGGAAGCTTTACTTGATAGCTCCTCAAATAGATTTCGTCCTGTGATGATGGCTTCTATAACCACTATTTTTGGTATGATTCCACTTTTGGGTGACGCCTTGTTTGGTTCGCTTGCAGTAACTATTATGGGTGGATTGCTTATAGGTACGCTCATTATTCTGCTATTTATACCTATTCTTTACGCTATCTTTTTTGGTATTAAATCAGAAAAATCTGACAAAAACTGTGATGAATAATATGATTGCATTAAAACAACTATACAAAATATCAATTGTTGCACTATCTTTTTTTATGATTTATGCGACAACAACAGACGCTCAACAAGAGAGCTACCCCAAGAGCCTATCGCTACAAATGTGTAGAGAAATGGCTTTGCAAAACAACATAGAAAACAATATTGCCAAAGAACAGATAACTGCTGCTGAATACAAAGTAGCCGCATACAAAACAAATTATCTGCCCAAAATATCTGCTACAGGGCTTTATCTTTATAGCGATGCCACTTTGAGCAGGACAATAGAGGGAGGCAACCTTCCAACCTTTGTGTCTGATGGTAAGGGAGGAGTGACTCCTAATGGAGGGTTTGCTTTTATGCCCGACATTCCTTTAGAATTAAAATTAAGCGGCACATATAATGGTTCGGTAAAAATACAACAGCCCATTTATACGGGGGGAAAAATAACTTCAGCCTACAAAATGGCAAAAAAAGGTTATGAAATGGCACAGGTTAATGAGAAGTTGTCAGAAGTAGAAGTAATTGTTCTTTGCGATGAAGCATATTGGAACTGCGTAAAAGTAAAGGCTATGATAGAAAGTGCTACTCAATACAAAGAAACCCTGCAAGAGCTACACCGAGTGGTGCAAAATGCTGTAGAAGAGGGTATGACCCACAGAAAAGATTTACTCTCTGTCCAAGTAAAAATGAACGAAGCAAAACTCAATTTAACACGTGCTCAAAATGGCTACAGACTTGCCATTATGAATCTTAACCATACAATTGGGCTACCTTTGCACAATGCAACAGAAGTTGCAGATTCGTTCGATGAGGATTCATCCATTCATGATTTACCAGCATCTTTTGGCACATCAAGCTCAATTGACATTAGCTTACGTCCAGAATACAGCCTGCTTTCTAAACAGATAGAGCTGAAAAAACAACAAGAACGTTTGGTTAGAAGTGACTTCTTGCCCAATGTTGGAGTTGTAGGTATGTATGGTTACACAAACGGACTTAAGATGAATGGAGAGAAGCTTTTAGATGGTGCAAACTTTGCAGCAATGCTATCAGTTAATATCCCTATTTTCAATTGGGGTGAGGGTAGAAACAAAATAAAAGAAGCTAAAGTGGAGAGCTTAATTGCACAAATGCAATTAGACAACTCACAGCAACAAATGACATTAGAAGCCACTAAAGCAATAAACGAACTAAACGAAGCCTTTCTTGAAGTGACACTTACATCTAAGTCTGTAGAACAAGCATTAGAGAATATGGATGTTAGCAAAGAACGATACAATGCAGGTATGGAAACACTGGCCGACTATATGGAAGCTCAAACAATGTGGCAAAATGCAATGAGTACTCATATTACTGCAAAAGCATCGCTCAACCTCTCTAAAACAAAATACCTGAAGGCTGCTGGAAAGCTTTAGCGTTGAAATTATGAAATATAGGAGGATTTTAAAATATGAATTTGTGGTTGCTTTTGTCTTGCAAATTTTATATTTTAGCAAACATTATTCTATGTTTCATAGAAAAGAAGGTAAGTAGAATTCAACAAGTCTCAACGAATGAAGACAATGCTGAACCACTCTGTATATTTGAATTTGTAAATCAATTGTCAAGTAATATTTTACGATATTACAATATCATTCTAACATCTTAATAGCTCAAGCCTCTATGCCAAAACTAACAATAATGCGCCCTAACGAATGGGTCAATCAAGCAAAAAGCATCAATATCTATGTTGACGGCAAAAAAGCTGGAGTTGTTGGAATTGAGCAAACAGTGCAATTTGAGTTATCATCAGGTAAACACAAAATTGTACTCAAAAACAGATGGGGTGGAGGTAGCAAACCACTCGCTATAAATTTGAATGACAAGGAACACAAGACCTACGAGATATACAGCAATCAATATACTATTTTAACACCACTTCTACTTGTTATTGCTGGCGTAATTTATCACGGAGCAGTATCAATCTTTAATCTACAGCCCTCTTTTCTTTCGGATATAGTTGGTTTAGGATTACTTTACTTACTTCTCTTCATCCAGTTCTATAGTAGGTATTATATGACATTAAAAGAAGTGGTTTCAGACAAACCAAAAAAGATAACGAAAGAAGAAGAGGCTCGTTTGATAAGAAGCTAATACTAAGAGGACAACAAAAGCTTACTGTTCTACATCACATATTGACTACATCTATTATTGAGTGCATAGACAAAAACCATATACTTCTAATCTCCTTATACTTCAAGCTCCACATAAAAACTCTTTAACCCTTACTTTTGTTAACTCTTAATTCATTTTCTTATCTTTGCACACTGAAACAAAAAAATAAATTTACAACACTCTATATCATACATTATGGCAAAGGAATTGAAGGATTTAACTCCACGCAATAAAGATTATTCTCAGTGGTATTTAGACTTGGTACTAAAAGCTGATTTAGCAGAAAACTCTGCTGTACGTGGTTGCATGGTTATCAAACCCTATGGCTATGCCATTTGGGAGAAAATGCAACGTCAACTGGACGATATGTTTAAAGAAACAGGTCATGAGAATGCATATTTTCCACTATTCATTCCCAAGTCATTTCTAAGTAAAGAGGCAGATCATGTGGAAGGTTTTGCCAAAGAATGTGCAGTTGTAACCCACTATCGTTTAAAAAACGATCCAGAGGGGAATGGTATTATTGTTGACCCAGATGCAAAATTAGAAGAAGAACTAATAGTTCGCCCTACATCTGAAACCATCATTTGGAGCACCTATCGTAATTGGATACAATCGTATCGTGATCTGCCAATCCTCATTAATCAATGGGCCAATGTGGTGAGATGGGAAATGCGTACACGGCTGTTTTTACGCACTGCTGAATTTTTATGGCAAGAAGGACATACAGCTCATGCTACAGAAGAAGAGGCGATTGCAGAAACACGCCAAATGTTGGATGTGTATGCTGAGTTTGCTGAAAAGTATATGGCTATGCCCGTTATTAAGGGTGTTAAATCTGAGTCAGAACGCTTTGCTGGCGCCTTAGACACCTACACCATTGAAGCTTTGATGCAAGATGGTAAAGCATTACAGTCGGGCACATCTCACTTTTTGGGACAAAACTTTGCAAAAGCATTCGATGTAATGTTTTCTGACAAAGATGGAGAAAGAAAATATGTATGGGCCTCATCTTGGGGTGTATCTACAAGATTAATTGGCGCATTAATTATGGCTCATTCAGATGACAATGGATTGGTATTGCCTCCACTCTTGGCTCCTTATCAAGTGGTGATTGTTCCTATCTATCGTAATGACGAGCAGCTGAGTCAAATTAATGAAAAAGTGGCAGGCATTGTCAAAAGACTAAAATCATTGGGAGTAAGTGTAAAGTATGACAATTCAGACAACAAAAAACCAGGTTGGAAATTCTCAGAATACGAATTAAAAGGCGTACCTGTACGCTTGGCAATGGGTGGACGTGATTTGGAGAATGAAACTATTGAAATTGCACGTCGTGATACATTGACTAAAGAGACATTACCACAAGAAGGCATTGAAGCGCATATCAAAAACTTACTGGAAGAGATGCAAGAAAATATCTATAAGAAAGCTTTCGATTATCGCACATCTGTTACTCGCAATGTAGATAGTTATGATGAGTTTAAAGTGGAAATAGAAAAAGGGGGTTTCTTGATGTGTCATTGGGATGGAACTAACGAGACAGAAGAACTTATCAAAAACGAAACAAAAGCTACCATCAGATGCATACCATTGGAAGGTGATAAAACATCAGGAAAATGTATAGTGACAGGGAAACCGTCATCACAAAGGGTTGTATTTGCTCGTGCATACTAATATTAAATAAAGAGTGAACTTTACAGACCATATCCTTCCTTGGATTTCATCATTTAGACCTCGAACACTTTTCTTGGCTACTGCTGGAGTTATCCTTGGTAGTGGCCTGGCGTTGCACGTTGAGAAGCTTGACATTACGACCGCTTTGCTGACTCTGTCCACTGCACTTTTGTTGCAATTGTTGTCTAACTTGGCAAATGATTTAGGCGATTTTGTAAAAGGCACCGATCGAACGGGAGGACGTTTAGGCCCAATGCGCAGTGTGCAGAGCGGTAAGATAACACCGTTACAAATGAAAAAGACCATAGCCGTGACTATCCTCATCACCATGGTTTCTGGGCTTGTGTTGCTGCTACGTCTTTTTCATAAAATTGGATTGGAGGTCATTGTACTATTTTTAATAGTAGGAGCTCTATCTCTTCTATCTGCACTGTTCTACACTTTAGGTAAAAGACCTTATGGGTATAAAGGCTGGGGCGATTTTTTTGCATTTCTTTTCTTTGGACCTATTGCCGTTGTTGGCTCCTATTATTTACAAGCACAAACTGTTGATTATCGAGCTATTCTTCCAAGCATTGGAATGGGATTAATTAGCGCTATGATACTGAATGTAAACAACATGCGCGATATTGAGAACGACGCACTTTCAAATAAACGAACCATAGCTGTTAGGCTCGGATTGAAAAAGGCTAAAAGATACCATACTACAATGACTATAGTTATGTTTGGGTGTTTTGTGGCTTACAGCCTCATATATGCAAGCAGCCCATGGTATCGCTTCGGCTATATAGTAGTTTATGCTTTTCAATTGATTATTCTATCGCAAATATTTAAGAAACAAGGTGCGAGCCTTGATCCATATTTACGAAAAACTGCACTATCTGGTTTTTTGTTGGCAGTATTGTTTTCGGTGTGTGTTAACGTGGGGTGAGGTTCTGGAATAGCTATTTAGGAATATCAGATATAACTTAGAAAACCCAGACATATAAACAATATTACAAAATTCGCATAGTATTTTCAGACACTTCACATTGTCAACTTTCAACTTTCCATTATTTACACACCCCATTCTCCAAAAACATAAAAAAGTCACACAGCAAACTTAATTTCCTGTGCGACTTATAAATATAGTGCTTTCAAAATATAGAAAAAGTACTCATTTCAGACTATTTACACAACCCCTTGCGCCATCATAGCAGTAGCTACTTTCATAAAACCAGCTATATTGGCACCTTTCACATAGTTTGTATAATCTCCTTCCTTGCCATGATCTACACATTGTGTGTGTATATCGCCCATTATTTGATGTAGCCATTTATCAACCTCTTCATTTGACCATGAAAGATGCATAGCATTTTGCGTCATTTCTAATCCCGAACAAGCAACACCTCCAGCATTAGCTGCCTTACCAGGAGCAAATAACATTTTGTTGTCGATAAAGAAATCGACTGCATCAGCAGTACAACCCATATTAGAAACTTCAGCTACAAGCGTAACGCCGTTTTCTTTCAACATTTTGGCATCTTCCAAGTTAAGTTCATTTTGTATGGCACATGGCATAGCAATATCAACTTTACATTCCCAGGGTTTCTTTCCTTCATAGAACTTAGCGTTAGGATATTCCTCTACATATGGAGCAACAACATCGTTACCTGAGTTGCGTAATTCCATCATGTAAGCTATTTTCTCGGGTGTATTTATTCCCTCTTCATCATATATATATCCATCAGGACCAGATATGGCAACTACCTTTGCTCCCAATTCGGTAGCTTTGGTAACAGCACCCCATGCAACATTTCCAAAACCTGAAACGGCAACTGTTTTACCTTTTAAATCAATTCCATGTGCTTCACACATTTGATTTACAAAATAGAGTGCTCCAAATCCAGTAGCTTCGGGACGAAGTTTTGAACCGCCAAATGAAAGTCCTTTGCCCGTAAATGTGCCTGTATGTGCACGCGCTAATTTTTTGTACATTCCAAACATATAACCAACTTCGCGCGCACCAACACCAATGTCTCCTGCTGGAATATCTGTGTCAGGACCTAAATCTCTCCAAAGCTCAGTTACAAAAGCATGACAAAAGCGCATAATCTCTCCATCAGAACGACCTTTGGGTGAGAAGTCGGAACCACCTTTACCACCACCCATTGGCAACGTGGTAAGTGCATTTTTAAACGTTTGTTCGAAACCTAAAAACTTTAATGTAGAAAGATTAACCGAGGCATGAAAACGAATTCCTCCTTTGTAAGGTCCGATGGCGCCATTAAATTGTACACGGTATCCAATATTTACATGAACCTGTCCTTTGTCGTCTACCCAAGGAACACGAAATGTGAAAATTCGGTCGGGTTCAACAATTCGTTCTAAGATACCTGCTTTTTCGTACTCAGGATGCTCGTTATAAATATCTTCGATAGACAATAACACCTCTTTTACTGCTTGATGAAATTCTGGTTCACCAGGATGCCTTGCGGTCAACTCCGCCATGAAATCTTTTACATTCATACTCAATATATTTTTTTTATATTTGTGTTCTATAACAAAGGTAGGTATTAAAATGATACTTGTAATCATTATCAATAAATTTATCAATAAAAATGTAACTTTCTTTTACAGTTTATCTATCAATTCATGACTCTTTTATAATAAACAATCTATTACATTTACATGTTGAATCCTTGAAATATGATTTAATTTTGTTGAATATAGAACACTCATCGCATAAATAAACGTGAAGTGATTACAATGTGTACAGTTGGATTAATTTAAGAATTAACTTTTAATTTAAAATTAAACAACTAAAGTAGATCTGTATTTAAAATTTTAGATGAATCTTCAAATAGTTGAGTAAATCCTAAACAGGATTGTTAGATAAAGCAATTTAAGTAACTTTGTTGGATAATATAAGGGTATTTTTATGGCGAAAAATAAATTGACAAAGTTTGCTGAAATGGCAGCCTACAAAAATGTTTTTGAATGTACTTTTCAAGAGCTACAAAAAGAACCATTTGCAATGAAGGGTAAATGGGGAAAAGAGTATTTCAAGAACGACAATCCAATTGTTTTGGAGTTGGGCTGTGGCAAAGGTGAATATACCATAGGCTTAGCACGTTATTTCCCCAGCAAGAATTTCATTGGGATGGACATTAAAGGTGCGCGAATGTGGACTGGTGCAACTGATGCAATTAAAAACAATTTAGAAAACGCAGCTTTTGTGAGAACACACATTGAAATGATTGCGCATTTCTTCGACCCGAAGGAGGTAGCTGAAATATGGATTACCTTTCCCGATCCACAAATGAAAAAAGTGAGCAAACGACTGACCTCTTGCCGTTTCATGAAAGAATATAGCAAGCTACTAAAAGACGATGGTATTGTTCATCTCAAAACAGATAGTAACTTTATGTATATATACACAAGGGCAATGATTGAAGAAAATAAACTAAGCGTTCTATTTGATACAGATGATTTATACCAATCTAATATTGAAGATGATATTTTATCAATTCAAACTTTCTATGAAAAGCAATGGCTTAGCCGTGGATTGAACATCAAGTACATCAAATTCTTGTGTCCAGAGAAAGATAAATGGACAGAACCAGACATTGAAATTGAACATGACTCGTACCGCAGTTTTGGGAGGAATCAGAACTTAGAAGCCATTAAAGAAGGAACTAAATCGCAAAGTTTGCCAAAAAAGCTGTAAATTGCATTCTATTCTCAGCCCACAGGCTTCGAAAACTATTATATATTCATAAACTAAAGTTCATCTCAGCAATTCGTATTTACAGGCAGATGAATTGATAAAATAAAAAGACGATGGCAATATATCCAAATCTAATTTTAGATGCGCTAAAAAATGTACGCTATCCAGGAACAGGCAAAGACATTGTGTCGGCTGGAATGGTGGAAGACGACATCAAAATTGAGGGAATGAAAGTGAGCTTTACGCTCATCACCGAAAAACAAAACGATCCTTTTATAAAGTCGGTTATAAAAATGGCAGAACAGGCTATTTTGACACATGCCGACAAGAACATAGAGATAAAAGGAAATATATCTGTAAAATCGAAACAGGCTCCGAGACCTGCATTAGCAAAGCTATTGCCAGATGTGAAGAACATAATTGCTGTAGCTTCGGGCAAAGGTGGCGTTGGAAAAAGCACAGTGTGTACCAACCTTGCTATTGCTCTTGCACAAAAAGGCTACAAAGTGGGGTTGTTAGATGCAGACATATTTGGTCCGTCTATTCCCAAAATGCTTTCGGCAGAGGGCTCATCACCCATGTTAGTAAAGAAAGATGGACGCGATATGATTATACCTATCAACAACTATGGTGTGAAAATGCTATCGATAGGCTTCTTTGTGAGAAAAGATGATGCTGTGGTGTGGCGTGGAGCAATGGCAAGCAATGCCTTGAAACAAATGATAACAGATGGAGATTGGGGAGAACTGGATTATTTCTTAATCGATTTCCCTCCAGGAACGAGCGACATACATTTAACTTTGGTTCAAACACTATCCATAACTGGTGCTGTAATAGTGAGTACACCGCAAGCAGTGGCTTTGGCTGATGCTATTAAAGGCATCAATATGTTTGCTGGTGACAAAGTAAATGTCCCCATTTTAGGGTTGGTAGAAAACATGGCATGGTTTACACCTGCAGAACTACCCGAAAACAAATATTACATCTTTGGCAAAGACGGTTGTAAAAAACTGGCTGAAGAAAAAGGATACGAACTTTTGGGTCAAATTCCTTTGGTGCAAAGTATTCGTGAAGGTGGCGACGATGGAAAACCAGTTGCATTAAACACAGACAGCATAACGGGAATGGCTTTTAATGAATTGGCAGACAAGGTTGTGGAGGCTGTTGACAAGCGTAACCGCGATTTGCCCCCAACCAATATAGTGCAAGTAACAATGAGGTAAAGGAATATTCATTATTGATAAAAAAGGAGATGCATTTTGTGTCTCCTTTTGTATTTTAAGGAGTTTTCTAAAACATTCTATCATTATTCGTTTCGATCTAATAAATTCGAGGAGTAAAAAACTTCTTTTTTCAGATCGCAAATAAATATATTACCAAACCTTAAACGCATTTTATTGACTGAACATGCAGTTCGCATTTTATGTTATACAAGCCACATAACATATAATACAAATAGATATGAATTATTTAAGAGGAGATTGGTTTGATAATATAGACCCCATAATAACAAGTTGGATGAATCGCAACGGTTTGCGATTACTTAGAATTAGTGTTGGAATAGTGTTTGTTTGGTTTGGTGTTTTAAAGTTCTTTCCTGGATTAAGTTCCGCACAAGATTTGGCTATTAATACAATTAAGCTACTTACGTTTGATCTTGTACCAGATATAATAATCATAAATGGACTGGCACTCTGGGAGGTGTTGATAGGTATAGGTCTTATTACAGGAAAATTTATGAGAGAAACTCTCCTATTACTTTTTTTACAAATGATGGGAACATTTACACCTATATTTCTTTTCCCTGAAGAAGTGTTTACTAAAATACCTTATGCACCTACCTTAGAAGGACAGTATATAATAAAAAACATTGTAATTATAAGTGCAGCAATTGTTTTGGGTGGAGCACTTAGATCTCGTTCGGTAAACACACTTAAGTAGGGTCTGCTGAAAAAGTTTTTTAAATCTTAAG
>DEZB01000050.1:0-165226 GCA_002364735.1 Bacteroidales bacterium UBA3143
TATTTTTTTGTCATGTACTTAGTAATTTTCGAAACTTATAATTTGAGTAGGCTCCGAAAAGTCAAATTCACTTATTTCCATCCCTAAATCCCCTAAAGAGGACTTTGGCAGCGTGCTGACTATTAAGCCTTTCCTTTAGGGACAAAGAGAAGAAGAAGTTTAATAATCAGTATTTGAGTGTTAGAAGATCACTTTTAAAGAAACTTCTTTATATGTTCAAAAGCTTTTTGAGAATCGTCAAATTCTTCAGGTAGAAAAATATGAGTAGGTTCTATTTTCCATTTTTTCATCACCCTCTCCAACAGCCTATCTTTGGTGGTGAAAATAATAGGTATAGAAGATTCCATTAGATGCGTGAAGCTATCACTCCATAGCTCCCCAGCCAATTCATATCCCCCAATTTCATCCACTACCGCAATATCTGGAGGTTGGCTTAAAAGTTCTTCAATGCACTTATCCCCCATCTCCACACCTTCGGCAAAAAACTCAAAATGATAGGGTCGCTTATCAAAAGTTGCTACTCGTTGCATTAGAGGAGCCTCTTCATTTGTCTTAATATCTTTTATTTTATAGCAATCTGATTGTACATCATGCAATGCAACAAAACCACCCTCCACAAAGCCACTCATCTGCAACAGCCTCAGCACATCTATAAGAAAAGAGGTCTTTCCAGTTCCCTTTGCTCCAGAAATAATAAATATCAATTTCAAAAGTCAATAAAATGTGAAATGTTGTTGTCTCTATGCATTCTCAATAATCAGAATAATCTGTGGGACGTAGAAAAATAGTTTCGTTACGCGAAACATTATTCTGGTATTCGGGTTTTGATTTCAAATTAGCCCAGTCAGCATCATCCCTAAAAGAAGCCCAATGCGCATCTCTATCTTCTTTATTTTCAAACGTAGTCATATACATCAGATTGGGCATATTTGCACCTGCAATAACTTCACCGTAAAAGACAGCATTAAAATTTAATTTAGAGAAAATATCAATTTCACCTCCTTCATTGAACATATGAACTTTGTTGCGAAATATTCTCTCGCTCGCACTTTCATAACTCCTCAGTTCGTAAACACGTTCGTTTTTGGGAGATTTCAATTTGGGAAGCTTCATTGTAGGAGCCAATGAAAAAGCTTTAAGGAGTATGGTTTCCATTCGAGTGTATGCTGGTGAGGTGTACAACACATTTGCATACTCTTTACTGTTGGAATTAAATTTTTCATCCTTCAGTAGCTTATCATTAATTTCAACTACTGCGTTCAAAGATTTAACAGGAATAAGAACATACATTGTTTTATTTGCAGAAGTATCGTTTGCAATAGCCTTGAAAACACCAACAGATTTAATATCCATGTTGTGTAGGGCTGGAATTAAAGCCGTCTGCAAGTAGGTGTCAAGTATTTGCTCTTGTTGACCTGTAGTGTAATTATATACGCTAAGCTGGTAAAACTCCCTATCCTGCCTCTTAGTTTGCGACCAAATAAACTGAGGTACAATAAATAGAGCGACTAATACTGTAATTAATGATTGTTTTTTCATTGAGTTGAATTGATTTAGTTGAGTTTTTTATTTTGCTTAATAATTGAGCGCTATTGTTGGCTTATTCTTGCTACATTAAAATTGGAATTTAGATTACGTGTATAAAAACGCATCCAACCCCCGATTGCGCGTCAGTGCTTATATGAACATGCTTACAAATACGTTCTTTGTTTTCACACTTAACAAAGATAAATATATATTCCTACTAAACAATATTTCGCTCTTTCAATTTTTTCAGAAAACAGCTCTTCATTTTTCCGAAAAAACAGGTATGGGATAGGAGATCTTAATTGTATTCAGCGTTTGAACCGTATACTTTCGTTTAACAAACATAATCTATAGGTTCACTACAAAAGCGAACTTGATGTAGGATTTAGATGTTCTCTCAGTATTTTTACAGTATATTACCAATATGAAATAATAAATCTTTATATTTGCACAGAAGTAGAGTGAAATTATCATATTTATTTAAAAAAAGTCATGAGCAAACAATTGAGTAGGAGAAAATTTATTAAATCAGCAGTAATAGGTGCTGCTGGAGTAGTTATGCTACCACAGTTTCTTGCTTCCTGCAAGCAAAACAAGGAAGGTGCCAATGATGGTGTTATCCGAATCGGATTTATTGGTTTGGGACAACAAGCCATGTACCTATTAAATGGATATTTGGGAGTTTCTGATGTTCAGGTAGTTGCTGGCAGTGATGTTTACGGAGTAAAGAGAGATCGCTTCCTGAAACGTGTGAACGACTATTATGCAAAAGCTGACCAGCAAGTAGCCGTGGAGACGTTTGAGAACTACAAGGATATGCTTGCCCGAGAAGATATTGATGCCGTGGTAATTGCATCACCCGATCACTGGCATGCCTTCATGGCCATCGATGCCTGTAAAGCAAAGAAAAACATTTATTTAGAAAAACCACTTACCTTTACCGTCAAAGAAGGAGAGCTGCTTCGCAAAGCAGTGCGTGACAATGGCGTCATTCTGGGTGTTGGAAGTCAGCAACGTTCTGACAAAAACTTCCAACATGCAGTGAAAATTGTACAAGAGGGTAAAATAGGTAAAATTGAGCGTGTGAATGCTTATGTAGGTGCACCTCCAACACCTTACGACCTTCCCGAAGAGCCAGTACCTGCGGATCTAAACTGGCCTTTATGGTTAGGTCCATCTGAGTTTGTACATTACAATGCGCAATTGAACCCACCCATCTCTCTCGATCCCGAACAAAACGAGCAGTTTTGGGGTGCATGGCGTTGGTATAAAGAGCTTGGTGGTGGTTTCACGACCGATTGGGGAGCACACATGTTCGATATTGTTCAGTGGGGACTGGGCATGGACGAAAGTGGTCCAATAGAAATTATTCCTGCTGGTTTTGAAGATACAAAATATCTTACATACATATATGCCAATGGTGCTGTTGTAACTGAAGAACCTTTTGATGAAAAGCAAACAAAAGGCGTAAAATTCTGGGGCGATAAGGGATGGATTGAAGTTTCAAGAGGTCATTTTCTTGCCTCCGACGATAGTCTTTTGCCTCCTAATGCAGAAGTCTCAGAAGGTGCATACGAAACGAAAATTCCACATTTGGAAAACTTCGTCAATGCATTGAAAACAAAAACCGACCCAGTAGTTCCTGTAGAAATAGGGCATCGCTCATGTACTGTTTGTACGTTGGGTAATATTGCCTACGATTTAGGGAGACCAATCAAGTGGGACCCACAAGCTGAAAAATTTGTCAATGACCCTGAGGCAGATGCCAATAGGCTCTACAATAAGACTTATAGTGATGGGTATAACCTTTAAGACAATAAGTGATAAAGAAAAAGCTGCAAGATGTGCAGCTTTTTTTTTATTAATTTTTCTATTATTTAGTGCCTACCATAAACCCGAGGTTTTGAGTCTTTGATAAGAAGAGAACAAAGACGATGCTTGCCCCACTTGCACGAAAGCTTTCAAAAACAAGAGTAATGTGATACATTGAACCTATCAAAATGCACTACAATTAGAAATAAACAACAGAATAAATCTATATCGTCAGTTTTTATTATTTCACTGAAATCTCTTGTTGAACACTTCCACATTTCAACATTTTACTTCCGAAATAGGGATTGTTAATCTCTTTTGAGGTGCTCAACCATGCTCCGCCTTTGTTGTTGTTGTTGTTGTTATACATTGGGCAATAAGCCTGATAAAGCGTTCTGTCTGAACCAGAGATGACTATTAAGTCTTTAATACCCATGGTTAGAAACTCAAACTGTTCTCTCTGTTTAGCAATATCTCCACTATTATCAGCAATATTCTTTGCCTGTTGTGAAGCTTCTTTTATTGTTTTAGTTACATCATTTTTTCGTAGATTTACTAAACCTGAAGCATCAAATTTAGATAAGTTACTGAGCAGCTCTTTCCCGAAGTTTGCTGCGTTTTTACTATCCTCATTAACTAATGCATCTTTCAACGCCATATAGTTGTCGATAATAGCAGATGCTGATTTAGAATGTTCGATTGTAACAAAAGGTTGACCCTTTTTGTTATTTGTCATCTGTGAATGGTCATGTTGAGCAAAAGCTCCCCAGCTTATTAAAGCCATGCTAATAAATATAATTGTTTTTCTCATTGTTCTTAATTTTTAAATTGTTTTATACTCCTATTAAATCTCACTTAATTATTTCCTTTACTTCTCCGCAACTCATCATCACATCCCCAAAGTATGGATTACGTATCTCTTCAACATTACTAAACCAATAAGCTCCTTTGTCGTTGTTTGCCATTGGGCAATATTGGAAGTAAGTAGTCACATTGTTTAATCCGAATAGTTTTAAACTCTTATAGAACACCAAATTAAACTCAATAAACTCCTTGCGTTGTTTTTCAATATCATTTGATTTGCTTATCGCATCTATTGTTCTGTTCAAAGTTTCTAAATGATCCATCCAAACCATATGTGGGTCATGTTCTAACAAAGCCATATCTACTGACTTTAAAGTTTTGATTACATCTTTAGCTTCGCCTGCTACTTTTTTTGCATCGGTTTCCACAAAGGTATTTTTCATCTCAAGGTATGCAGTGTACACTTTAGTCAGTTGAGTCTTAAATGTGGGGTTAATACCACTTATAGGCTCAATTGCAGAAAACGCTTCATAGGCTGGTGACAGATCCACAGTTCCATGATTGTGCTCTGACATAGAAGTCCCATCATCAGGATTCATCATACTTGGCTTGCCTGCAAGTTGAGCCGCTGCATCAATGCTAAATGTCCCGTTTACTGCTATCTCCTCGCCTATTTCCAATCCTTCACCTATTACATAACTATCGCCTAATGATGGGCCAAGCGTTACCTCGCGCATTGTGAAGTTGAGACCTTGGTCTGAAACAGCTTTCACATATACCAACGAGCGTTGACCAGTCCACATCACTGCCGATTTTGGAACAACCACCGCATCTGTGCTGTTTTTCAACTCTGCTTGTACAATACCAGAAACAAACATTTCGGGTTTCAACTTCAATCCTCTATTTGCAGTTGCTACTCTTGCCTTTGCTACTCTTGTAGTAGGATTGATTATTGGATCAAGAAATGAGATAGTACCTGTAAATGTTTCACCTGGGAGTGAGGAAACGGTATATTCAACCTTATCTCCCTTTTTAACCCAACCCATATCCGATTCATATACATCAAAAAGAACCCATACTCTTGAAAGATCCGCAATTTCATAGATTGATTGACCTCTTTGTACATAATCGCCAGGATTGACCAGTTTTTGAATAACATAACCCGACACATCAGCCTGAATATCGAAAGTCTCCATAGTCGTTCCCGACTGCAACATCTGATTAATTTGACTGTCTGTCAATTTCCAAGTTCTCAGTTTCTCTTTAGCTGCATTAAAAAGCTGCGGTTGTGTATCCATCACTTTTTGAGCTTCGTACAACTCCTCTTGTGCGGTTACCAACTCTGGAGAATATACAGATGCAATCACCTGCCCTTTTTTCACATAGTCGCCAGTGAAGTTCACCTTCAAGTTTTCAATCCTCCCTGGCACATGCGATGACTGGGAAAAAACCAATCGTTCATCCTCCTGTATTTTACCGTTCAACCGCACCTCTTTTACATGATCCATTGATCCAACTACTGCTGTTTGCACATTTGCTAATTGCATGGCTGTTGTCGACATGCTTATAGCCATCGGATCTATATCATCATTTTGATCATCTTCCAACGGAATTAAATCCATTCCACAAATAGGGCATGCACCTGGTTCGTTTTGACGAATTTGTGGATGCATAGAGCAGGTCCAAATTGTCTCTTTTCCCACTTCTTGATGTTCTACCAAATGTTCGTCTTTAGCACCACCTGTACCTCCAAAAATCAACCAACCCAACAATAAACCTATTATTAGCGTTGAAAGAACTATTATTATTGTTTTTTTATCTGTTTTCATTTTCCTATATGTTTTGCAGTGATATAATTTAGTTTAGCCAAAGCTGTCTGATACTCTACTTCTGCCGTTGCTTTCATTTTTTCGTATTTCAGCAATTGCTGTTGCATGCGCAACACTTCTTCAAAATCTTTTCCAGAGTTGCTGTAAGCACTAAACAGAAGGTTCAGCGATTGGTTGGTTTGCTGAGTTTGCTGTTCATATAGATCAATCAACTCTCGTTGTTGTTCAATTTCAAACCAAGTCATCTCATAGTTAGAAATGAGCAAGTTGGCAGTTTCATTTTTTTGCAGTGCATAGCTCTCTTTCATCAGCTGTGCCTCTTTTTTGGCAGCATTATACTTTTTTCTGAAAATGGGAATAGAGATTGAAACCATTGGCATCACAATATTCTTCCCGCTTTCCATTAGTGCATAACCCAACCCGACACCCAGTTTTGGAAGTCCCTGTTTTTGTGCAGCGATTTCGTTGGCTTCGCTGGCTTTTATTTTCAAGTCCAACGCATGTAACATTGGATTATTGATTATCAGAGAATCTCTTATAAAATTTTCTTGCAAAAATTCAACAGTTTGTGTACTATCAATTCTTACCATTTCAGTAGCGTCTCTGTTTAGCAGTTTATTAAAATTAGTCAGCAATGGTCTTTCTTTCTTTTCAAGAATACTTAGGTTGGTGACTGCGTCTTTCAGCATAATATCCACCCGCAACACATCCACCATTGGTGCAAGACCATTTTTAAACTTTGAGTTGGCAATGGATTTATAAGACTCCAATATGTTGATATTCTTCTGTTCAATCAGTCTCAATCGATTCAGTTCGTACAGGGGATAGTAAGCCGCCGAAACCTCGTAATACAACTGGTTTCGTACATCAAGAAACGATTGATATTGCGCTTCTGCCATTAAAGCAGCTGCATCGCCTTGCGCTTTCAAAGTTCCAAACCATGGAAACGTCTGCATGAGTGAAAACTCTGCACTTTGCGACATCATCTTAGGAATATTGTAGCTAAATGAGAATGTTGGATCAGGCAATGAATTTACTTGGGGTATTTTCTGAAGTGCAGCTTCAAACTCCTTGTACTTTGACTGCAAACCAAGATTATTTTCAGCTGCAATCCTAAAGTATTCCTCAAGTGTTTGGGCCTGAACTGTTGTAACTCCAAGAATTATTAGGAATATGATATTTATAATAAACTTCATGATTGTATCTTTTTTAGTTTTCGTTCTTCGCGCAGGCTATACAGCACAGGTACGATAAAATAAGTGACTGCTGCAAAAATCATCCCTCCAAAGGCTGGTATAGCCATGGGTATCATTATATCAGCACCTCGTCCAGTAGAAGTAAGTATGGGTAACAGAGCAATAATTGTTGTTGCGGAAGTCATAGCCGCAGGTTTAATTCTACGATAGCCTGCTTCAACAACAGCTGCTCTTATTCCTTTTAGATTGTCGGTTTTACGCCTATCAAAGCTTTGGTCTAAGTAAGTAGCCATCAACACGCCATCATCGGTAGCTATACCAAAGAGCGCAATAAATCCCACCCAAACTGCAACACTCAAATTGATTGTGTCCATTTGGAATAGGTCGCGCATATTTGTGCCAAAAAGGGAGAAATCAACAAACCATCCTTGTCCGTAAAGCCATATCATCAAAAAGCCACCGCTAAACGCCATAGCAATTCCTGAGAAGACCATAAGCGAGGTAGTGACTGACTTAAACTGGAAGAAGAGAATAAGAAACACAATCACCAAAACAAGTGGTACAATAATAGAGAGCCGTTTCTCTGCCCTTATTTGGTTTTCATAACTTCCAGAAAATTTGTAGCTGACTCCAGAAGGAACGTTCAAGTCTCCCGAATCAATACGAGCTTGTATTGCTTTCTGTGCATCATCTACCACGACACCTTCAGAAAAGCCATCACGCTTGTCAAACAATACGTAGCCCACTAAGAAAGTCTCTTCACTTTTAATAGCTTGTGGCCCTCTGACGTATTCAAAATCTACGATTTGAGAGATAGGTACTTGAGCTCCTGTTGGTGTAGCAATCAATATCTTACCCAGCGTTTCGGGATTGTCTCTTAATTCGCGCGGATATCTCACCCTTACAGGGAATCGCTCTCTACCTTCAACTGTAGAAGTAATTTCCATTCCACCTATAGCAGTTTCAATAGTTTGTTGCACGTCTTCAACATTCAATCCATAACGAGAAATCTCATCACGGTTGATATTCAAATGGAGATAAGGTTTTCCTACAATTCGTTCAGCAAATACAGCCTCAGCTTTTACAGAAGGTACATCTCTCAACACCTCTTCCAATTGCAGTCCAAACTCTTCGATGATACTTAGGTTGGGGCCATATACTTTTATCCCCATAGGAGCACGCATTCCTGTTTGAAGCATCACCAAGCGGGTTTCAATGGGCTGTAGTTTTGGTGCCGAAGTTACTCCTGGTATTCTTGCTACTCTCACAATTTCATTCCAAATATCATCGGGCGATTTTATCTCTGGTCGCCAATTTCGGTAGTAATTACCTTTTCTATCTGGAGTCAATTGATCGAAATTCACACCAATATGCAATGCTTCTTCATTACTAAGCGTATCTCCCGTGTTTAATATGAATCTATCATTTTTATCTACCTTGAACCTTATCCGATGTCCATTCTCATTGAGCATATATTCAGGATGATAATTAATTACGTTTTCATACATAGAGATAGGTGCCGGATCTAATGCAGACTCTACCCTACCCAATTTACCTACAGTTAGTTCAACTTCAGGAATGTTGGTCAACAACATATCCAACTGCCCCAACACTTTTCGGTTGTATTCAAACCCAGAGTGAGGCATCGAAGTTGGCATAAGCAAGAAACTCCCTTCGTTGAGCGAAGGCATAAACTCTTTTCCAATAGCGGGGAAGGTGTGGGTTAATCCTGACCAAACTTTAGTAGTACGAATATTCCAGCCAACTGTGTCGAATCCTTTGGCAACAAAACCAAACATATTGCTGAAACCCATCCATGTTACAACTCCGAACAGGATTAAAAATGTAGGTATCAATAGGAATGTTACTTTATGATTTAAGCACCAACTAAGTATTGATTTATAGAAGTACTCAAGAAGTATAAAGAATCCTAAGATAATGACAACTAATAATGAAACGAACAGTACATTTGTCATGAGGCTTTTAGCAGCACCTAATGGAAGCCAATACTTGGCCAACAACCATACAACACCAATCACCACAATGATAACTTCGGCATACTCGAGCAACCATAATGCAAATGATTGCATTCGTTGTTGCAGTGTTGATTGAGAGTTTTCGTCATTTTCTGTTTTAACAAGATTGTATCGCTCTACTACACCATACTCTTTCACCACACCAACAATACCAAACGCTAATAGTATCAATCCAGCCCAAGTATACCCAGCAATAAGAACAACAAGTCCAACTGGAATCAATGCAATATTCAACCACTTTCTAATCTTGTTATTCTTAATTTTCACACCAAAGAACCAATAAGCCAAAGTGGGCATAATTAATAAGGAGACTATAAGCGCTGCAATTAATGCAAATGTTTTGGTAAATGCCAGTGGCCCGAATAGCTTGCCTTCAGCAGCTTGCATGGTAAACACAGGGATAAAACTTACAACAGTGGTAGAAACCGCTGTAAGAATTGCCGAACTAACTTCGGATGCACCATTATATATAGTAATTTTGAGTTTTTGACCTGCGGGTGCTTCATCAATATGTTTGATAATGTTTTCGGAAAGGATTACCCCCAAATCGACCATCGTACCAATAGCAATGGCAATACCGGACAGGGCTACAATGTTGGCATCAACATGGAAATAGCGCATCGCAATAAATACCATTAGTACAGCAATGGGCAACAAACTGGAGATTAAGAAAGATGC
This sequence comes from Bacteroidales bacterium UBA3143, assembly GCA_002364735.1. Classification (GTDB taxonomy): domain Bacteria; phylum Bacteroidota; class Bacteroidia; order Bacteroidales; family Dysgonomonadaceae; genus UBA2632. The sequence goes on from DEZB01000050.1 coordinate 9,883, forward strand.
TCTTAAGTTGTACACCATCACAATAACAACCAAAATAACAATCAGAATTTGAAGCGAAATAGCCTCTTCCAATGTTCCAAGAGTTTCATAAATGAGCCCCGATCGGTCGTAAAATGGCACAATGGTTAACTGACTTTCAACTCCATTTGCCAATGTTTTCTTTGGCAATCCAGGAGCTATCTCATCAATTTTATCTTTCACATTATTGATAACTTGTAGTGGGTTAGCACCAAAGCGGGCTACCACCACTCCACCAACTACCTCTGCACCATCTTTATCCAAAGCACCCCTTCGGGTAGCAGGTCCCAATGATACAATGCCGATATCTTTAATACGGATTGGCACATTATCTTGAACAGCTACTACAGCCTTCTCTATATCTACGGTGCTCTTTACATAGCCCAATCCACGCACAAGGTATTCAGCTTGGTTTACTTCTATGGTTTTTGCACCAACATCTCTGTTCGACTTTTGCACCGCATCCATCACTTTGTGTAGCGGTATATTGTACGCTTTCAGTGCATCGGGGTTTACATCAACTTGATATTCCTGTACAAATCCACCAATAGAAGCTACCTCTGAAACACCCTCGGTAGCATTTAGTCCATATTTGACATAGAAGTCCTGCACAGTACGTATTTCGTGTAAATCCCATCCACCAGTGGGGTTTCCTTCTTTGTCACGCCCTTCAAGTGTGTACCAATAAACCTGCCCCAAAGCAGTAGCATCAGGACCTAATGAAGGTTGCACACCATCAGGCAATAAGTTAGATGGCAACGAGCTCAGCTTTTCCAATATGCGCGAACGCGACCAATAAAACTCAACATCTTCTTCGAAAATGATGAATATGCTGGAAAAACCAAAGATAGAAGAACTACGGATAGATTTTACACCAGGGATACCTAACAAATAGGTGGTGAGGGGATAAGATACCTGATCTTCGATATCCTGTGGCGAACGCCCCATCCACTCGGTAAATACTATTTGTTGGTTCTCTCCAATATCAGGAATAGCATCTACAGGAACTGGATCTCGTGGAAGAATGCCCTCATTCCAATTGAAGGGAGCCGTTGACAACCCCCAAACAATTAGCAGAACCAAAAGCAAGAAGGTTACTAATTGATTATTAAGAAAATACTTTATAATTCTATTTAGCATTATGTTATTAGTTTAATAGGATGGTTACTCAAACACTCTTATGTTATAATAATATTAAACACAAGAAGTTCATGATAATCACATGTTTGTGGAGTGTTTCACAGAGACAGTTAAATACCTCTGAGGTTATAATCCACAGGTTCCTACAACAAAACGAGTTGCAAGAAAAACTAATAATGGGCTAAAGTCGATATACGCTGATAAGCGAAAGGAAGTCGAGGGTTTTTATATAAAACCCAGAAGAGGGGAAATTGAAAAAGCTTTTAATTGTTGTCTCTGGAGCAGTTAAATTAATAAGAGAATTAAGTGCAAACCACCCAGGAATGAAAGTTGATTCAGTTGGTGTTTGAATAGATTGAGAGCTAATAGAAATGAAATTATCTGTAACAACTTCTACATCTGTAACAGTGCAACAGCTACTTCCAGACTCAATAAGTTTGAAAAATTGGAATTTAGCATTTTCGATATCACCTGCTTCGACAGACGAGCAACACATATTGTCATTGCTCTTCACACCCATGTTGAGCGACATCAATTCATCTCCACAAAAATGCAAAGAAAGAATTGGATGCACACTAAACGTAAGCATCATAAGCAGTAATATGGATGTCAAAATCCGTTTCATTTCTTCTTTCTTATCTTTCTTAGAAAATCAAAAGTAATCAATTATATTGATAGATAAAAATACAACGTTTCGAATGTGACTTTTGTTTTTAATGGGAATAAAAAAGCACGATCTAAGTTTGTCAATTGATAATGAGACTATCAAATAACAATCAAATTTATCAATTCACACACTGACAATGCACTCAAATTGATAAACGGGAAAGTTGTTTTGGCTTTGTGGATGCTCTATTTGCAAAATAAATTATCTACAATGTCTCAATGACAACTCAATTAATAGCTGTTTTTCTCAACAATCACTGATTCGTTACTACTTTTGCAACACAGGTCAATGAATATTGTCACAGCAGTTGCTTTTCACCCGAATAGGTAAAGTAGAATTGACAAGTAAGAGCTACTTCACCTACATAGGTTTTTTCATTCTGACTTTGCAGAACTATAAAACCTGCTTAGGTGAAATAGCGATGCGAAAGCAATTTCATCAAACCTGAACAGGTGAAACAGTGTTGCCGATGCAGTTCTTTCTCACCTGCGTGACAATTTGAGTAACAGCAGTACAATTGTTTATAAAATCTGAAGTAAATAGAGTAAACAAACACCCAAAACAAGTAGAATCTTTTGAACTTGGAGTAAAGGAACGTCGGGAAGGGATTATTTCTTTTGCAGTTATAGTAATTGTGAAGGTGTAGTGGCTAAAACGACTTACTAATGAAGTAAACGAACGGCAAGCTTTAATAAACTCAAATGTTTTAAAGAATAACACAATAATGAATTAGTATTGCTTTCATTGATCAAATAGTAATGCCAATCATGTCATTGCTTATATTTATTTTTTTACCTTTGATGAAACTTAAAAACAAACTAACAATGTATCGAATTTATTATTTTATTGTGGTAGCAATTGCTTTTAGCCTAAGTAGTCCACTTCAAGCACAGAATAGTGCCTCAGACAGACAATTCACAACAGATCTTGCTTACAAAATATCTGAACCCGTTCTACGAAACATGGCTAAAGGTGAATTGAAAAAGAATATGCAAATAGAAGTTAGTCCACACTGGTATGATGGTCGCAACAAAGATGTAACCTATATGGAAGCTTTTGGTAGACTAATGGCAGGTATCGCCCCATGGCTTAATCTTCCAGACGATGACACAGCAGAAGGAAAACAGCGCAAACAGCTTCGTGAATGGGCACTAAAAAGTTATGCACATGCAGTTGACCCTGAAAGTCCAGATTATTTATTGTGGCGAAAAGAAGGACAGCCATTAGTTGACGCAGCATTTATTGCACAAAGCTTCATTCGCGCACCCGAACGTTTGTGGGAGCCATTGGATGACGTAACTAAGCAACGATATATTGAAGAGTTTACTCTTCTTCGCCGTGTTGACCCACCCTATAACAACTGGTTACTTTTCTCCGCAACCATTGAGGCATTTATGATGTCGGTAGACGCACCTTATGATGCTTACCGCATACATTCAGCTTTACGTAAAACAAATGAATGGTATGTAGGCGATGGCTTTTATGCCGATGGCGAGCACTTTCGTTTTGATTATTACAATAGCTATGTGATTCAACCCATGTATTTGGAAGTATTGGAGATTTGCATCAACAAAAAAACGATTGCAAAACAAGAAGAATTAGATGTAGCTAAAGCACGTATTCAACGCTATTCTACAATAATAGAACGTCTCATTTCTCCCGAGGCTTCTTTTCCTGCTTTTGGAAGATCTATCACCTATCGCTCTGGTGCATTTCAAGCTTTGGCTTTAATTAGTTGGAAAGAGATGCTCCCCAAAGAATTGACAGAAGGACAGGTTAGAAATGGTTTGACAAGCGTTATGCGACGCATGTTTTCGCACGAAAACAACTTCAACAAAAAAGGATTTCTTCAATTAGGCTTTGTGGGACATCAACCAGAACTCTCTGATGGATATACCAACAATGGTAGTCTATACTTAACATCTTTCTCTCTACTACCTCTCGGCTTGCCTGCCAATCATTCTTTCTGGACAACTTCTGCCGAAGATTGGACAGCTAAAAAGGCGTGGAGTGAACAAGCGTTTCCAAAAGATGGCGCAATGAAAGAATGATAGATTTTGAAATTACAAATTATTACATGTGATGAATAAATACAAAAAAATATTTACTGGAATAGCATTTGTGCTTTTCACTTCTTCTCTTTTTGCTCAAGAAGGTTTCGTTCATAAAGAATCAAGCCAATATGTTTGGCCAACAGAGGAGAATTTACTGAACAAACTTGACGATTGGCAAGACCTCAAGTTTGGTGTGTTGTTTCATTGGGGATTGTATTCCGTTCCAGGAATTGTGGAGTCGTGGTCGATTTGCTCCGAAGATGAAGATTGGATTCCACGAGATAGTACAATTGCTTACACAAATTACAAAAAGGATTATTGGGAGCTTATCAATAAGTTTAATCCCACACAATTCAATCCTGAACAATGGGCACAAGTAACCAAAGATGCGGGTATGAAATACATGATATTTACTACTAAGCATCACGATGGCTTTAACCTGTTCAACACCAAACAAACCGATTTCTCCATTATGCATGGAGCATTTAAAGACAATCCACGTGCAGATGTTACCAAACATATCCTTGATGCTTTCCGTAAACAAGACTTTATGGTAGGAACTTACTTTTCGAAACCAGATTGGCATTCCGATTACTATTGGTGGAGACGTTACGCTACCGCAACTCGAAATGTAAATTATAAAATAGATAAACATCCACAGCAGTGGGAGAAGTTTCAAAAATTCACATACAATCAGATTGAAGAACTAATGACTGGCTATGGAGATATAGACATTCTTTGGTTAGACGGAGGTTGGGTTGCAGCGCCACGACAAGATATAAAAATGGATAAGATAGCTGAAATGAGCCGTTCTCATCAACCCGATTTGTTGATTGTCGATCGCACCATACATGGGAAATATGAAAACTACCTGACCCCTGAACGATCCGTTCCTGACACCCAATTACCATTCCCGTGGGAAAGTTGCATCACACTGAGCAACGACTGGGGATGGACTCCCAATGCGCCTTACAAATCGGCTCAAAAAGTGATCAATACGCTCATCGAAATTACTGCAAAGGGGGGATGTCTACTTTTAGGAGTTGGTCCAACACCAGAAGGAGTGATTGAACAGGAAGCTACTGTCATCTTAAAAGACGTAGGCGAATGGCTAAAAGTAAATGGTAAAGGAATATACAATACCCGAATAACAAGTGATTATCAAAGTGAAGACATATGGTTCACGGCTGATAAAAACAATAAAAGTATTTATGCCATTTATGCACTTCCAGAAAGCCAAAAGCTAACCAATGTGATTGAATGGGAAGGAAACCCGCCAGCTAAAGGTGCAAAAATGGTTCTTTTGCAAAACAATAAACCTGTAAAATGGACAACCGAAGGAACCAAAACAAAAATATTCTTACCGAAGAATCTTAAGAATGAACCTTTGGTATTTTCATATGATGTTCTATAAGATTTTTATTGGTACAAAATATTTATTGTCTCACTATTTCCACCCTGCGTAATCCTCTGTAACTCGGAATACTTTTTAACTCTTTCAAGTATTCAATGGTGGTCTCTGCAGTGGGTTTAAATAATCCTTGACCTGGATCTTTGTGATCGTACGTGTAAACTGTAGCCATATAATCATTCATTACTACCGAATACATTTTGTCCATATCTAATGTATTGCCTTCTACAGTAAAAAGTTCCACATCTTTTAGTTTACCCTCAGAAGAAAGTATATAACGTGTAGTCATTCCTGAAGGAATAATAGGCGAATCATCATCGAGAGAGTAAGCACTCAGTAACAAATTGCGTATTTCGTGTCCCGAAAGATTGAACTGCACTATTTCGTTGCCAAACGGGTCCATTTCATACACATTTTTGGTAAATATTGGTCCTTTGGCAAGAAACGAAGCGCGAATACCGCCAGGGTTGATTAGGGCAATGTCTTTTCCTGTTGCAATACGCAGTGCATCTGTCATTAAGTATCCCAATTCTTTTTTTGATGAGAAATCATCTTCGGCTACTGCTACAGTTTCGGTCATTGCAGGATTGCTATTATAAGTATCTACCATTGCTTGTATATCGGGACGAATGTTTCCTTTATTTCCGACAGTAAGTAAATCCATTTCTCTCATTACTTTTCCATCTGGATTAATCGAAAGCTTAATGAGTGTTGCATAATTAAGTCTTCGTTGGGCTTGCGTGATCATAATATCATTGTGAATTTGATCTGTGTCAATCTTTGTATGAGAATGGCCACCTATGATTAAATCTACTACGCCTGTAGGCAATTGGTTGGCAAGCATCACATCATTTTCGAATCCGAAATGATTTAGCATTACAAATACATCACTACTATCCTTTAAGAAGAGATATTCATTGGCTTTTACCATTGGATCTATAAATGCAAAACCTTTCACATTATCGGGATGCGTGTCGGGTATACCTTTGCTATTAACCTGCAAAACAGAAAGAAAGGCCAATTTAAATCCATTGGGAGTTTCTACTATTTTATATGGTTTGATGCGAAAGTCAGCATCTTTTGGCATTTCAATATTCGCACAAAGAAAATCGAAATTGGCTTTATGAGTGATGTGTTCAAATCCTTTTAAACGAGAATCAAATTCGTGATTGCCCACTGCCGACATGTCAAATTTTAGTGTATTCATCAGTTCAATTATGGGCATTCCTTTTTCAGGATATTGGTCATTTACAGGATTGCCAGTTTGATTATCTCCACCAGAAACAAGTATCAGATCAGGATAAATATTCCTTAAGCTATCAACCATAAATGCCAATCGCGGGAAATTATCGAGTGCTGCATGCATATCATTTACAGCAAGTATTTCTATTGTTTTGGTGGTCGGTTGTTCTAATACTTTGCGGCTTGTTCCGCAGCTTATTAAAAGAGCAGTACTCAGCAACAAAACACCATAAATTGTTTTTTGTATTGATAAAATTGTTTTCATAAATGTTTTTCTTTAGATTTTATATATAGGTGATTACCTTCTGTTAGTTCACCGTCATGAGCGACATTGTTTCCATAGGCATCATTCACAATAGGTAAAATTGCAGGTAACTTTTTACTGTGTTTCACATAATAAGCTCTCAAGACATCTTTCACTGTTGCTCCATAAAATATTGTCATTTCCTCATCGTTACAAAATATCTTCATATTGTTTTTCTCTGAAATAATCTTTTTAATAAATTAATGTAGTTAGGTTTGACCATACCATTAGAACAATAACAAATTTAGAAGGTATTTGGTTATTTCAATTGTGTTAATGTCTCAAAGACTTGTCATACTTTTTTGATTTGACTTATTCATCTTTTTTATTCTATTCTGTGTTTGTTATTTCTCAATAGAATAAATTTGCTACATTGTTTTTCCGCTAAACAAAGATTAATGACCGACACGCAGGTCGATCACTACAGATATTTCTTTTTATTAGACAAGGCGGACACACAGTCACTCCTCTACTATTTCACCCGCATCATTTTTTTCTGAACAAGTCGCCAGAGCCTGATGGAGGATCAAATATAAGCTTGCGTCGTTTTGCAAACTTGGTAGTGTGTAACAAGAATAAAAAACAGGTTTTGCTAAAGCAACAGATGTATTATAGATGCTTATGAACAGATATGCATCCTATAGTTACCTGTGATGCACATCAAACATTATTTTACACAGCTACTGTTGCAGCTAAGTGATCTATAATTAATCATTCACCCCCGTAAACTATTATAGTATAGCGCCAAAAAAGCCCCAATCACAGGAATTGGGGCCGTTAAGCATAATTTAATCTGGTACATTAAATTAAGAAATTACACAAGAAGTTTTAAGCCTCATTGCTTATAATAGGCAGTTGCAAATGTTCTGACGACGATGCAACTGTCTTTTTTTGATCCATATTTTGATCAAAATCGTTTGCATTCAACATTTTTTGAACAGGTTCGCCATTGGTTGTTGTAACCTCAGTTTTGTTTTCATTACTTTTTGCCTGAGACGTTGCACGCGTGTTTATTAATCCTCTATATCGGATCACCAACTCGTTCAATTCATCAATCAGTGGTAAGTAGTCCAACTCTTTGTTGAAGCTTTGCTCAACCGTAATTCTCATAAACAAAAGATTTAATGCATCGCGAAGAGATTTTGCAAATACTTCTGACTTCCCTTTGGGTCGTTTCGAAATATCATTTAGTCGCTTGGCCAATAATTCTGTTATTTGTGAATGTATACTTCGCAAATTATCCAACAGTGGTGAAAGTCCTAAAGTAGTTAATGCTGTTTCCAATTCTTCGTTTCTATCAACTTCTGCAAAAAACTGAGTAACCCTTCGATTGATTATTTCCTCATTATTGCTTCTTAAGTTGAGTAAAAAACGATCAACTGCACCTTGAGCTAAACTTACAGCCCCTTTGTCACCAATAATGAAACCTCTAACATACCCTCGTGTTTGAAACGAAATGGAAGTAGCATACAGCGTACGCTCCTTGCGCAAAGGTGACAACTCTTTGGTTACAGGGTGAGGCCCATAACGAACAGTTAGGGCTTCAATTTGCGGCTTCTCAGCTTCAAGCCGATCAAACGCATCTTTAATTTTTAAACTCTCAGTGTCGTATTGGGCTACAACACCCATTACTCTGTCTGCGAACTCAGGAAGTTCCAGTTTTCTTAATCTTGAAAAATAAATTTTTTCTAACATAATAATTAAAATTTAATTTGTTTTGCTAAGCAATTAGCTTATTTCTCTTTCCATTTTATTCTCCTGTGCAATAAAATAAAGTAAGAACAAAGATTGCTTATGCAGTTTGCCCTAAATCGAGCACTGATGCGATTTTCGTATCAGTTGATGACAAAAGTAATCAATGTTTTTGTATGTGCAAATAGCAAAAAGAGAATTAGCATCAGTTTTTCTAATGTTTTTATTTTAACTTTAAGTAATCACCTAATATTTAGCAATATATAAAAAACACACTATTCAAAAACAATTAAATATTTAACTTTATATAACAATATTGGTTTTTAATTTGATTAGATATTATTAGATGGAATATTATAACGTATTGTATATTAGCTCACATTAAACTAACTGGTTTAATTTGAACCATTCGAAAACAATACAAAACACTTTAGTATAATTGCAAGGTGTGAATTTAACAAGCTGAATTTATTCATCAATTATATGAAAGATATTTAATTTATTTAAAAAAGACCATGACGACCATCTTGAGCAAAACGATTTTATGGGTTACGAGAAGAAATATTGTAAATGGTTAGAAAGACTACTTTACTTTTTGAGAACAAAAGCGATATTTGTCTTAAAAGACTCACATTTAAGCTACTAAAGTTTCGTGGGAACCTGCTGAAAGCCAAAACCTGTTAAGGATAGTGTCTTCGCTTGAAGCGAAAGAAAAAAACCGTTAAGGGAAACTGTTTCGCTTGAAGCGAAAGAGAAAACTTGTTAAGGAAAATGCTTTTGCTTAAAGCGAAAGAAGAAACATGTGAAGGGAAGAACTTTTGCTTGAAGCGAAAGTATAAACTGGTTGGAGGAAGGACTTCCGTAACCTTCTTCCCAATTATCTTTCTTGTAAAAGCCAATTCGAAGGGTCACACACCTTAGCGTCTTTGAATAACCAAATATCCAAATAAAAATTCTTCATTTTGCGAAACCGTCAGAAAGCAATTAGCTCTTTCAGAATAATTGCTCGACACCTTTCAATCTTTCTCAATTGTTAAACAATTGATTTGTTGTTACCTAATCTTAGTAGCTCTTGTCCAATACATGAAAACCAATTAAAATATTTATAGTTATGAAAAAATTAAATTCTCTTTTAGTTACATTATTAATCGTTGTTTTTAGTGTATCAATTGCCTCGGCAAAAACTGCTGAATCATTTATCAAAGATTTCAAAATTAAATCGTTCTCATCAGTTAATGCTAATACTGTTGCAGATATAGTGTACACACAGTGCGACAATGTTATTGTGAAAGCTCAAGGATCTCAAGAAATGATTGATAACTTACAGATTAGCGTTAGGAAGGGTGTGTTGACCATTGAAAGTGACAAAGAGTTTAACCACAAAAACGATGAGCCCTTCGTTATCTATCTTACCGCACCATCCCTCACATCTATTGAAACACACGGCATGGGAAATTGGAAACTTGATGGCCCAGTGAAATCCAATAATCTAATTATCAAATCGGAAGGAATTGGCAACTTGGAAGCTTTAGGTTTAGACAGCAAGAAAATATGTGTAAGGTATAGTGGCATTGGTAATATAAAGTTAGGCGGAACTACTGATATAGTAGAAATCAATTCAGACGGAGTTGGGAATGTAGATTGTAAAAATCTTGTAGCTAAAACAGCTATGGTAAAATCCACAAAGACTGGAAAAGTAAAGTGCTTTGCCTCAGAAACTCTTGGATTATTTAACGAGGGCATTGGGGAGATTACTTATCACGGAAACCCTACTTTTAAGAATTTTCAAAACTCAGGAATGGGAAAAATAAATGAAGGTTTATAAGCTGTAAAATTCACTTTGTATCATTGCGTCACTGCGGTAAATAAATACCACAATGACGCAATTTTGTTTTATTTCTTCTTTCTCAACATTCCACTATCCCTCAACCAATTAAGTGCCCTAAGCGGCCATTCGTTTACCAAGTGACCAGTTTTTCTAACGCCATAGCCATGATATCCTGTAGGATATAAATGCATAGCTACAGGCACTTTTGACTCTTTGAGAGCGTAATAGTAAAACAAACTACTATTAATTAATTTATAATCGTCTTGGGTTTGAACTATGAATGTGGGAGGAGTTTTATCTGTTACACTTATTTCTGGTACTACCGAGAAATTCTCACCATCTAAATAGGCAGGATAAAGAAGCACACAGAAATCGGGGCGCATATTTGTTTTATCTAATGCATCAATTGGTGGATAGGACACCTCTTCGAAATTATTACTTGCAATTGCCGCCACATGTGCTCCTGCTGAAAAACCCATTATTCCTATTTTGTTTTCGTCAATGTCCCACTCTTTTGCATTAGCTCGTGTGAATGCAATGGCTCTCTGCAAATCTTGCAAAGGTGGAGTATGTTTTGGTAAACCATCACGCCGTGGAACACGGTATTTGAGTAGCACACAATTGATGCCATATCTATTAAACCGTTCGCAAACTTCAGTTCCTTCTAAATTGTATGCCAATACATTGTATCCACCACCAGGTACGACAATGATGGTAGCTCCTAAATTGTTATCAGTAGGTGCAGGATAAAAAGTGATTGAAGGTTCGCTTACATTGCTTACCCCTAAAACCCGTGTGCCTGCTATTTTAATTCCCAAAAGTTTTTCGCTTTCTTCCAACCTCTCCGTTTCATCCGGTGCTCCGTCGGGGAATAGCAATATTGAGTGTAATTGTGTCATAGTTTATGTGAATTGCAATAAAATAAATTCTCATCCATCAATGATATCAACGGATCAGATATTTGTATTATTTTTCAAGCATGCCGATATCGCGTAACCAATTAACCGCTCTAAAAGGCCACTCATTTACCAAATCTCCAGTATTTCTAAGACCATAACCATGACCCCCCGATGAATATAAATGCATAGCGACTGACCCTTTTGCTTCTTTGAGAGCGTAATAATAAAACAGGCTACTATTCAGCAATCTTTCATCGTCTTGCGTCTGAACCAAAAATGTGGGTGGAGTTTTGTCGGTTACATTTAACTCGGGTGCTAACGAAAAATTCTCTCCATCTAAATAGGCAGGATAAATAAGCATGCAGAAGTCGGGACGTGTGCTCACTTGATCATTTGCATCAATGGGGGTATATGTAAGTTGGTTGAAGCTATTGCTTGCCATTGCTGATAGGTGTGCCCCAGCTGAAAAACCCATCACTCCAATTTTGTTTTCGTTTATGCCCCACTCTTTCGCATGGGCTCGTGTGTATGCAATGGCTCTTTGTAAATCTTGCAAAGGTGCTTCATGTTTAGCCAAACCTTCCCGACGTGGCACCCGATACTTAACCAATACGCAATTGATGCCGTGGCTATTGAATCTTTTGCATATCTCTGTTCCTTCCAAGTTGTAAGCCAAAATATTGTAACCACCTCCTGGACTCACAATAATGGTTGTTCCAGAGTTGTTATCAGCAGGTGCAGGATAGAATGTGAGGGTGGGTGCGCTCACATTAGATATCCGTAATACAGGACATCCTGCTTTTTTATTACCCGTCAGGTCTTCAGTTTCTATCATTTTCGTAGTTTCACCTGGAGCCCCATTGGGAAAAAGTAGAATTGGTTTTTGTTGTGCCATGACAGATGTGATAGTTGTGACTAAAAGGATAAGAATTAGCTTTTTCATAATATAATGCGTCTTAATTGATTTCTAAATACAAACTTAAAGAAAATCTCGATTGTTTGTACATATTTAATTATTTATCTAACAACTACCATTATTCGCTAAACGTGTGTATCTTTGTTTCAAAATAAAAGTGTAGAAGATAAAATGGAACTAAATAAATATTTATTGGGAATGACATTGGCGGAAATTGGCGAACAAGTAGAAATACTGAAACTGCCAAAGTTCACAGCCAAGCAAATTGCCGACTGGGTGTATGTCAAACGTGTGAAGTCGATAGACGAAATGACAAACATTTCGGTGCGGAACCGCGATATATTAAAAAAGAAATTTGAAGTTGGACTTTCAGATCCTATTCAAAAGCAAGTATCGGAAGACGGAACTCAGAAACTTTTGTTTCAAACAAAGAAGGGTAAATTGATGGAATCTGTTTTGATTCCTGACGACAATCGTCTCACTTTGTGCATTTCTTCGCAAGTAGGCTGCAAAATGAATTGCGACTTCTGCATGACAGGTAAAATGGGTTTTCATGACAACCTATCTGTATTGGAGATTTTAAATCAAGTGTACTCCTCTCCCAACTCTGAGAACATTACGAATATTGTTTTTATGGGAATGGGCGAACCGTTGGATAATTACGAAAATGTAATGAAATCAATTGAAATACTTACTGCTGACTATGGTTTAGCATGGAGTCCTAAACGAATCACTGTTTCCACTATTGGCGTTACGCCCAAGTTGGAGCGTTTCTTGGAAGAAAGTAGTTGTCACCTTGCCATCAGCCTTCATAGTCCAATGTCTGCACAACGTCAAACGTTTATGCCTATTGAGAAGAAATATCCTATTGAAGAAATAATTGAACTGCTTCGCAAATACGACTGGAGCAAGCAAAGACGACTTTCGTTCGAATACATCATGTTTGATGAAGTGAATGATGCGTTGATTTATGCTCGGGAATTAATTAAATTGCTTTCGGGTTTGTATTGTCGTGTCAATCTTATTCGTTTTCACACCATTCCGGGTAGTTCACTCAAAACTGCGAGTGATGAAGCAATGATTAAATTTCGCGATTTTTTAACCTCAAAAGGTCTTATCTCCACCATTCGCACATCGCGTGGTGAAGATATTTCGGCTGCTTGTGGAATGTTATCTACAGAACACAAAAATAAGTAGTCTTTGCAAAACTCAAAACTCTGTTTTTCTGGCAGGCACTGAGTAGTCAATAATATAAAAAAGTAATATTGTATTGATATCAAGTTAATAACCAAAAAAACATCAAGTTTTATTTTATTAGAAATAGAATAATCGTATTTTTGTTATTAAACGTGCTTCATGTTTATTATCTAACGTATAATTCCATATCCTCAAAAACTATATATTATGAAACAAATGAGAATATTAGTAGCTTTTGTAACATTAGCCATAATCTTAGGTTCATGCAATAACTTTGCAACTGGATGGATGTCCGCTTCATCTGCATCAAACGAAGTGTTGGTCATCATTGATGAAGAAGAATGGCTTGAGCCTCATGGAAGAGCTGTCTTTGATGTGTTAAACTCACCCATGCCTGGTATGCCTCAAAGAGAGGCTAACTTCAAAATCTTACAAATTGATCCTAAAAACTTCACCAGCACATTTAAAATGGCCCGGAACATAATTGTTGTGGATGTGTCAAGCGATTACGTTAACACCAAAATGAGTTCGGAAAGCAATAAATTTGCAAGTGGTCAGGTGGTGCTCACTTTTAAAGCTCCCGACAAAGAAGCTTTGGAAACCTATTTGCAAGACAACGAGCAAAGGATTGTAGATTATTTAGTAACAAGAGAATTGGAACGCACAGCTGAATGGTTAAAGAAAGAGTCTGCAACACCTAAAACACGTATCAAGAATCATTTTGGATTTACCATAGATTATCCAAAAGGTATAACTAATATAACAGAAGATGATAACTTCTTTTGGGCAACCAACAATTCTGCTGAGTCGCGTCAAGATGTTGTTATATACTCTGTTCCCTACACATCGCAAACTATTTTTGAAAAAGATTCTCTAATTGCCATTCGTAACCGAGTTTTGGGCAATCATATAAAAGGTGCAATGGATTCACAAATGACTACATCAACCATATTTCCTGCTGAGTATCGCAGAGTTGAAATAGATGGTATATTCCGTGCTGAATTAAGGGGCTTGTGGGAAATGACTACCGATATGATGGGTGGTCCATTCGTATCGCAAGCTTTTGTAAACGAAAACACGGGTAGGGTAATATTTATTGATGTATATGTATATGCACCCGAAAAGAAAAAAAGAAGTTTAATTCGCAATTTAGAAGCCTCGTTTTACACCATAAATATTCCTAACGATGAAGAAGCTTGATCTTTGTTAGAAAAAGATTAAAACAATCGGCTTGTTCATCATGCTTCAATTAATAAAATAACAATAGTTCATATGTCAGACTTAGTGAAAGTAGGTATCACCCATGGTGATAGTAATGGGGTTAGTTACGAAATTCTTTTGAAGACCTTTTCGGATAACCGATTAACAGAACTTCTCAATCCTATAATATATGGCTCAACCAAAGTAGCTTCCTATCATCGTAAGGTACTAAATTACAAGACGGTTCCTTTTAATATTATTGCATCAGCTAATGAAGCAAAAGAGGGCCAAGCAAACTTCATGAATATTATTCAAGATGATGTCAAAATTGAAATAGGTGTACCCAATTCGTCATCGGGCGAAGCGGCATATATAGCGCTTGAAGCTGCTATTGGAGATATGCAAAGCAATAAGATAGATGTTTTGGTTACATTGCCCATTAACAAAGATAGCATACAAGGTCAAGACTTTAAATTCCCTGGTCATACAGAGTATTTAGAAGACAGAGTTGGCAACAAACAGAAAGCTCTTATGATTCTTGCAAATGAGCAATTAAGAGTTGCTCTTGTTACAACTCATCTGCCAATATCTGAACTACCAAGCAGAATAACCACTAACTTAATCGTAGAAAAGATAAAGACATTAAATGATAGCTTAAAACGCGATTTTTGTATTGACAATCCACGTATCGCTGTGTTAAGCTTAAACCCTCATGCTGGAGAAAATGGTTTGTTGGGATGTGAAGAGAAAGACATCATCGAACCTGCTATCAAAAAGTGTCTTGATCGGGACATACTATGTGCAGGTCCTTTTGCTGCTGATGGTTTTTTTGGAAGCGAAAGGTACAAAGAGTTTGATGCAGTGTTAGCCATGTATCACGACCAAGGCTTAATTCCTTTTAAAACCATTGCAATGGGTAGTGGGGTTAATTTTACTGCTGGTCTGCCAATAGTTAGAACTTCACCAGCGCATGGAACAGCTTACGATATTGCTGGAAAAGATATCGCCTCTGAGGATTCATTCCGTCAAGCATTGTACATGGCTGTAGATATTCACAGAAATCGAACTGCATATGACGAAGCACGCAAAGATCCTCTTCGCAAAATGTTCTTTGAAAGAGGAAGGGATGACGAAAAGTTAGATTTGACTTAAGGGAGTCAGAAATAGAAGAAGTGTTTCATCTGATATATAAGTCAATTTAAATATAACAGTTCTGCATTTACGAAACTCATGTATTTAATTTATTCAATGCATTTCATACTTAATACTCCTATAAAGTTAATCGCTCTCATCGTTTCTTAGCGAAGCTAAAGGGGATTTTAAAATGAATTAAATGAGAATTACAGACAGAAAATATATTGATATTTATAATCAGTCGATTGGACATGAAATTCCTATATTAATTCAGAGCTTTGATTTTTCGGAAAGCAAAGGCGGATTTGATTACTTGACAAAATCTTCAGCAGTTTTTTCTTCCAATATCGAAGGGAACAGTATTGATTTGAATTCTTACATGAACTATGAATTAAACAAGGACAAATTCAAGATCGGAAAAGAAATAGAAGAAATAGAAGATTTAATTGAGGCATATGGGTTTGCTCAAAACATCACCCTGAACGAAGCAAATCTATTGACTTGTCATAAAATATTTTCAAAAACCTTATTGATAAAAAGTAAAAGAGGAAAATATAGAATTGAACAAGTTGGAGTGTTTGGAAAATCTGGACTTACCTATATGGCTGTTGAACCTGAATTTGTAGTGAAAGAGATGCAAACCTTTTTTCAAGACGTTCAAGAGTTACTATCATCAAAGCTTACTGAGATTGAAGTGTTTTATTTTGCATCTTTAATTCATTTAAGATTTGCGCAAATACATCCATTTCGAGACGGAAATGGTCGTGCTGCTCGATTATTGGAAAAATGGTTTATTGCCGAGAAATTAGGACGTGACTTTTGGAAAATACCTTCTGAAGAATATTACAAAACAAATCAATCAAGGTATTATGAGACTATCAACTTAGGTGTGAACTTCTACGAATTAAACCATGATAAATCTATTGGTTTTTTAGAAATGCTTCCAAATTGTTTAAGATAAAGAGGGTTCACCAATAAAATTATGTGTTTTAATTTATTTCTCTACTACAAGAGTAACAGTTCGTACCTATGGCACTCTTTGTGACATTATAATTGATGTGCTATCCCAAGCTTCGTAGATGCAGACCTGTTATACTAACGTTCAACAAAAAAGATTGAAACTTATGCAGAAAGAATTTATTAAAAACTATAAAACACTATGCATTTGACACGATAAATAACGGAAACAGTACGATATATGCGACATAAGTAGAGACGCAAATCATGCGCCTCTACAATTATATAAGTTATTAAGTAAATAACTTGTTAATTATTCTCAGGTCTCAATTTTCTAACCACTGCACCCGTTCTCCACATTTCGCTTTCACGCAATTCCTTCAACTCTTTTTCCAAACCTTCACGGTAATCAGGTTTTGAGTTTGTATCAATAGAGCGTTGAGCTTCATTGCCTGAAGCAACTTCTTTGTACAGTTTTTCAAACACAGGTTTCGTAGCATCGTGGAAAGGAGTCATCCAATCTAACGCACCACGTTGAGCTGTTGTTGAACAATTGGCATACATCCAGTCCATACCATTCTCTGCAAACAAAGGCATCAATGATTGAGTAAGTTCTTCAACAGTTTCGTTAAACGCTTCCGATGGTGTGTGACCATTTTCACGTAACACTTCATATTGTGCAAGCATCAAACCTTGAATAGCTCCCATCAATGTGCCACGCTCACCAGTTAAATCTGAATATACTTCACGTTTGAAAGTAGTTTCAAACAAATATCCCGACCCTACACCAATTCCAAGTGAAACTGCTCTGTTAAAAGCATTGCCTGTTGCATCTTGATAGATTGCATAGCTTGAGTTAAGACCCCTATCTTCTAAAAACATTGAACGCAAGCTTGTTCCTGATCCTTTTGGAGCAACCAGAATCACATCTACATCTTTTGGCGGTATAATTCCTGTTCTGTCGTTATAAGTGATACCAAAACCATGAGAAAAATACAATGCTTTACCTGCAGTTAAGTGTTTCTTAACTGTTGGCCAGACTGCTATTTGTGCAGCATCTGACAATAGATATTGTATAATTGTGCCTCGTTCACACGCTTCTTCTATTTCGAAAAGCGTTTTGCCAGGAACCCAACCATCGTCAATGGCTTTTTGCCATGTTTTGCTCTCTTTGCGTTGACCAACTATTACGTTAAATCCGTTGTCACGCAAGTTAAGGGATTGTCCTGGTCCTTGCACACCGTATCCAATTACTGCTATTGTTTCGTCTTTCAATACTTCTTTGGCTTTATCCAAAGGAAACTCGTCGCGGGTAACTACATTTTCTTCTACTCCGCCAAAATTCATTTTTGCCATATTAATAATTTGTTATGTATAATTTATTACGATTTACTTTGTTGTATTCATTATTACATCTTGTACATCTGCGAGTTTGCGCCGTTCTAACAAATCGCTTAGTCGTTCTACTTTCGATTTTGTGATTGCAACCCTTCCCGATCGTATGAATTGCAACACACCTATACTCTTGCTCAATTCCTCAAAAAGAGATTGGGTTTCTTCGTAATGACCTGTTTTCTGAATTATTGTTGAATGATCACTTACATCCAATATACGGGCATTGTGCTTACGCAACAACTCTTCTACATTGCTTGTAGCAATTAGTTTAGCTGTCTCAATTTTGTAGAGGGCAATTTCTTGATGCACCAAATCTTCATCAGTATTGTAGTAAGCTTTCAGTATGTCTACACGTTTATCTATTTGGCTTACCAGTTTTCGCATCGCATCTTCCGTTTCAGCCCACGTGGTTATCGTAAATTTATGAATACCATGGATAGCCGAAGGTGAAACTGAAAGTGATTCAATATTCAACTGTCGGCGTGTGAAAATAGTTGTTATTTGATTAAGTACTCCAACAGTGTTTTCTGAGAACACGGTGATGGTATAAAATGTTTTTTCTTGCATGATTACGCTTTTTAATGTTTTTAAATTCTACGGTTATTCCAATTTAGTCCAAACTATGTCCATTTCCCAACATAATGTTGCTAACTGATCCACCAGCAGGAACCATAGGATAAACCATACCTTTAGTTTCTACTTCTACCTCAAGCAAATATGCGCCATCATATGCAAGCATTTCCTCTATAGCACCATCTAAATCTTTTCGATCTATTACTTTCTGTCCTTTAATACCATAAGCATCAGCAATTTTTATAAAATCAGGATTGCGCATTTGGGTTTCAGAATAACGCTCATCGTAAAACAACTCTTGCCATTGGCGAACCATGCCCAAAAAATTATTGTTTAGCAAAACAATTTTTACTGGAATATTATACTCCATAATAGTTCCAAACTCTTGTATAGTCATTTGTAAACCGCCATCTCCTACAAATATACAAACATCTCTGTCAGGTGATCCATATTTTGCTCCAATCCCAGCAGGAAGTGCAAAGCCCATTGTGCCCAATCCGCCTGATGTGACTACGCTTCGTGACTCTGTAAACTTAAAATAGCGAGTTCCAATCATTTGATTTTGACCCACATCAGTAACGCAAATTGCTTTATTGTTTGTGGCTTCTGTAACTTTATTCACAACTTCTCCCATTTTTATAGGACCCGTTTCCGAATAAAGCTCATTCTTAATTATACAATCAAATTCCTTATCTTCATACTTTTTAAACTCTCTTATCCATTCGGTATGCGCATTCCCATCAATACGTTCAGTAACCAAAGGCAGTGTTTGTTTTACGTCACCCAATACACTCACTGTAGTTTTTACATTTTTATCTATTTCGGCTCTGTCTATATCAAAATGGATAACCTTCGCTTGTTTGGCATACGTATTTAAATCACCCGTTACACGGTCGTCAAAACGCATACCTATAGCTATGAGCACATCGCATTCATTGGTCATAACATTCGGTCCAACATTCCCATGCATTCCCAACATTCCCATATTTAAAGGATGATCGGTAGGCACTGCAGACAATCCTAAAATGGTCCAACCAAAAGGTATTTGCGCTTTTTCTAAAAAGGCAATCAACTCTTTTTCCGCATTACCAAGTATCACGCCCTGACCTATCAATGCAAATGGCTTTTTAGCCTGATTGATAACTTCAGCAGCATTCTCAATTTGCTCCATACGAGGTGTTGGTACAGGACGATAACTACGTAGTGAAGTTGTCTTTTCATAACTATATTCACACGTTTTTATTTGTGCATCCTTTGCGATATCCAAAATCACAGGTCCTGGACGGCCACTTGAAGCAATATAAAAAGCCCTGGATACAGCCCATGCGATATCTTCGGGACGTCTTATCTGATATGCCCATTTAGTTACAGGTTGTGAAACACCTATAACGTCAGCTTCCTGAAAAGCATCTGTTCCTAAAAGAGCAGAGTTTACTTGTCCAGAAATAACTATTAAAGGTGTACTATCCATCATGGCATCAGTAATTCCTGTAATAGCATTGGTTGCTCCTGGTCCAGATGTCACCAAAGCGACGCCTACTTTTTTGGATACGCGAGCGTATCCTTGTGCTGCGTGAATTGCTCCTTGTTCGTGACGAACCAGAATATGTTTCATTTTATCTTTGTAATCGTACATTGAATCAAAAACTGGCATGATAGCGCCACCAGGATAACCAAAAAGGGTATCCACGCCTTCACTAAGCAATGATCTTATCAATGCTTCGCTGCCTGTAATTACGGATGTTTCTGTTTTTACTTCTTTCATGTCAATAACCTTTTATGAAATATACATTTGAATTGTCTTATTTTTTTTTAATCTTCAAGTATGCGTACTGCTCCCAAATCTGCCGAACTAACAAATTTAGCATAAGCGCGTAAAGCAGCAGATACCTTTCTATCTCGTTGTGGCTTAAAAGCCTTCTTTTCCTTTTTGTTTTCTTCAGCTCTTCGTTCTTCAAGTTCTTGGTCGGATATTCTCAAATTGATAGTTCTATTAGGAATATCTATGTCAATAATATCACTGTCTCTAATAAGTCCTATTGCTCCACCTGCCGCAGCTTCAGGAGATATGTGTCCAATACTGAGACCCGATGTACCACCCGAGAAACGACCATCAGTGATAAGTGCACACTTTTCGCCCAAGTGCTTAGCTTTTATGTAAGATGTTGGATACAGCATTTCTTGCATGCCTGGCCCACCTTTGGGACCTTCGTAAGCAATAACTACAACATCGCCAGCACTCACTTTATCTTGCAGAATTGCATCACAAGCATCATCTTGCGAGTGAAAGACTCGTGCTGTGCCACTAAACGTCCAAACACTTGGATCAACTCCCGCTGTTTTAACTACACACCCATCCACAGCAATGTTTCCTTTCAAAACACCCAGTCCACCATCTTTGGTGTATGCATGTTTTACCGAACGAATGCAACCATTCTCTCTGTCTACATCTAACGTATCGAATACTTTATTTTGAGAACCCATTACCAAGTTAAAAGCTCTTCCGGGAGCTGATTGGTATATTCTTTCCGCATCAGCATCAATTGTCTCATTGTCTAAACTATATTTTTTCAATGCATCAGCCAATGTCATTCCATCAGTCCGATTAACTGAAGTATCTATTAAGTTTGCATCAGCCAATTGATTCATTATGTTTAGGATACCCCCTGCACGATTTACATCCTGAATATGATATTTCTCGCTATTGGGTGCTACTTTACAAATGCAAGGCACTTTAGATGAAAGTGAATTAATATCGTCCATTGTAAAATCGACTTCTGCTTCATTAGCCAAAGCTAAAAGATGTAAGATCGTATTGGTGGAACCACCCATAGCGATATCTACTGTCATAGCATTCATGAATGCAGCTTTGGTTGCAATATTGCGTGGAAGCACAGTTTCATCGCCATTGAAATAGTAGGCTTGTGCATTTTCAACAATCTGTTTTGCAGCATCTACAAAGAGCTGTTTACGATTGGAATGCGTTGCAAGAATTGTACCGTTACCAGGCAAAGCCAAACCTATAGCTTCGTTTAAACAATTCATAGAGTTGGCCGTAAACATTCCCGAACATGAACCACATGTGGGACATGCCAAACGCTCAATTTTAGAAAGACGTTCATCAGAAACAGAATCATCCACCCCACTCACCATGGCATCCACTAAATCTATTTGCTCGCCATCCATTTCGCCCGCTTCCATAGGACCTCCCGACACAAATACGGTTGGAATGTTCAAACGCAGGGAGGCCAAAAGCATTCCAGGTGTTATTTTATCGCAATTGCTAATACATACCATTGCGTCCACCTTATGTCCATTGATCATATATTCAATAGAGTCTGCAATTAAATCGCGCGATGGAAGTGAGTATAACATTCCATCATGTCCCATTGCAATGCCATCATCAATAGCAATTGTATTAAATTCTGCAGCAAAGCAACCATGCTTTTCAATTTCTTTTTTCACCATTTGACCAACGTCATGCAGGTGGGTGTGACCCGGTACAAATTGCGTGAATGAGTTAACCACAGCAATAATGGGTTTACCCATTTGCTCATCAGTCATTCCATTTGCACGCCAAAGAGCTCTTGCTCCTGCCATACGTCTACCAGAAGTGCTGGTATAACTGTTTAAACGTTTCTTGTTGTTTCGTTCTTCTCTTTTAGCTGATTGCTCTTCAGAGGTTTGTTTATTATTCATTGTTATATCTATTCAGAACATAAATCACAGAATGTTCTTATTTATATTTTTGTTTGGATTCCTCTTTTTCCAAAACCGATAGGTTTTGGAAAAAGAGGGGGGGTGGGTTACATCCTTGTCCTAAGGCGATGTCTTGGGCTGAAATATATCAGCCTTTCAGGCTTCAAGGACTACTCCTCCTGGGGTGGTGTAGCTCCTGCTGCACGTTTTATGTGAGGAGCAGGAGCTCCTCCACTCCCAGTTTATTTCAAAATATAATTCACAATCCACTCTCCCACATCGCTTGTGGAACTTGGTGTTTCGCCATTAGCAATATCACTTGTAACAATCCCTTCATCCATACTTGCAGCAACAGCTTTGCGTATGAACGCTCCCTCTTCATGCAATTCGAATGCATACTCAAACATCAGTGCTGCTGAAAGAATTGCTGCCAAAGGATTGGCAATGTTTTTGCCCGCTGCTTCAGGGTATGAACCATGAATGGGTTCAAACACCGAAGTGTGTAGTCCAATTGATGCAGAAGGAAGCATTCCCATTGAGCCAGTAATTACAGATGCCTCATCCGTAAGTATATCGCCAAAAAGATTCTCTGTTACCATCACATCAAAGCTTTTAGGCCATTGTATGATGCGCATGGCTGCATTGTCTACAAACATATATTCGGTTTCTACATCAGGGTATTGTGGAGCTATTTCTTGCGCTATTTGTCGCCACAGGCGCGAAGTGGCAATTACATTGGCTTTATCAACCACGGTAACTTTCTTACGTCTTTGCAGCGCAAATTTATAAGCCAAATGAAGTATGCGTTCAATTTCTTCGCGTGTATAAACGCAAGTATCATAAGCAGTGTTACCATCTTCGCTACGACCTTGAGGTCTGCCAAAATACATCCCTCCTGTCAACTCACGAATACACATAAAATCTGCACCTTCTATTATTTCTGCACGCAATGGAGACTTATGAAGCAATGATGGGAAAGTTGTTACAGGACGAATATTAGCAAACAGTCCCAAGTCTTTGCGCATCTTCAGTAATCCTTGTTCTGGACGCACTTTGGCCGAAGGGTCGTTATCATATTTTGGCATTCCGATTGCGCCAAACAACACTGCATCTGCTTGCATACACAATTCATGTGTTTCAACTGGATAAGGATTTCCAGTTTCATCAATGGCACAGGCACCAACACTTGCAAAGTCATATTCAAGCGTGTGATTAAACTTTTTACAAATAGCTTTTGTAACTTCAAGTGCTTGCGCTGTTATTTCTGGGCCAATTCCATCGCCGGGTAATACTGCTATCTTTAATTTCATATTTTATTTTATTTTATATCTCTAATTGTGGTTTATATTTGCTTGTTAAGTTTAAATTAATGAGCCTATTATAACTCTATAAATCTTATAGAGGGTATATTACCACTCTCTATCATGTTCAGCATTTTAATAGTTGCCTTAACAGCGGCTACTGTTTGGTCAATATCCAAACCACGTGTTTTAAAAGACTTTCCATCAAACTTCCAAGTAATTATGGTTTGCACAAAAGCATCAGTTCTTCCACCAGGTGGAATAAATACAGAATAGTCTAACAACTCGGGTGTTGGTTTATTCAATTTCTTATATATCTTGTACAATGCTTTCGAGAAAGCATGGTATTGTCCATCTCCCGCTGCAGATTGCTGATAAACTTCTCCTTTAATAGACATTTTCACAGTTGCCGAAGGACGAAGTCCATCAGCCAAGGAGAAAGAATAGTTTAGCATCTTTATATCAGCGTCTTCCATGCCATTCTTTAGCACGTCGGAAATGATGTAAGGCAGTTCGTCAGGAGTAACAATTTGTTTCTTATCACCAAGTTCAATGATCCGGGTCGTAACTTTTGCCATCGACTCATCGTCCAACTCAATTCCAAGTGTTTTCAAGTTATTCATAATGTTTGCCTTGCCCGAAGTTTTGCCCAATGCATATTCCCTCAATCTGTCAAAACGCTCTGGCATAAGCCTACTGTGGTATAAGTTCTTTTTCTTATCGCCATCGGCATGAATGCCTGCTACTTGTGTAAAAACATTATCGCCAATAATGGGCATATTTTTTGAAATACGAATACCCGAATAACTTTCTATTACCTTACTCACATAGTAAACATTATTTTCGTTTACATTGGTTTTCAATTTCAGATGATCGTGAATTAGTGCTAAAACACTTGTTAGTGAAGCATTACCAGCACGTTCGCCCAATCCATTGAGGGTTACATGAACACCTTTAGCACCTGCTTTAACAGCTTCGTACACATTGGCAACTGCCAAATCATAATCGTTGTGAGCATGAAAATCAAAATGAAGCTGTGGGTAACGATCGACCATTTTCTGAACAAATTCCCTGGTTTTGTCTGGGTTTAAGATACCCAATGTATCTGGAAGCATATACCGTTTGATGGGTTGGTGTTGTAATTGATCCATCACTTGAGAGATGTATGCCTCTGAGTCCGACATACCGTTTGACCAATCTTCCAAATAGATATTTACTGTAACGCCCATTTCTTGGGCATAGGCAATCACTTCTTTTATTTTAGTTATGTGTTCTTCAGGGGTCAGATTCAATTGAAATTTGCAATGTTTAAGAGAACCTTTACAAAGCAAATTCACAACCTTACAACCTGCACTCGTAATCCAATCCAAAGAAATCTTTCCATCAACAAAACCCAACACTTCAATTTTATCTAAATGTCCATGCTCTTGAGCCCATTTTGCAATTTTCTGAACAGCTTTAAACTCTCCGTCAGAAACTCTGGCTGAAGCAACTTCAATTCTATCAACACACACATCCTCAAGCAAAAGTCGCGCTATACTCACCTTTTCTTGTACTGCGAAAGAAACTCCCGAGGTTTGCTCTCCATCTCGCAGTGTTGTATCCATTATCTCTATCATTTGTATGTAGGCTTTATCTTTTGCAAAAAAAGATATATTTAATAACTGTAAGTACGCTTTTGTTCGTAAGCTTCTATTTTATCTTTGTTTGAAAGAAGAAAGTCAATGTCATCTAAACCTTCCATCAAACACTTCTTCTTATATGGGCTGATATCAAATGATTGACTCTCTCCCGAATCATTATTTACAACTGTTTGGTTTACCAAATCAACCGTAACTGTAGTAGCTGGATTTCTGTCAATTGCTTTGAAAAGGTCTTGCAGAAAAGACTCGCTAACTACTATAGGCAAAATACCATTGTTGAGCGCATTGTTTTGAAAAATGTCTGCAAAGAAGCTTGATATAATTACTTTGAAACCATACCCATCTAATGCCCAAGCAGCATGTTCGCGACTCGAACCACTACCAAAGTTTTTTCCAGCTACCAATACTTCACCCGAGTAGGTTGGATCGTTCAACACAAATTCTATCTTAGGCGTTCCATCTTTGTTATAGCGCCAATCAGCAAAAAGATTGTCGCCAAAGCCCTCGCGGGTGGTGGCTTTTAAAAAACGTGCGGGTATTATCTGGTCTGTGTCCACATTCTGTATGGGAAGAGGCACACAAGTTGATGTTATTTGTTTAAATTTTTCCATTTTATATTATGTATAATATTAGCGTTGTTATTATTTAATGGTGCTCAAAATGTTGTTTTACATCAAGCTATCACTGTATTTATTTCGAAAACTTGAGAGGGGTTAGTAATCTTACCTGTCACCGCCACAGCTGCAGCCACCAATGGACCTGCAAGAATGGTGCGAGAACCTGGACCTTGACGCCCTTCAAAGTTTCTATTGGATGTAGAAACTGCGTATTTACCAGCAGGTATTTTATCATCGTTCATGGCAAGACATGCAGAACATCCAGGCTGACGCAATTCGAATCCTGCGTCGTTCAATATTCTATCTAAGCCTTCGGCTTCTATTTGTTTGCGCACTTTCCAGCTTCCAGGAACGAGCCATGCAGTAATGTTGTCAGCTTTTTTTCTGCCTTTCACATATTTAGTAAACAAACGGAAATCTTCGATACGACCATTCGTGCAGCTTCCTAAAAAAACATAGTCTATTTGTTTGCCTTCTAACTTTTCACCCGATTGGAATCCCATATATTTCAACGAATTCTCAAAAGATTTCTTTCCTGCATCGTCAATGTCTTCCAGCTTTGGTATAGTGCCATCTATATACATACCCATACCTGGATTAGTACCGTAAGTAATCATTGGTTTTATTTTGGATGCATCAAACGTTACTTCTTTGTCAAACTTCGCACCCTCGTCAGTTTTCAGTGTTTTCCAATAGGCCAATGCTTTGTCCCAATTTGCCCCTTTAGGTGCAAATTCGCGACCTTCGATGTAGTCAAAAGTTTTCTGATCGGGTGCAATCAATCCACCACGCGCACCCATTTCAATGCTTAGGTTACACATAGTCATGCGAGCTTCCATCGAAAGGCTTCTAATAGCCTCACCAGCATATTCAACAAAGTAACCAGTTGCACCACCCGTTGATAGTTGTGAAATCATGTATAGCGCCAAATCCTTTGCGCCTACCATGGGGTTCAATTCTCCCTCGAAGTTCACGCGCATTGTTTTGGGGCGAGTTTGTAATATACATTGCGAAACCAACACCATCTCAACCTCGCTGGTTCCAATGCCAAAAGCAATAGTTCCAAATGCTCCGTGCGTGGATGTATGGCTATCGCCACAAACGATGGTCATGCCTGGTTGTGTGTAACCATTCTCTGGTCCTATAACATGTACAATACCATTTTTTGAATGGCCCAAGCCATAATGAGTAAGACCAAATTCTTTGGCATTTTTTGCCAATGTGTCTACCTGAATACGTGAGATTGAATCTCTTATGGGCTCGTCCTGTCCCATAGTAGGAATATTGTGGTCGGCTGTCAATATAGTTTGTTCTGGACGGAACACTGTAAGACCGCGTTTACGCATTCCAGCAAAAGCTTGTGGACTAGTCACCTCGTGACACAAATGTCGGTCTATGTATAGTTGTGTTGGTCCATCCTCTACTGTAGTAACAGCGTGATTATCCCATATTTTATCGAATAATGTTTTCATATTTTATTAGTTGATATATTGATTTCTATTTATTATTTCCTTTTAACTCTGTTTTAATGTAGCTAAACGTCTACTCTACAAATTTGTTGACAGCATCAACAAAAGCTTCTACGGATGCTGATACAATGTCTGTGTTAGCAGAGAATCCATAATACAAACTTCCATTGTGCTCAACTTGCATGTGTACTTTACCTACATCGTCACTTCCACGATTAATGGCTTGTATGAGGAACTCTTCAATTATTATTTCTCTTCTAATAATGTCTTTCACAGCTTTAATGGCTGCATCCACAGGACCGTTACCACTGGCAGTAGCTTCAAAGTGCTCTCCCGCAATGTCAAGACCAATGCTTGCCACATTGCGTAAACCAATTCCACTGGTCACTTGCAAGTAATCTATTTTTATACGACTCTTCTTAGACTCTTGTCCTACCAACTTTAACACATCCTCATCTTTAATGTCTTTTTTCTTGTCGGCAAGAATCAAAAACTTATCGTAAACAACGTCCAACTCTTCATTGTTTAATTTCACTCCTAACAAAGACAACCTACTATTTAAGGCTGCTCGACCACTGCGTGCAGTTAAGATGATTGAATTATCATCGATACCTACATCCTTGGGGCTAATGATTTCGTAAGTTTCCACATTTTTCAAAACCCCATCTTGATGAATTCCCGATGAGTGTGCAAAGGCGTTTCTACCCACAATCGCTTTATTGGGTTGTATGGGCATATTCATAAGACTTGAAACAAGTCTGCTGGTAGAATATATCTTTGAAGCATTTATATTTGTTTCATATCCTAAGTCTTTGTGGCTTTTTAGTGCCATCACCACTTCTTCAAGGGCAGAATTACCCGCACGTTCACCAATTCCGTTGATGGTAACTTCCACTTGTCGTGCACCATTAATAACTCCCGAAATAGTGTTGGCGGTAGCCATTCCTAAGTCTTGATGGCAGTGTGTAGAAAGAATTGCATTTTTAAGATCAACGTTATCAATCAAATATTTTATTTTTGCGCCATATTCATGGGGAAAGCAATAACCAGTAGTGTCGGGAATATTTATAACGGTAGCACCTGCATTAACTGCTGCTTGCACCACTCTGGCAAGGTATTCATTTTCGGTTCTTCCTGCGTCTTCAGCGTAAAACTCTACATCATCCACAAAGTTGCGAGCATAAGTAACGGCTTTAATGGCACGTTCGATAATTTCTTCACGGTTGGATTTGAATTTATATTTGATGTGTGGGTCCGAAGTGCCAATACCAGTGTGAATGCGTTTGCGTTTGGCAAACTTTAGCGATTCAGCTGCCACTTCAATGTCCTTTTCTACAGCACGTGTCAGTGCACATATCACTGGCCATGTAACAGCTTTAGAAATTTCTACGATTGAATTGAAATCGCCCGGACTTGAAATAGGAAATCCCGCTTCAATAACATCTACACCAAGCATCTCTAATGCTTTAGCGACTTCAATTTTCTCTATTGTATTTAATTGACATCCGGGAACTTGTTCTCCGTCACGCAACGTTGTATCAAAAACATAAATTCTTTCCACTTTATTTCCTTTTTATAATTTAAATAAAAAACCTTCCCCACATGGTGAGAAAGGTTGTTGTAATATTATGCTTATCAGCTATACTTATATATATTCCTATCTCACCTGCTGAGTAAATCCCAGAAGTAGAATAATAGAAATGACTAGTGTATGACTGAATTGTATGTTCATCTGTTTTTAAATAATTTAGGCTGTAAACCTATTTTGAATCACAAAGAAAAAGTAAATAATCGATATAACAAAGCTTTTTGCTGTTTTTTTTCAATATTGATTGCAATTTGTTATCTATGTAGCTATAGATAGAACAAATCAATAGTTAGTGCCTGGGGTTATCTTATAGATAAGTTTGTGAAATATTCTGAGGACGAGGAGCTCCTGCTCCTCTGTTTTTCTTACTCCTTAAGCCTCACCCACCATCGTTTAATCAAGTTAAATGGGTTTGCGTTTTTTATCACAAAAAGTTGAGCCAATTAATGATCCTTTAATTGGGTGAAATGCCTCTACGCTATGATTTTTCACTATTTCTGAGCTATTAAAACTCACCTCCATTCAAACCCTTATCTATAACATTCTCACCCACACCGTTTATAATATTAGATCTTGCTTCTGATAAATCTCCGTCCATTGGGTTTGTCGAATAGCTATATGATTATTATATCAATAATAACAGTGACAATTTAGATGAAAATATAGCAATAAATCCTTCTGAAATAAGAGCTGTTAATATAGAAAATAGAGCCCGAAAGATAGAAGGAATTCCTTTAAGAAAAACTTATGGAGGAAAAAACTGATCATAAACTATTAACATATCCACCTTATTACAAATGAAAGCAAATATCATAACAATAATTTCTTTAATAATTATATCGTGTTTTTTTAGCTGTCAACAACAAATTAAAGCAAGAAAATGTAATCATGAAAAGTTTATTCATGAATATGTTGAAGAGAACTTTGAGTCTGAAACTTTTATTGCAGACTGTGACTATATTTTTTTGCTAATATAGGCATAGACTCCATTATGATTACGGATAATATTTCTCTTTATGAAATATATAAGTCTCAATATATTGATAGATTTTCTGATTTTAAGATTTTCATATGTTCTGTTTATGATGATCATCTTTTATTAAATAAAAGAAATATAGATATCAACATCGGGAAAGTTAATAAATTGATATTCAAAAAAGACACTACAATTATAAATTTATTATCGTAGCTTACACCACAGGTGGTACTACAGTTAAAACAGATTACGTAGGCAACAAGGTTTACAAAAACGGTACATTGAGTATGATGCATACCGAAGAAGGTTATATCACCTTTTCGGGAGCCACGCTCATCTATCATTGCTACCTGAAAGATCATCAGGGCAATAACTGAGTTGTTTAGCGTAGGTCGCACTATTTGCAATTCTTTAAATAATCGCTAATAGTTTCCCTGTCAAAACCTTTTTCAATAGCTTTATTGAAGCATTCGTAAGCTTCATTTGGCTTATTGAGTTTTAATAAAATCTCACCCTTTGTGACATATGTCCTTTCGTAGTCAGGATCTAAAATGATGGACTGTTCTACATCCCTCATTGCTTTATCGTAATCTTTGTTGTGCAAAAACAAATCTGCCCTATTATTATATATGGAAGCTACTTGCGGATGAGCTTCTATGGACATGTTGTAAAGTTGTAAGGCTTCATTTACTTTACCTTTATGTCTAAGTATGTTTGCTAAACTACTTAATGCTTTATAATTTGATGAATCAAATTTCAATATTGACTCTAAGTCGGATTGTGCACCTTCAATATCTCCAAGAAGTCTTTTAACTCCAGATCTTTCAATATAGTTTTGCTCATCGTTGGGTGCGATTTTAATTGCCTCAGAAAAATCTTTGATTGCTCCTTTATAATCTTGCATTAGCTTCTTCAACGTGCCTCTATTTTGAAGAAGCATAATTTTAGTTCTATCGAATTTAATCCCTTTACTATATGAATTTAGTGCATTTTTATAATCACCATTTCTTCTCTGAATAGTACCAAGGTTATTATACAAGATGTAGTTCTTAGAATGATTTGGGAATTCCTTAATAGCTTGCTCCAGAAAAAACTCAGCTTTTTTATATCTTCGCGGTCTATACTTATTTCTGCTGAATCGATAAGGTCTGACCAATTCTGAGAAAATGTATTGAAGCAAAAACCTACAAATAAGAGCAAAAATAAAAGTTTAATTCTCATGTTTTTTATAGTTTAATTTGTTTTTGAAGTATGTTCCATAACATCATATTTACACGATAAATATAATACAATCGTAAATCAAAAGTAAGTAACTTTCATGTATATCTGTTTGATATTGTTTTAATTATATACTTACAGACAAATACATAATATAAGCATAGCAAATGTAATAAGAAACAATATTAGTTGCAATTGTTATTGCGTTTTTTGTTTTTAAGGTTTAATGAATACTCATTTTATTAGAATCTGTTAGCACCAATTTGTAGTTGTTACTTCAAACGCTAATAGAAGTCTCTGGCGATATGACAGGCAGGTATTCTAATCTTATAGAAAAGTATAGACACAAAAAAAGCAAACCCTATTAAAGCTCCTCTTTGCGGTATTGTAAGGTACTCGAACTCGTCTCGCCTGTGGCGAGATGACAGGCAGGTATTCTAATCTTATAGAAAAGTATAGACACAAAAAAAGCAACCCTATTAAAGCTGCTCTTTGCGGTATTGTAAGGTACTCGAACCCGTCTCGCCTGTGGCGAGATGACAGGCAGGTATTCTAATCTTATAGAAAAGTATAGACACAAAAAAAGCAGCCCTATTAAAGCTGCTCTCTTGCGGTATGGACGGATTATGAACCTACCACTTAACGTCACTGAAAATCAGTTTTATATCTTTTCATTTTATTGTGCTGTAGCAAAATTGTAGCAATAACTTGACTTATTAAAGAAGGCAACTTGAAGGCTTAATTGATGCTTTTACACATATCTCATATGGGTACAAAGTTATAATTTTTTGAACTCTAACCAAATCTTTTGATAAATAATTACTTACCTACTTTTCTGCTACATAAGAGGTGCAAGGTGCAAGTACATATATATATATATAGTACTTGCACCTTGCACCTCGGTGATTTATGTCTTGCCTAAATTAACCGACTAAACTAAAATCATTTTTAGTGCTTTTTGAATTTTACAAACTTGATTTTATCCAACACATACTTATATCAATTCTAAATAACGATTAATTGTTTCAAAAACCTTGTATATAGCTACGTGTTATAGTTTTATGAATGAACCATTTATAATGTTGATCTATCACTTTAATGATAGAAATAATAATATAATTATTAATTTTTCATGTTATACTATGAAATTTTCATCAGGTGAAATATTTTTTCATGTGATGAAAAAGCACTTGTTATAATATGAGTTAACTTTATCGCTATGGAAAAAGTAGGACATAAACTAAGAAACTTGAGGAAAGAACGCGGCTACTCCTTAGAGAATGTCGAGGATGAGTTAAGAATCTCACCTCCTACTCTTTCCCGTATTGAAAACGATTATAAAGGAACTAAGTGGACAACTATAAACCAATTATGTGATTTTTACAATGTCCCTGTAAGTCAACTTTTACCCCCAGTTGAAAAAACATTAATTATTAAAGAAGAGTTACTTGAAGAGCTACTTAGGAAAATATATGAGGATAAACTTGAAATTTTTTTTGAAAAAATACGTAAAGAACTAATATATGAATTTAGTCAAATAGTAATTGCCATTTTAAATAAATATCTCAAAATATAATATTTATGGATACAATTAAAATAGAAAGTGAAGCTTACAAAAAACTGCTCTCTAAAATTGAGGGCATAGAACGCTATATTAAAAACACTTCTGCTTTGTTTGTAGATATTGAAGATACTCTTGAAATGACTACACGCGAAGTAATCGAAACGTTAGGAACATCGGAATCTACAGTGTATCGCTGGAGACAGGATCGATTAGTTCCTTACCGTTATGACGAATCAGGTAATGTACGTTTTCTGTTCAAAGACCTTTATCTAGCCATTAAATGCAGCAGAATATCTTTACAAGGCACAAACAAAAAAGATTTACTGATTAAACTGACTGAATTTAAAGATGATTTTGTTAGAAATAGTTTTTTAGAATCGTTGGATAGAAATGATTAACAAAGAAGATGTTCTTAGGGCAACTAGCAATGGATTGGATGTTTTTAAGTATTATATTCCTTTTGAGTTTCGTCTTGGCAAGAATTTTAAAAACCCATTTTACGAGGATACTGTTGCTTCGTGTAATGTTTATTTCGATCGACATAACAGTTGTTTCAAAATAAAAGACTTTGGGAATACTGATTATTCCGGTGATTGTTTTGCTTTTGTGGCAAAGCTCAATGAATTGGATGTGAAACAAAATTTTTTTCAGGTGCTTCAAATAATCAATCGTGATTTATCACTGCATCTGGAAAAAGGGAAAAAGAACAGATACAATGCCAATGCAATCAAACCAAAAAAAGTAATTTCTTCCAAACACAAATCAATGGATATTAATCTCACTTCAAACACTTATTCTCCTCCCAAAGAAGAAAAACAATTCACTATAAAAGAAAAGCCATTTTCAGAAGGGGAGTTACTTTATTGGAAGCAATATGGCATTGCAGAAAAGCTTTTAAAAAAGTTTGAGGTGAAGTCTCTGTATCAATATAATTCTCAAAACAACGAAAATAAAGCCTTCTCTATCACATCAACTCCACAAGAACCAATGTTTGGATATCAGAGAAACGGTTATATAAAATTGTATCGACCTAATTCAAAAATACGTTTTATGTATGGCGGCCAGTTACCCGACAATTACTGTTTCGGTATGAAACAGTTGCCTAACAGAGGCGATATTTTGTTTCTTACAGGTGGCGAAAAAGATGTGATGAGTCTTACAGCACGTGGTTTTTACGCACTATGTTTTAACAGTGAAACATCAATGATACCGCCTGAAATTATCGAAGTACTTTCTCTACGTTTTAAACACATTATTTTGTTGTACGATGTAGATAAAGCAGGTATTGAAGCATCACTCAAACATCAGAAAATGCTTGCTCAATATTCTTTGAAACGTTTGGAATTACCGCTTTCGGGTAGTAAATCCGAGAAAGACATTTCCGATTATTTTAAACTTGGAAATGGTGATGACGATTTGAAAAAGCTGATTCTTATTCTTCTGAAATCAATTTACCAAAACTCACTTGTTATGCTTAACTCTTGCGAAGTGGATTTTTCAAATCCGCCATTAATATCCGAAAATATCGTGACAATCAACTCTGTCCCATTAGGTACACAAGGAAATATTCTGTGTGTTACAGGAGGTGAAGGTACAGGTAAAAGCAATTATGCAGGTGCAATTCTGGCAGGTACTTTATCTGTGGAAGATTATATTCCTGATACCCTTGGATTGGACATAGAACCCAATAAGTTGAATAAAGCGGTTCTTTTGTATGACACTGAACAATCCGAAAATCAACTTTATAAAAATGTTGGTTCAATTTTAAGGCGTGCAAATGTAAAGGAAAAACCTGATTCGTTCAAAGCATTTTATCTAACAGCAATGAGCCGAAAAGAACGTCTGTTATCCATCCAAAACAGCATGGATTATTACTATCATCTTTTTAATGGCATTCATATTGTAGTGATTGATGGTATTGCAGATTTGATACGTAGTGCCAATGATGAGATTGAGAGTATTGCCATTGTAGAAGAACTGTATCGTTTAGCAGGAATTTATAGAACCTGTATTCTCTGTGTGCTCCATTTCGTGCCAAACAGTATTAAACTACGTGGGCACCTCGGCTCTGAGTTACAACGAAAATCGGCAGCCATACTTGCAATTGAAACAGACACTAATCCCGCTATTTCAGTTGTGAAAGCACTAAAAGTACGTGACGGTAGTCCATTGGATGTACCCATCATGCAGTTTGCCTGGGATAAACAGAAAGCAATGCATGTCTATTTGGGAGAAAAGACTCCTAAAGAAAAAAACAAACGCAAAGAAAATGAATTACTGGCAATGGCTAAAGATATTTTCAGTATAACAAAACAGATTACTTACAATGATTTAGTATTGAGAATTGTCGATTATATGGACATCAGCGAGCGCACAGCAAAAAGCTATATCAAGTTTATGAGAGAACACAATATCATTGTGAAAAACCCTCATAGTATTGACCATTTTATTATACCTTAAAATTAAAATAGAATATGTACAGAGATGAGATTGAAATACGCTTAGAACGCATTTCGGGGCAGGTAGAGGAGATTAAAGCAATGCTTGACAAGATGCTCCATGTACGTACTTGTTTGGATGGGGATGCCTTGTTAGACACACAGGATGTGGCAGATGTATTACGCATTACTCCTCGCACGGTGCAGCGTTATGTAAAAGCGGGAAAATTGAAATCGAAAAAGATTTTTGGAAATAGGATGTTTCTCAATAGTGAGGTACTTCGGTTTATAAAAGAAGTGGATTATGAGAAATAAAATATGAAAATATTTTTTATCAGAAAACCCAAGTTTAGTACGAGTTCTTTTATATTACTTTTACCTGTCACCTAAAATCTTTCTAACAATTCATTTTTAAGCCAATCAAATGCTACTTCTTGATTATATTCTATTCCAGATCTTAACAAGGCTTCCATATCACCAATAAATTGAAGATCATTTTCTTTCTTTTCGATATTCAGTAAAAACTCTTTTTTACTCGGCGGTATGTTGCCTGTTGAAAAAGTTGTATATTCTTTAAAGCAAGCTATTATTTTATCATAATCCAACTCAATATTTAATCTGGAATAATCTAAGTCGAAAAGATCTCTTCCTTTACTTCTTTGATAAAGTGCCCTTAATTTTGTACCCAATAATTCATTGATATTGTATGTCCTTATTTTTGCACCACCCGAGAACCATGCATTTTCAACTAAATAAGGAAATTCAACCCAATCTAAAACATTAAAATGCTCTTTACAATTAATTTCAAGTTTAAGTCGCATTCTTATTTCCTCATATTCAGATGTAAATCTATATAAAGCTTTCGCTCCATGTCCCCGAACTTGTGTTGTTCTTTTTTCATCAAAGAATGTAATTACTTCTTCTAATCGTTTCATTATTGGTTTTATAGGACCTGGTTTAATTTGAACCAAATCAATATCTTCCGAATAACGAGGAGCAGGATTTAGATACAGCTTGTGTAAAGCTGTTCCACCTCTGAAAGCAAGATTTTCTTTAAGAAAATCATCAGCGAAAATTTCCACCAATGATCTTGAAATAATTAAATCCTGTTCAACCTGTGCAAAATCTTTCCAAGGTGCATGTTGTTGCCATTTAGCTATATGAGGTTTTGGAATCATAGGTCACTTTCCATTTTTACATTGACATCAACCTTCCATTTATTATCTACAGCACCAGGTCTCTCATTTGACTTAGGACTAAGCAGAACAGGAAAGAAATTTCTTGCTTTTAAATACATAAATAATAACTCTTGACATTCTTCATTAATTCTCAATTCATCTAATAGAAAACCAAATCTTTGCAAAGTGCTTTTGTTTGGATACCAACTTATAAGTTCTCTTAAATCTGATTCTTTCAATTCTTCAGATAACTCTTCAATTATCGAAAGTATTCTGTTTATTCCTCCGAGTTTTGTTTGATGATTAATTACATCAACGATTGTTAAAGCAGGACTAGAGATTTTATACAGCCCAGCATCAGATTTTTTTATTTGGATATTTTTTTCTGACCAAATGCTCGTTGTAAAAAAACGAATATCAATCGAGTTTTTAGAAATATCTTTAAACTTTGGCGTTTCGGTTATTATATAGTCTCTTTGTATTTGTTGATGGCTTGCTCCATGAAATTTAGCTGCTGATAAAAGAGCTACATAATAGTTCCTATCTAAATATCTGAAAAGTTTTTCGACATAAAGCTGAATTGGCAATTTTTGTGCTGTTGAATATCTCGGAGTTATTATAAGATAAAACCCTTTTCTTAGGTTTACTATTTCTTTTTTTTCAATTAGTCTGTTAAGTTCACTTTTTATGGAAGTGTCAGTTTTGTCGATATTTTCAATCAATTCATTCAAAGAGAATGAATATTCCTCGTAGGATAATAACTGCTTTATGTATTTTGTGACTGTCATCTTAGTAGTATTTTGACAAAGATACTCTATTTCGGTATTGTTCTCTAATTATTACTATCTTTTTATTGGCATTTAAGATAAATTCTTCTCATTTGTATGTAAAAGTATCAGCCTGCTTGTTAGAGAATGTGGTAATTTATGAATTCTTACAAGAACACTCAATCTGATATAAAAGAATTGTCGAAAATGAATTTTTACCGTAAAGAATAGGCATATGTCTTAATTTATGCGGACTGTTTCCACAGGAATTAAAGGACAATCAAAATAAGACTTACGCTCTTTGCGGTGAAACAAAAGGCTTATTCGAAACAGAAGAGGCGAAGTGATGAAGGATTGTCGATCCACAAAGCGGTCGGCTTCCGAAAGCAACGTAGGCGATGAAGTAAGAATGTGTCTGACTTTCCAACCAAATAAGTGAATTTCTCCCATTTCAATAATCTATAAATCTTAATAAAGAAAATTCATAAAAAAAATAATTCTAAAAGCTTTTATCAGCCAATATACAATTAGAGTTAGAATTAATTTCAGCACATTACCACAAATTTTAAAGCTCTAAAATTCAATTTTCAAAATCACGATAAAATATTAACTAAATCTACATTCACTCTGTGATTTTGAATCATGATATATTCAATAATTGCTGTTATAGCTATGAATAAAATAAATAATTCAATTGTTATGAAGACAAAGTTTCCAGTGTTTTAGTCCAGCCCTCGTAAAATGGAGTTGCTTCTACTCCTATTATATTATAGAATAAACTTTTGATCAAATTTATCAAACCTTCTTGCATAATTTTTAATTTAAATGTTATTAATTATTCAGCAGGAAACCACCTGCGAGTATTATTTGCTATTTTAACCAACATCAGCATAATGGGGACTTCAACTAATACGCCTACAACTGTAGCGAGAGCTGCCCCCGACTGAAGTCCAAATAGTGAAATAGCTACTGCCACTGCAAGTTCGAAAAAGTTGCTTGCTCCAATCATACCTGCTGGAGCAGCAATTGAGTGAGGCAATTTTGCTGCTTTTGACCAACCATAAGCTATAAAAAATATAAGTAAGGTTTGGATAATTAGAGGAACAGCAATTAGTACGATATGCAATGGGTTGGCAAGTATTGTTTCACCCTGAAAAGAGAATAGGATAATCAGCGTAAGCAGTAAACCGCCAATAGTAAAATTGTCGAACTTTTTAATAAACACTTTATTAAAGTAATCTATCCCTCTGCGCTTAATAACCGACACACGAGTGAGTACGCCAGCTAAAAGTGGAATTACCACAAATAAAACAACAGAGAACAAAAGCGTATCCCAAGGAATATTGATACCACCCACACCTAATAAGAATGCTACAATTGGTGCAAAAGCCACCAGTATTAAAAGATCATTAACCGCCACTTGTACCAGCGTGTATGCAGCATCTCCCTTTGTGAGATGACTCCAGACAAAAACCATTGCTGTACAGGGTGCAGCACCAAGTATTACCGCTCCTGCCAAATATTCATGTGCTAACTCGACAGGAATCAATGATTTGAATATCACGTAAAAAAATAACCATGCAAGTCCAAACATTGTAAACGGCTTAATAAGCCAGTTGGTTACACCAGTGATGAAAATACCTTTTGGGCGTTTCCCGACGTTTTTTACGCTCTCGAAATCAACTTTGAGCATCATAGGATAAATCATTAACCAAATCAGTATTGCTACGGGTATAGATACCTTTGCGTACTCAAATTTGCTCAAAGTATTGGGAATAATGGGAAGGTATTGACCTATAAGAATCCCAATAATAATACACAACGCAACCCATAAAGTAAGGTAACGTTCAAAATAACTAATGCCTTGTATCTTTTTCATAACTGTAAAATATCAACAATTTCCACTGCAAGAACATTCTGGCAGTTCTTGATCTTTTATTTCTTTGATGTAAAACTCAAAGAAACTTTTTTTGATTTCCTCTCTTACTCTGCGGTACTCGCTTTCGATAAATTCTTCCGTTCCTAAAGCATCTGATGGATCGTCAAAGCCAATATGTATGCGATGTTTAACCTTACCAATAAATGCAGGGCAAACTTCATTTGCACCACCACAAACGGTAATAACATAGTCCCATTCATCGTTTAAGTATTTATCGACCGAATCGGAAGTATGATGACTGATATCGATACCAATTTCTTTCATAACTTCCACTGCTTTGAGGTTCAGTTTTCCAGAAGCCTCTGTTCCAGCCGATGCCACTTCAAGTTGTTTGTCAAACGACTGTAAAAAACCATGTGCCATTTGGCTACGGCAACTGTTGCCGGTACATAAAATTAAAACTTTCATAATGCGATCTATTTTAATTATTAATGAGAAATTAAATTCAAAAATCACTCTTTTACCATTTATTATTATTCATCAAATTGCTCCAAAAATCAGACCTGAAGCTGTTGCCATAACCACCACAAGCCCTACATAAACAACTGTTTTCTGTGTGCCAATAACACCACGGATAACTAGCATATTGGGAAGTGAAAGCGATGGTCCAGCCAATAATAATGCCAATGCAGGACCTTTGCCCATTCCTGCTGCCATCAATCCTTGCAGAATTGGAACTTCAGTTAACGTGGCAAAATACATAAATGCACCTACTATTGAAGCAAAGAAATTGGAGAACACTGAATTACCACCCACAAGATTTGCAATCCATTCGTTTGGTATGATACCCGCTATGGCTGTGTTATCATGAGTTGAACCTAACAGAAAACCTGCAATAAGAACACCCATACCTAATAGAGGCATAATTTGTTTGGCAAACTCCCAGGATGCAATTGTCCATTCTTTATTGTCTTCATCATTATTATCTATCAGGGTGATAACACTTAGAGCTCCAATACCAACTACCATTGGGATAAGTGGCGATGAGCTTAAGAAAGCTGAAGCTGCAGTAGCAATAACTGCTAAGAGGACGTGTAACCATTTGATTTTTAAAATAGTAATAAGAGAATATATTAATAGAAGTCCAAATGCAGATGTAATGTGCCATTTGTATACCCACAACCAATACCATAATCCACTTGTTATACCATCGCCTGGTTCTCCCCAATTAGCAAAAATAAGAATAAACACTAAGATAAAGAAGTGAAAGGACGTTTGCCACATGGGACGTTTTTCGGGAATATCAGGGAAATTCATTTGTTCTTCCCGCTTGGCTTTCTCTTCCTTTCTGTAAATAAGTGACATTGCCGAACCAATAACAACAGCAAATACAACCGCACCGATAACTCTAGCTACTCCCATCTCAAAGCCTAAAATGCGGGCGGTTAGTATAATTGCCAGAATATTTATGGCAGGTCCTGAATAAAGGAATGCGATTGCAGGCCCCAAACCGGCTCCTCTTTTGTGTATACTCGAAAAAAGTGGTAATATAGTACAACTACATACAGCCAATATCGTTCCTGATAAGGATGCAACTGTATAGGCCACCCATTTTTTTGCTTTTGCCCCGAAGTATTTCATTACGGCACCCTGGCTGACAAATACAGCAATTACTCCTGCAATAAAAAAAGCAGGAAGCAAACATAATATAACATGCTCTTGTGCATACCATTTTGCAAGATCGAACATTGCCAGTATGGCTTCGTTAAAGCGTACACTCTCGATAGGCATGAAAAAAGCAAACACGAAAACTACAATTATCCATCCCAGAATTTTAAACTCTTTTTTTAGTTCCATTTGAAGATATTTGATATAATGATTTAAATTTCAGTTCGTTAAAACACGAACTATATGTGTAAATTTTTTTAGAAATAAATTATAAATACGTAGTAAACTCCCACAATGATAAACAAGACTGCAATTATACGTCTGAACCAGATTTCAAAGACTTTCAGCTTGTTGTAAACATTACCTATTGAACCAACGCTAAAGGCAATAAGCCAGGCAAAAATTATTACAGGTATCCCTGTTGCAATGGCAAAGAATAATGGCAGATACAAACCGCTTGCACTACTGATAGTCATGGGCATTAGCATACCAAAATAAAGTACACCGCTATACGGGCAAAACGCCAATGCGAAAACAATGCCCAATAGTAAGACACCCCAAAAACCTCCACCCGATTTGTTCTCCATTTTTTTGGTCAAGGATCCAATACCAGGTATTTTGAGTTTTAAAATTCCAAGCATAAACAAACCGATTATGATTAAAAGAGGTCCCAACAGCTTTTCTCCCCATTCCTGAAAGAATCCAGCAAACTCGAACTGGCTTGCTCCAAAGAAGAAAAGCAATCCAATTACAGTATATGTAATTGCACGCCCTAAAGTGTAAACCAATCCATTAACAAAAACTTTGCGCTGGTTTACAATGTCCTTACTAATAAAGCCAATTGCTGTTATATTTGTTGCTAAGGGGCAAGGGCTTATGGCTGTCATCAGCCCTAATATAAATGCTGTAAATATTGGGAACTGGGATGTTTCCAAAAAATTTTGTAATACTTCCATACTACATCAATGAATCGATGGTTGATTTCAATTTATTCTTAAACTTATCTGGATTGGAGCGAGCATTTAAAAAAGCATCATTAGTTAAATCCACTTCCCTGTTTCCATTTACAATTAGGAGTGTTTGTCCATTAACCTTATATTTTGTCATTAATGGATTGTCTTTATCTTCGTCTCTATTTATAGACTCAAAAGTTACTTTATCTCCATAGTATTCTTTTATTACCTCCTTTGAAACATCTTCCACTGTTTGACAAGTGGCACAACGACGAGTGGCATGAAAATAGTAAGCTTTTACTTCGCCAGTCTCTTTATTTTCGACAAGAGTTTCTTTTTCACTTGAAGAATTATCTGTGGTTCCACTATTGCAAGATTGTGTTGAAATAGCAACTACTCCCATAAAAAGAATGAAACTTAAAGCGCTGATTATTTTTTTCATTTGATTGGTTATTTGGTTAATAGACTTTTAAGATCTTTTTCGTTTGGCACTCTTCCGCTTGTTACTACTTTCCCATCAATTACCAATGCGGGAGTGTTCATTACTCCAAACTCCATAATTTTCATGATATCTTCCTCTTTTTCGATATTGGCGTCAACCCCTAGTTCTTTAACTGCTTCTCTTGTAGCCTTTTCCAAAGTTTTACACTTGGAACAACCTGTTCCTAAAATTTTAATTTCCATTTGATCTAAATTTTAATTTATTCTTTAATCTCTCTCATTTCGTATTTCGTAATACAACGAACAAAGGTCGTAATTTTTTTTATAATCCCAAGAATTTTTTAAAAAGAATTTGGGCCTCTTTCCAATTTTCTTTATTCAGGCAATATCTAATCCTTGGGGCCTCAACTTCGCCCTGAATTAATCCTGCATCTCTTAATTCTTTGAGGTGTTGCGATAAAGTTGATTTTGCAATAGGCAAATCATCACTTAAGTCTCCACTATAGCAACAGCTTTGATTGGAAAGTAACTCCAAAACATACATCCGAATAGGGTGTCCCATTGCTTTGGCGTAACGTGCAATCTTTTGTTGTTCGTCTGTTGTAGCTAATTTAATACTCACAGTTCGTTCTTTTGCGAACAAAGGTAGTTCCTTTTATTTAAAATACAAATATAAGAGGGTTTATTTTAGGATAGTAATTGTAAAAGTTGCATTATTAGCAATTAAAAATCATTCAGTATTGCACCGAAATGTCTTCCTTATATTCATTTTTTCTTATTTTTATTGTGTAAACTGAAAGGGATTAAAAGATGATATTGTTTTTTTATTGACTTTTGGCTTATTTGTTTAAATGTCACCGATTAATGATTTCACTTTCTTATAGATTAAACTTTGAGTTTTCCAGCCTATGTTCAATAACAACGTAATTCCATATGATCGAAAAGCAAATCGGTTAAATTACTGGCTTCACTAATTATAATATTATTTTAAGCTTCCAAAAAGTATGTTCGATTAAATAAGTTGTTATTTTTAAAAAGTTGGATTGTATAAATTGAAATTATACAAATACCTTAAAGAATAGGCGTATGTCTTAATTTATGCGGACTGTTTCCACAGGAATTAAAGGACAATCAAAATAAGACTTACGCTCTTTGTGGTGAAACAAAAGGCATATTCGAAACGGAAGAGATGAAGTGATAAAGGATTGTCAACCAGCAAAGCGGTTGGCTTCTGAAAGTAACGAGTCTGCTGAAGAGAGAATGTGCCTGACTTTCCAAAAGAGTTACTTTACTAATTTCTCAGATCGTCTTTGTTCATTTGTAATATTTTATTATTCAATGAGTGCTATTATATAAATAGCTAGTGCCAGTTAAATCATCTTGTGTAGTTTTCATTGTCCAAATATACAAATAGTGAATTTCAACCTCATGTTGGATAAAAGAGAGTTATTTTTTTGAATTATGCAGTATGTTCGTTCGATTGATAAAATGATTTTATTACTTTCCCTTTAATATTCTTGTTGCATTGAGGATGGCTATGAGAGCTACCCCCATATCACCAAACACAGCTTCCCACATTGTGGCAATTCCAAAAATACCCAGTACAATAAAGGCAGCTTTAACTCCTAACGCAAAAACGATATTTTGCCAAACAATTTTTCTCGTTCTCTTTGCTACATCAATGGCATCAGCAACTTTTGAGGGTGAATCAGTCATCAGTACCACATCTGCTGTTTCGATTGCAGCATCGGAGCCAAGGGCACCCATGGCAATTCCTACATCAGCACGGGTTAGTACGGGTGCATCATTTATACCATCTCCTACAAAAGCAACCTTGCCGTACTTATTTAGCAGCCTTTCTATATGCTCAACTTTATTTTCAGGTAACAGCCCGGCGTAATATTCTTTAATTCCCAGTTTTCGGGCAAATGTACCTGCTGCAAATTGGTTGTCACCTGTAAGCATTACTGTTTTTATGCCTTTCTTATTTAAACGTTTAATTGCTACTATGGAATCGTCTTTCAAATTGTCCGAAATAACAATATTGCCCGCATATTTTTTATCGATAACTACATGGACAACGGTTCCTTCTATTTCACATTTTTCATGCTCAATATTTCCCTTATGAAGGAGTTTGTCATTCCCCGCAAATACTACTTTATTATCGATGTATGCTTTAACTCCGTGCCCGGGTATTTCTTCGACCTTGCCGATTCTCGAATTGTCAAAATCCCGATTATAGGATTCGAGTATCGATTTAGCAATCGGATGATTTGAATTATACTCGGCGTAAGCAGCGTATTCAAGAATTGTAT
This sequence comes from Bacteroidales bacterium UBA3143, assembly GCA_002364735.1. GTDB lineage: Bacteria > Bacteroidota > Bacteroidia > Bacteroidales > Dysgonomonadaceae > UBA2632. The sequence goes on from DEZB01000050.1 coordinate 54,224, forward strand.
TTTCATCAAAACCGTTTGAAGTCACAATTTCCGAAACCTTGAATTCGCCTTTGGTTAATGTACCTGTTTTATCAAATACCACAGTCTTGACTTGTGTTAACGCATCCAAAAAGTTAGAGCCTTTCACTAAAATACCTCTTCGAGAAGCTCCGCCGATACCACCAAAATAACCCAAGGGGATACTGATAACCAAAGCACATGGACAAGAAATAACCAACACAACCAATGCACGGTAAATCCAATCGCTAAAAGTTGCGCCACTTATTAAAAGAGGGGGCATAACAGCAATCAGAAGGGCACCAAAAACTACTACTGGCGTATAATATTTCGCAAAAGTGGTAATGAACTTTTCAGTTTCTGCTTTTTTTGATGTAGCATTTTCAACCATCTCAAGGATTTTCGATATGGAAGATTCACCAAAAATCCTAGTAACTTTAACAGTGATTAAACCAGTTTGATTTATCATGCCCGCTAAAACTTCATCGTTTGGTTTTATTTTTCGAGGGACACTTTCCCCTGTGAGTGCAGAAGTATCAACAAAGGAACATCCATCGGTTACCAAGCCGTCCAGCGGAATTTTTTCGCCGGCTCTAATAACTATCTCGTCTCCTGGATTCACATCTTCCGGCGAAACCTTTATTATACCCCCGTTATCCTTAAGGTACGCAGAATCAGGTTTAATTTCAAGAAGCGATTTTATTGACCTGCGGGAACGGTTTACCGCAATATCCTGGAACAGTTCACCAACAACATAAAACAACATTACCGCTACTGCTTCGGGCATTTCATGTATGGCAAATGCCCCCAGAGTAGCAATAGTCATTAAAAAATGTTCGTTAAAAACCTGACCTCTAATGATGTTTTTTATTGCCGCTGCAAGGACTTTCCATCCCACAACCAAATAGGCTGTGACAAATACTACATATTCAGCGATGTGGAAAGGTGTATCGTGAAGCTCTTCTTCGAATATCAACCCGATAAGTAAAAGAAGAATACCTGATACCGCTTTAATTATTGTCCATTTGTTTTCGGAAAGTTCACTTGTTGAAACCAATGATTTCTCTTTATCATTATCTTCTACTTCAACGTCCGGTTCTATCTCTTTTATTTTACTTTTGATCTTTTCAAAGTCATTCGTATCTATGGTCATTGAAGAAGTCGCGAAATTGACGCTCACAAATTTTACTTCATCAAGTCTTGTCAGACTACCTTCAATTTTTGCAGCGCAGGACGCGCAGTCCATATTTTTTAATTTATATTTTTTCATCCCTTGTTTTTACAAATTATCTCGTTTTACCACAAACGTGAAAAACAGCAGTTTGCCACACATCTATACCAATCTGCCGTTTATCAAACGATTATTTTTCTTCGTTTTCCAAACCCATTTTCACACGGTACCCCTTTTCAATATCGGAAATATAGATTAGGCCATCGTCCGGATTTAGTGTACATCCGTATTCACAGATTATAGTACAAATAGTATCAACATCTTTATTTTCTGCTACATTCTCAAGTTTCGCAATCTCACTATCGGTAACAGAAAATATCTGCGAAACAAATGCTTTTTCATCTTGCAGTTTCCCTGTGCCTTCTGCCGAGGAGAGTGTAATGTTCTCAATATCGAACACCAAATTTTTAATGTGGGAAAGCCTTTCGAGTTTCATTCTGATATGGGCTTCCTCGGAAGGACAATCCATTTTGGGAATGTGAAATGAACATTTTAGCATATGATTACTTTTTGTACGCCAACAACCTTAGTGCATTAAATACCACAACAAGGGTTGAACCTTCGTGAATGAGCACGGCAATACCGATGCTGGCTAGGCCAAGGATGGTTGCAGGAATAAGTAGAGCTACGACACCCAGGCTAATCCAAAGGTTCTGTTTTATTATACCTTTTGCCTTTCTGCTCAGTCCAATAGCAAATGGAAGGGTTTCAAGTTTGTCGCCCATCAGGGCAATATCAGCGGTTTCGAGTGCCACATCAGAACCGGCCGCGCCCATGGCTATGCCCACGGTGCTGTTGGCCATTGCGGGGGCATCGTTCACGCCATCGCCTACCATTGCCACCTTCGATTCCTGCTTTTGTAGTTTCTTTATGGCATCTACTTTTTCCTCTGGCAACAGGCTGCCCCAGGCATCGGTCAAGCCTATTTCTTTGGCCACGGCATCGGCCACTTTCTGGTTGTCGCCCGTGAGCATGACCATCCGTTTGATTCCGATTTTCTTTAATTGTTCTAACGTGCTTTTTGCTTCTGCCCTCGGGGTGTCCATTAAGGCGATGATGCCCACATAATCGCTGTTCCGGCGAATTAGCATGGTGGTATTCCCTCCAGCTTCAAGGGCTTTTATTTCATCTACAATCTTTTTTGAAGGTTTTTTATCATCGAGGGCTTCATACAGTTCCAAATTGCCTATATATACTTTATCATTTCCCAGCGTTGCTTTTATGCCTTTTCCCAAAACGGATTCCAAATCAGTGGCCTCGGGAATACTATCTCCTTCCAAACGCTTTTTGCCGTCCCTGACCACCGCCTTTGCCAAGGGGTGGTCGCTTAGGTTTTCTACGGCAATTGCCATTTTCAGCAATTCATTCTCATCGGTATTGTTCAGCGGAATTACTTTAGTGAGTTTTGGTTTGCCTTCAGTCAGAGTCCCGGTTTTATCGAATGCCAGGGCGGTTAAAACACCCAGGTCTTCCAACGGCCGCCCGCCTTTGATAAGCACCCCGCTTTTGGCAGCCCTGGCCACCCCACTCAGTACGGCACTCGGCGTGGAGATGGCTAGCGCACAAGGACTGGCGGCTACCAGAACGGCCATGGCCCTGTAAAAGCTGTCGCTAAAATTTTCATCAATAACCAAAAAAGCCCCGAGCAATAACACCACCAATCCCAAAACGGAAGGCACAAAGTATTTCTCGAACTTGTCGGTAAACCGCTGGGTGGGCGATTTCTGCGTTTGAGCTTCATTCACAAGCTTTACCAAACGGGAGAGGGTAGAATCTTTGGCTTCCTTAATGACTTTAACTTCTAATGTGTTGTTGCCATTGATTGTGCCCGAAAAAACCCTGTTTTCATCACTGATGTCTTTTTCGTTGTAATAGTCTTTTTCTTGGTCCTCCACCGGCATTTTATCCACGGGTACACTTTCGCCCGTTATTGGTGCCTGGTTCACGCTACTTTTGCCGCTAACCACAACCCCATCGGACGGAATTTTAGTGTTGGGCTTCACGACGATGATGTCGCCGACACTCAATTTTTCTATGCCTATCTCTTCTGTTTTCCCGTTCTTCTTTCGTAACGCAGTTTTGGGGGCGAGTTTGGCCAAAGCAGCAATAGATTTACGGGCTTTGTTCATGGCATAATGTTCGAGTGCATGCCCCATGCTGAAGAGAAACAACAACAAAGCACCTTCGGACCATGCGCCCAAAATAGCCGCACCAATGGCGGCAACGAGCATCAAAAAGTCAATTTCAAATCCACCTTTAAATACGGTTTCGACTGCTTCTTTGGTGGTGTAGAAACCACCAAAGAAATAAGCCCCGATGTACAGCGACAGGCTTACCCACGAGGGGAGAGCATCCACGAAAGAGAAGCCAAAACCAATAGCCAGCAATATTCCCGAAAGGATAGAGAAAATCAACTCCGTATTTTTGCCAAAAAGGCCGCCATGGGCATATTCATGTTCTACATCACCTTCTTCATGTTCAGGCTTCTTTTCAGACTTTTGGTCTTTCTGCGGCTTCTCTGTTTCTTTGATGCTGCGTAGATATTTTTCGGCATTTACGGCAGTATCCGGTATGTCGAGGCCTTCTTTTTGCAAAGCTTTAATAATTGTCGCTTCATCAAGCTGACTTCTATCGAATTCAACACGTACCATTCCCGAAGCAGAAACCGATGCTTCAATCATACCGTTTAAGTCGCTAAGATTGCGCTCGATACTGCGCGCTTGGCGAGAATGGCGGATGCCTTCTACTTCGATGAGCTTGTGTGCGATTTTTTCGGTAATGGACGCACCAGTTAGTCGGGCTATTGAACGTACGCGGTCAATGGAAATCAGTTCCGGGTTATAGTGAAAACAGAGTTGGGGCACGCCCTTATCTGCAGCTTCTAAAACATGGACTTTTTCCAGACCCTTTTGCTCCTGAAGCAGTGAGATAAGCTCCTGAACGCATTGGTCTTTTTCGTTTGGCACTTCGGGCAAAATGAGTGGTATTTCTATTTTTAGTTTTTTCATATTCTTTAAATATTAAAACCCGTTTTCCAGTCCTGTTTTCACCCGATACACTTTTTCAACATCGGAGACATAAATTAATCCATCGCCTGGATTTAATGTTTTACCATATTCCGAAATGATGTTTATTACCGTATTTATCTTTTCTTTTGCTACTACCATTTCAATTTTTGCCGTTGGGCTATCGGTTATGGAGAATTTTTGGGAAACAAACGCTTTGTCATCCTGAAATTTCCCTGTCCCTTCTGCAGTAGAAATGGTCATGTTTTCAAACCCAGCATCTTTTAAATGCTGAACAATGTCGTTCACTTTATTTGGTCTTATAAATGCTTTTATTTCTTTCATCATTTCCTTATTTTTAATGTTCGTGTTCTGTTTCTTCCTTTTTCATATCGGCCAATAAATAGTATACCGCATTCATTACTACCTGTGTATTTTCGGGCAACGGATTAATCAGTCGAATTTCGGTATATCCTTCATCTTTCAGACCAGGGATAACCTCAACCATCCTGAATGCCGTTTTATTTTCTGCTGCATCATCATCGTCTTCATCTCCATGCTCGTGCCCCTCATGGTTTTCTTCTCCGACATGTTTTTCAAGAGCCTGCTTGTCCAATATAAAAATGAATGATTTTGTGCCTTCAGCAACAATGGCATCATTGGGAAGTGCCCGCGTATAGTTTTCATCGGTATGCAAATGGCCGTTAATGTACATACCAGGAATAAGTCCGGATACCTTCTCATTTATTTTTGCATGAACGTGAACTGCTCTCGAATTGGCCTCAAACTCTTTTCCAATGGCAAATATGGTTGCTGTTAATTCTTCGCTCGGGCGGTTTGATACTGTGAAATGAACTTTTTGACCTTCTTTAACAAGATACACATCTTTTTCATACACCATAAAATCGGCATGGATAGCGCTGTTGTCTGAAATAGCAAAAAGCTTGTTTGTTGCGTCAACATAGGTTCCCACCTTAATATTCACTTCATTAACAAAACCGTTAATAGGAGAATTAATTGTTATGGTATTGGAGAATTCACCTTCCATCACTTTATCTGGCGAAAGATTTATCAATTGCAAGCGTGATTTTAAGCCTTCATATCTTGATTTTGCTGTGCTGTATTCTGCTTTGGACTGTTGGAAGTCTCTGCCCGCACCTACGTTATTTTCAAAAAGTTCTTGCTGGCGTTCAAATTCCTGTTGTAAATATTCCAGCCTGTTTGCCACTTCGGCGAAATCTTCCTGTAATTTGATATAGTCAGGATGTTCCAGCACTGCTAACAATTGGCCTTTTCTTACTTTATCTCCATGAAACACCTTGATCTCTTTTACATTACCACCAATAACCGCTGTAACCTCGGCACTGCTTGCCGGGGGAACTTCTAATTGACCGTTTGATTTTACTACCGTGGTTAAGTTGCGCATTTGAAAAGTGTCCAATTTTAAATTCAGGGCTTCCCGTTGATTTTTATTTAAAACAACAACGCCTTCGGAGTCATTTTCTTCGTGTAATTCGTTTTCGTCGGCTGTTCTGTTTTTAGTATTGCAAGACATTAAGGTGAAGATTGCAATAAATGCTATAAATATTTTTGATTTCATCATTACTCAATTTTGTTGATTAATTACCTGTTATAAATTTTAATTGGGCGGACAATTCAAAGTACTCCACCTGTTGCATTAAAAAGCCTTGTTTAGTACCAATGGCTGCTTCTGTATTCTGAATAAACTGAACATAGTCGATGCTGCCAAGGCGATATGCCAGATTGGATGCCTGAATTTGTTCGTCGGCCAATGGTAATGCTTCTTTTATGTAATAGTCGAGAACCTGTTGTAACATAAGATAACGGCTAATTTGTTGATTGTATCCGGCTTTAAGTTCCAGTTCCTTTTGCTCGTATTGCCGATTGGCAATTTGGAAGTCAATTTTTGAAGCTTTGGTTTTGCCCGATTGTGAAAAAAATGCCAACGGAACAGAGATACCTGCTTCCCAACCATAAAATCCGGAATTACCATCAATTGATTGCCATTTATAACCTACGTTCAACTTAGGAAGGAAATTGGCTTTTTCCGCTTTCCATGCCGATTCTGCCACATCAATTTCGGTTGAATAATAATTAAGCAGTGGGCTTTCGTTCAATGAATCATCTTCGAAAATTATATCGAAAGCATACTGCCCCAAATCCTGGATGTTGACTTCTACCGCAATCGGATATAACAGATATTGATTTAGAATTTGCAAGCTTGCCAAATAGTTGCTTTCAGATTTCTTTAAACTTACCTGCAACTCTTTGTATTTTGCAGATGCAGAAAGGTATTCAATTTTTGAAGTTGCTTGTGTTTTGAATCTCAATTCTGCGGCTTTCTCAAAGTTACTGTACAAGGTATCGAGTTCTTTAAAAAGCTGCCATTGTTGTTTGGCATGTACAGCATTGTACCAGGCGATGCTAACGTCACGTGTCAATGAAAGTTCGGTGAGTCTTTGTCCCGATTCAGCTTGCCGAACACGTGTTTTTGCTAACTTGCTCTTTGCAGGAATACCGAAAATATCAATATCAGATTGTTCAACTCCAATTCTGTTTTGAATGCCGGGAGCACCGTTCCCCACTTCTTCCTTGCCCGTGTAAATAGAGGTTGTACCCAATTGGTAAGCCGTTGCTTTTAAAGCTTCCTGTTTGTCAACTTCCAATTGTGCTGCTTTAATTGTTGGATAATTTTCTTTTGCTCTTTCAATGGCTTGTGGCAATGTTAAGGAAGAATCCTGCGCATTAGCATTTCCTGAAAACCCCAATCCTGCCATTATAAAAAGGACAGAAAATACACCAATTGCTGGTTTAGACAGCTTTACTTTTTTAATTCCCGATTCAGCAAACTTATAGAGTATGGGCAGCACAATAAGGGTTAACAAAGTTGATGTGAGCATTCCTCCTATTACCACAGTAGCCAAAGGCCGCTGTACTTCGGCACCTGCCGATGCAGAAATTGCCATAGGCAAAAAACCCAAAATGTCAGTTGAAGCAGTCAAAAAGATGGGGCGGATACGACGGATTGAACCTTTTTTAATGATGTCGTCAATATGAAGTTTGCCTTCTTCTTTTAATTCATTAAACCCGCTAATCAATACCAATCCATTAAGTACAGCAACGCCGAACAGGACGATAAACCCAACCCCAGCAGAAATGCTGAAAGGCATATCCCTCAAATAGAGCGAGAAGATACCTCCAACGGCAGCAAAGGGAACGGCTAAGTAAATCATTAGGGTTTGTTTGAAGGATTTAACAGCAAAAAATACCAGCATAAAAATTAATGCCAAAGCAAGCGGAACAACTAACGACAAGCGTTTTGATGCCCTTTCGAGGTTTTCAAAAGCTCCACCATATCGGATATAATAGCCGGTTGGCAATTCAAGTTTTTCATCTAAGACAGATTGGATTTCTTCCACAAGCGATTTAACATCCCTGCCGGCAACATTAATCCCCACGTAGGTTCTGCGATTGGTATTATCGCGGCTAATTTGCATCGGTCCCGGCTGGTAACTAATTTCGGCCACTTCTTTTAAGGGAATTTGATTACCATCGGGAAGGGTTACAAATAAATTCCTGACATCGTCAATACTTGTGCGGTGTTCCTCATCCAGTCTCACAACAAGGTCGAACATCCGCTCGCCTTCGTAAATGCTACCGGCAACGCCACCACTAAAGGCGGTTTCAACAATCGTATTGAGTTCTTTAATTTTCAGGTTGTAACGTCCCATCTTATTACGGTCGTAATTTACAGTGATTTGTGGCAGTCCTCTGGTTGCTTCGGCCTTAGCAGCAGCAACACCATCAATACCTGCAACTAATCCTGCAATTTCTTCTGCTTTGGAAGCCAGAATATCCAAATCATCGCCATACAATTTAACGGCAACATCTTGACGGATACCCGTTAACAGTTCATTGAAACGCATCTCAACAGGTTGGCTGAATTCATAATTGATACCGGGCAAAACGCTGACTTTTTCTCTGACTTTATCAATTAATTCTTCTTTCGATGCGGCTTTTGTCCATTGTTTCTGAGGATTTAAAATCACAAATATATCTGCAATGTCAATGGGCATGGGATCCATGGGTAAATCTGCCACTCCAATTCTGCTCTGCACGCTTTCTACTTCATCCGGGAAGTTTTCCAAAACAATCTGTTCCAGCCGGGTGGAGGTTTTTGTAACTTCGCTCAATGAAGTTCCAGGCTTTAAAAATGCCTGAAAAGCAAAATCGCCCTCATCGAGTTTTGGAATAAATTCGGCTCCCATCCGTGTAAACAGAAAACCGCCGGAAACTAACAGCACAAAAGCGATTGTTATTACAATCCAACTTCTTTTAAGCGACCAACCAATTACAGGCGTATAAGCATTTTCGAGTTTCAGAATAACTTTATCGCCCCAAGATTTTTTATCTGTCTTTGGTGGTTGAAGAAATAATGCTGCCATCATTGGAATATAGGTCAGGCATAATATTACCACGCCCAAAACGGCAAAGCCAAAGGTCATGGCCATGGGGATAAACATTTTACCCTCTACCCCCTGCAATGCCAAAACGGGTATAAAGACAATCAGTATAATCAACTGTCCGAAAAATGCCGAGTTCATCATTTTACTTGACGAATTATAAGCAATTTCGTTTCGTTTGGACTGGTCGAGTTTTGTGCCGATAAGGTTTTTACGGTGCAGGTAAAAAATCATACTTTCGACGATAATAACCGACCCATCGACCAATATCCCGAAATCGAGCGCCCCCAAACTCATCAGGTTTGCCCATACCCCAAACAGGTTCATCATGATAAAGGCAAATAGTAATGCCAGAGGAATTGTAGATGCCACGATTAATCCGCCCCTTAAATTCCCCAGGAATATTACGAGGACAAAAATTACAATTAGCGCACCCAACGACAGGTTTTCTGCAACCGTAGAAGTGGTGCTTTTAATGAGTTTGCTACGGTCGAGGAAAGGTTCTATTACGACACCGTCGGGCAATGATTTTTGTATTAAAGCCATCCGTTCTTTAACATCCTTAATCACATCATTTGAGTTTTCGCCCTTCAGCATCATCACGATACCGCCAACAGCTTCACCCTTACCATCTTTTGTAAAAGCGCCGAAGCGGACAAAACTTCCGTATTTCACTTCTGCTACATCCCTGATAAAAATGGGTTGCCCGTCAATGTTTGCGACCAAAGTGTTTTTAATATCATCCAACGAACGCATCAACCCTTCGCCACGGATAAAGTTGGCCTGAAAATTTTTCTCGATATATGCGCCGCCTGTGTTCTGATTGTTGTCGTCAAGTGCTTCAAAAATATCCGAAATGGCTAAACCCATACTTCTGAGTTTATCAGGATTAACAGCGACTTCGTATTGTTTACCCCTGCCCCCAAAAGAGTTTACTTCTACCACTCCGGGCAGCATAGCCATTTGTCGTTTTACAATCCATTCCTGCATGGTGCGCAGTTCCATGTCGTTATAAACGGTATCGTAACCGGGTTGCACTTCAAGCGTGTATTGATAAATTTCGCCTAATCCGGTGCTGATTGGCGCCATAAACGGTTCCCCAAATCCCTGTGGAATTTTTTCTTTCACTTCGGCTAAGGCTTCACTTACCAACTGCCGGGGAAGATATGTCCCGGCGCTTTCTTTGAAAACAATGGTTACAACCGAAAGCCCAAAACGTGACACACTTCGTATTTCGGTCACGTCGGGCAGGTTCGCTACTGCCAATTCTACCTGATAGGTTACAAACTGTTCAATGTCTTCCGTGCCCAAATTGGGTGCGGTGGTAATTACCAAAACCTGATTGTTTGTAATGTCAGGTGTGGCGTCAAGTGGCACTTTCGTCATGGAATATATTCCACCGATAATCAGGCCAATGGTCATCAGCCCGATAAGTGCCTTATTCTTTATTGAAAAAGATATTATTTTGTTTATCATTTCACATCTGTTTTTATTTGAGGAAAAGGATGCTGAAACATATCAACATTCTCCTGTTAATTTTTTTCGTTAAACTTAGCTTTTCATGAAGCTGCTGCTTGTTCAATCACTTCTTTTTCATACTTAAAAGATTAAGTGATTAGTAATACCGATAAAATACTCTATCGGATTTACATGAAAATTAAAAAAATTAAACAGTGGTGGGAGGTGCCCTTAATAAATGGTTGGTGAGAAATATTTGTTTGTGTGAGAAAAATATTAAATAATCGCTATAATTTACCTCATTGAGCTTTGACGCAAAGTCAAACTCTGTGTTAATGCTAAAAAAATCAAAAGTGAGATTAGTTGCAGGTGTAGAATGTACAATTAAATCGCTCCCGTTTTCTGAGAAAATAAGGTTAAAAGCATGGCAATGCATGTCCGGGTTTTCATTATGACTGTTGGTATTGGTAGTTTCGCACTCTAAATTTTCCGGATGTGATTCTATCGAATCAAAATGATGATGGTGAGGAATTATAGCATGAAATAATATTATCAGCCCTGCCAACAACATTAATACAATTTTTCTATTTCTATTCTTCCCTTCAAGCATAATTAATTTCTGAATCTAAAATTATAACGGCAAACTTACATAAAAGTTTATGCAACTGAGTTGCAAAGTTAGACCTTGCAGTTTGAGCATATTCCTTTTACTATCATATTAACACTTTCAAGAGAAAAACTATGAGGTAGTTTTATTTCGGGAACAGGTATGTCATTTAAACAATAGGTTTGACTACATTTTGTGCAAAGAAAATGGACATGCAGGTCTTCCGGGTGGCACTGGCAAGTATCCCGACAAAGAGCATATTTAACCGAACCCGTTCCATCATCTATGCTATGAATGAGTTTGCTATTTACAAAAGTCTTTAATGTTCTGTAAAGAGTCACTTTATCAGCTTGTTCAAATTTTTGTTCCAGTTCAGACAAACTGATAGCCGTTTTTTGTTCGATTAAAACTTGCAACACCAACTCTCGCATCGCGGTTGGTTTGATGTTTCGCGTGACGAGTTTACTGTCTATTCCCTTCTTCATATTTTTTTCTTCTTCAGTTTAATCAATATGCAAATGTAACGATTAAGTACCGTTTCGCAAATAAAATTACAGCTCATTTAAAAGCCTTTGGCTTGGGGGGCTTAGAAATGTGCTGCAACATGGGATTGTTTTTCCTTTTTCACTTTGTGGAATTAAATCCCTACAGGACAGTTTTCTAATCCAGAATAAAGATAAGATATTTTCTTTTGCAGGTAGTTATACCCAGGCATTGATGTTGCTGCAAATTCAATCTTTCGTTTTTAAGAGCGGATAAGTTTTTCCACATCCTCCTGTTTTCCAAATTGTTCTTGTTCTTCTTGTTGAAATGTATCCAAATACTGATTTTATGATGCCTGCTATTTCTTACGAGTATTAAAGAAAGAATTCGGAGTATCTCGATCACATTATCAGAAATTACCGCCTTTTTCGTAAGGTGATTTACACTAATGAGTAAGTATAAACTATGTGAAATTGAAAATATACAAATACCGTAAAGAACAGACGTATGTCTTAATTTGTGCGGATTGTTTCCACAGGAAGATAAGGACAATCAAAATAAGACTTACGCTCTTTACAGTGAAACAAAAGGCTTATTCGAAACGAAAGAGGCGAAGTGATGAAGGATTGCTGACCGGCGAAGCAGTCGGCTCCTGAAAGCATCGAAGCCAATGTAGTGAGAATGTGCCTGACTTTCTATTGTGTTTTATAAAAGAAAAACTTCCCAAATCATTTTATTGTTCAAAAAAAACGAGTAAACAGCTTGTGTCTACTCGTTTATGAAAAATGAAGTTTATTGGTCATTTAGTCAAAAGCTTACATTTTCACCCCTCTTTTCTTGGGCTTCGATTGTTTTTGTCTTTCTTCCTTATTTTCCTGAATCGAATTCTGCTTCTCAGTAGGCTTCACTTGGTTTTTCTTAAGAGGTTCTTTTATGTTTTTGGTTGATTCATTGTTTTTACCTTCGTTATTTACGGCTACTTGGGTTTTACTCTCTTCCGCTACAGCAACTGTCTTTTCTTTATCTGGATTCCATTTGTAAAATCGCGGACGTTGTTCTTCTTCACTGTATTTTACATAGGCATTAAAAGGTTGTCCTTTTTTGTCTGTCATATTTTTCAGGTACAAGGTACGTCCGTCAATTAATGCATGCTGTTGTTTTTCAGAAAGTTCTAATCCACACAACGTTTTGGGGATGTTCTTTTCACCGTTTGGATGCTCGTTTTGATTTGCAGTTTGCACTTGTCGTTCGGAGAATTTGGGTGTATTATCAAACATAAAATCTAAACCTTTTTTATCTGCGTTTACCTGTAGAGTAGCTGAAAACTCTTTGCCGTTTTTGGATGTCATTCCTTCTAATCGCACTGCTTTTCCTTCAGCAAGATCACTTTGTTGTTTTTCGGAAAGTTCAACTCCCAACAATTTATCGGGAATGCGTATGCGATCTGCACGGACGGCAATTAATTCGTTTGTCAGTTTGTCAATGGATACAAATGCATTGAACTTATTATCAGGTGTTGGGGAAAGCTCCACTTGTCTGCCTAAATTACCGGTGTTTCTAAGGCTTTCTTTGTCTTCGTCCGTAAAACGCACACCCATATAAAGTCGGTCTAATTCCGGTTCGTGACGAATGGCATAAATAGCAAGATTGATTTCGCCATTTTCATTTTCTCTGAGTCCCAACCGCGCTTCAGTTCGTACGGTTGCATCACCTAATTCAATGGTAAGAGGAATTAAATTAGGTGATTTTCGCCACTCTAACATCTCTTGTAAATCGCCTGATGCAGATAAATTCTCCCTGGTTACTCCTATAGCTTCAAACTTTTCCCAATTAACTCGACTTTCATCGACTGGAGTAAATCCCTTAGAAACAGAGAATTTATCAAATTTAACCGAATAACCTTCAATGGTTTCTTCGTTTTCCGGAACATCAGGTCGCTTTAGCATGCTTTTCAGAATTTCTACAGATGCTTCTACTTGGTTATTTACAAGTTTATACAAACCAAAATGAGAAGGATCATTGTATTGACGCAGAAAGTTGCTCATAAAGTTTTTGAACATTCCGTTGTCGGTAATTTTCAAGAATTGATTTTGGTTACTCTCTTTGGGTGCAACAGTCTGCACATTACCTTGCCTGTCGATGGACGATACTATGCCCAATTTCGTTTTGTTCTTGTCTTCTAAAACAAGCACACTTTCGATGTTGTTTTGATTTGGTTCCATAATTCTATATTTAAATGGTGAGTATATCACAAATATAGAGAGAGATGATTAATTTAAAACTGAAATTTGGCAGGGTGTCGTGTGTTGTCGATTGATGTCGGTAATTGGCATAAATAATTTGCAATTGCATATCTTTTAAAGGACTAATTAGATTTATTGCCATCGTTGACAATAGCTTTTTGAGGTGTTTTCACTTCATAATATCACTGAATTAATTAGCTTTTAAATAAGTCTGCAAACGTATTACTTAAAAAAATAGAACTAATATAATTCAAGCTTAGTGTAAAGTATATACTATTATACAGAGAGAAGAACTAGCTTTAAAATAAGTATTTTAAAAATAAAAGTCTATTTTACAAAACTTAAAACTCAACTCTATTCATTTGATTTTATGATAGTTCATAAACTATTTCTTCTGAGGCATGTTATAATATAGTGATTAATAAATCAGCAAACTAAGTTAATAAGATAAATCTCTTACTACGACAATGCGATGATAAGTCAGAGAGCGAAACCGTAGAAAATTAATCCCCAAATATTAATCCTAAAAACAAACAAAAATGAAAACTTTACAAACAACTGTTGGCATACTATCCTTAACTTTAGCATTCATGTTCACTTCTTGTACGAACAGTGAAAAAAGAAACAATCCTTCCGATCAAAACAGTAAGGATGAGACCAGATTGTTAGGTTTAGACAATGTTGATGGTTCATTAGAGCAGTCAGATGCAGTTCTAACTACTTATCTTTATATGAAAGATGCATTGGTAAACGAAGATAGTAAAATTGCAGCAGAAGCGGGAAAAGATCTGGTTACACAGTTCAACGATTTTGAAACCGATAGATATGGTGAGAATAACCAACAAGAATTAAAAGAAATAATAGAAGATGCAACAGAACATGCACAACACATTTCCGATAATCCAATAGATCACCAAAGGGAGCATTTTGACATATTGAGCAAAGACATGATAGACCTTATTGCTATTACAGGTACGGGGAAAAAGCTTTACCAAGCTTATTGCCCAATGTATAACAATAACAAAGGTGCTCAATGGTTGAGTGAGTCTAAAGATATCCAGAATCCCTATTTTGGAAGTAAAATGATGACATGTGGTGAAGTGCAAAAAGTGATTAATTAATCACCTCCATATAAAACTCATCTCTAAATGTAAAATCAACGACTCTTTTATATGAAACAAGCTTTTACAATATCACATATTACAAAATTCCCTCTTATTATTTTATTCAGTTGGTTCTATTCATTTGCAACAATTGCTCAAATTGCAAATCTTCAAGAAGAGAATATTGACAACTGGCCGGAGCGTGAATATCATCTCACTATCGATTATAAAGAGGTGAATTTTACCGGAAAACAGGTAAAGGCTATGACTATAAATGGTGGTATCCCGGGACCCAATCTGATCTTTGAAGAAGGAGAATATGCCATAATCCATGTAACCAATAATATGAACGAAGAAACATCGATACATTGGCACGGCATGATTCTACCCAATTATTTTGACGGTGTACCCTATTTGACTACACCCCCTATACGACCCGGGGAGACCTTTACCTACAAATTTGCTATTAAACAATCCGGAACATATTGGTACCATTCGCATACAGGTTTGCAGGAGCAACGTGGCGTATATGGATCCATTCAAATTAATCCCAAAGAAAAAGATTTTGAATACGACAAAGACCTCGTTTTAGTCTTATCAGATTGGATTGATGAAAATCCTGATAATCAGTTGCGAAATTTGAAACGTGGGAACGAGTGGTATTTAATCAAGAAAAATCAAGTGCAAAGTTGGGATAAGGTGATTAAGCAAAAGGCAGCAGGCGCTAAACTAAAAATGATGTGGCAGCGCATGCCCGATATGGCAATATCGGATAACTACCACGATCTGTTTTTAATAAACGGTGAAAACAAACAGGAATATCCCGATTTTGAACCCGGAGAGAAAGTACGGTTGCGCTTTGTAAACGCTGCGTCGGCTTCTTATTTCTGGCTCACCTTTGGTGGAGAAGACCCTTTGTTGATTTCGGCCGATGGCAAAAATGTGATACCTGTAAACAAGAACAAAACATTAATTAGTGTAGCCGAAACCTATGACTATATTGTGACTATTCCGTCAAACGGAAAGTTGCAAATACGTGCCACTTCTCAAGATGGCTCGGGTGAAGCATCCGCTTATATTGGTAAGGGCCCTATCCTTGCAGCATCTTTTGTGCCTAAACCCGACCTTATCAAATTAATGAAAGAGATGATGGCGATGGACATGAAAATGGGAGCTCCAGCAGCTAAGTTTCGACCACGAAAAAGCGATTCCATCCGGGTTATGGAAAAGTACAGTATGTCGATGGATGAAATGGATATGGATATGGAAAAGTCTATGAGCAAATCGGATGATATGCAGATGGAGAACAACAAAGATTCGACCCAAATGGCCAATGAGAAGATAGATCATTCCACAGCAGCCGATAAGAAAGAGATGCAGCAAAAGACAGAGATGGAAATGAATAATGGAGAGAAGGAACACAACGAGAATGAAATGAACGAAATGGATGAAAATAATATGGGATACGTTCTTCCTGCAGACAAAGTGATTGGCGATCCCATGAAAACAGGCAGTAATCCAAGTTTTAACTACAATTACCTGAAATCACCCGAAAAAACAAACTTCGAAGAGGATAAACCCATGCGTGAAATGCTCTTTAATCTTACTGGGAATATGAATCGTTACGTGTGGAGTATCAATGGAGTACCCTTGTCAGAAGCGAGCAAGATTAAGATTAAGCAAGGTGAAGTTGTTCGCATTACTTTAAACAACCTTACTATGATGCATCATCCGATGCACTTGCATGGACATTTTTTCAGGGTCTTAAATAAAAACGGTGAGTACTCTCCCTTGAAACATACAGTTAATGTAGCTCCAATGCAAAAAGTAGTAATCGAGTTTGATGCAAATGAATCGGGAGATTGGTTTTTCCATTGCCATGTACTTTATCACATGGACACTGGAATGGCACGTGTTATAAGTTATGATACTCCCAGAGACGAACGCATGAAACGCTATGCCTTAGGCAATCTAACTAAAACTGACAAGCATTTGTTTACGTGGGCAGAGCTTACTGTTGCCAGCCACATGACAGATTTTTTTGCTACCACCACAAATATCAGAAATCAGGTGCGCCTGCGTGGTGAATATGGTTGGAATAAAAATTTGGAGGCCGAACTAACATATGAGCGATATCTAAACAGTTATTTCAGAGTCTTTGGGGGAGCACATCTGGAGAATGAGAATGAAGGCAGCCTGGATGATTTGGAGACCACAGCGGTGGTTGGCATCAAATATTTTTTGCCGCTCTTAATAGATTCCGATTTGCGTATCGATAGTAAACTCAGACCTCAAATAGGTCTTTCTACTGCCACAATGATTTTTCGCCGTGTGCTACTTTATGGTGAATTTGAATACCAAATGGATTTTGGTTGGGTCGATGATTTACCAGACGGGAGTAACCTGAAAGGAGAAACCACTTGGCAAGTAGGGCTGGAATATTTTATAAATCGAGACTGGCGTATCAATGCCAGTTATGACAACCGATTTGGTGCCGGCGCAGGTGTGGCTATGATCTTTTAAACGTTTCACTATCAATAACTATTAATTAAAAAACAAAAAAAACTATGAGAACTTCAATTAAATTTTTATTCGCAACAGGTTTGTTTATTCTACTTTTAGGCTGTAAAACTACCTTTAATGCACCAAGTGCTATGGAAGCTCAACAGAATAGGCAAGAGATTTATCAGGAGATCGTTTCTAATAAAACTCATTTAAACGAGTTGATGGAAATAGTACAAAACAACGACGAAGCCAAAATGGCCCTGATGGAAAACCATATGAAAATGATGGAGAGTGGAGAAATGAAGGAAATGATGCAAAATCCGCAGATGAAAGAAAAAATGATGGCGCACAGACAAAAAATGATGCAGGAAAACCCGGACATGCAAAAGATGATGATGGAAAAAATGATGGAGAATTCCGAAATGCGCAAAAAAATGATGGCACAGATGCAGGAGAAAATGAAAGAAAAGATGGATGAAAATCCTGAAATGCGTGAACAAATGATGGAGAAGATGCAAGGAATGATGAAAGAACATCCGGAAATGCATGAGAAGATGATGAAAGCGATGCAAAAGATGATGCAGGACAACCCCCAAATGCGTGAAAAGATGATGGATAACATGACAAAAATGATGGAAAGTAATCCAGAAATGGAGAAGAAGATGAAAGAGAAAATGGAGAAAATGAAGAAAAAAGACAATTAATATCGCAAGACGCATATCACGGTAAAAAGAACCAAATTTATTAACATTTTAAAATACATGATTATGTCTTATTATTTCAATAAAAATATGTCAGCAGATTTTGAGTCCGTAAAGAAAAAAGTAGTTGCAGAACTGGAAAAAGAAGGCTTTGGCATCCTTACAGAGATAGATGTACAAGCAACATTGAAAAAGAAAATTGATGTGGATTTCAGAAAGTATCAAATCTTGGGTGCCTGCAATGCTCCTTTTGCTCACAAAGCGTTGAAAGCTGAAAATAAAGTAGGCACTATGTTACCCTGTAACGTAATTTTACAGGAACTGGAAAACGGTCAGGTAGAAGTAGCTGCCGTTGATCCCACTGCCAGCATGCAAGCAATCGAAAACAAAGAGTTAGCAAGCATTGCCAGCGAAATAAGGGAAAAATTAAAAAAAGTAATTTCAGCCTTGTAACTATTGAGTTGCTTTATTCACACTCGCACACATTTGTAATTGGCGCGAGCTGGGACTCTTTGTGAGAACTATTTAATTTGAATCAAACACTAAAATCAAAAAAAATGAATTCACACCAAGAAACAAACAAGAAGAAGGGCAAGAACAACTACACAAAGTTTGTAATAATGCTTGCCAGCTCTTTCATTGCCATGTACATTACAATGTATTTAAATACATATGCAACTGATCACGTATATTTTAGTCTTACCCGTTTCTACATGGCTTGTTTAGGAATTGCAGCAATGGCATTGATAATGTTTTTTGTAATGCGCAAAATGTATCAGAACAAAAAGAAAAACAGAGCAATTATCCTGGGCAGTATTTTGCTTTTCGTCAGCGCACTTGGTCTTGTCAGAGCTCAAAAACCAATTATTGGAGATGTTCTTTGGATGAAAGCGATGATCCCGCATCACTCCATCGCAATTTTAACAAGTGAGCGGGCAGCTATTAAGGATCCCGAAGTGAAAAAATTAGTAGAGGAAATTATTGAAGCTCAGAGAAGAGAGATTGCGGAAATGAAATCGATGATTAATCGTCTTCAGAATGAAAAATAGAAGTAGATAAATAAAAAACAACCGATAAAAAAGGAGGACATAAATTATGATGGACAGATATGGCGAACACGGTTGGGGAATGGGATTTGGAATGGGTTGGTGGTGGATCATTGGGCTCATTATTATGGTGATCATAGTTTGGATGGTTGTGAAAATAATAAACCAAAACAAAAACTCCAACACCCGTGTCGGTAATAAATCTGCGTTTGATATTTTGAAAGACCGATATGCTCGCGGTGAAATTGACAAACAGGAGTTTGAGGAACGCAAAAAGGATTTAATGTAGAGAGAATTCTCTCAATCCGGTAACTTTGGATAATTCACGTAAACAATTTGTTTGCGGTATAAGTGAATTGTTTTTTTATAAAAAAGAAAGAGCATGAAAGCATTTTGGCGAATTTTTATTTATACATTGTTATTAAGTATTCCGCTTATAACGGTAGTAGTTTTTAAACCAAGTACTGGTATGGTATTTGCGGATGAACTGGGTAAAATATTTTCCTTATTGGGATTTACTATTTTGGCATTACAACCAGTTTTGTCTGTCCGTATCCACTGGATAGAAAAACCATTCGGTTTGGATATGTTGCTATTATTTCATCGCAACATGGCAGTTTTTGCCACACTATTGTTGCTTGCTCACCCCTTTTTATTGGTGCTAGGAGATCATGATTTAACCATCATTTATGCATCGGATGTATCCCTGTTCATTTGGGTTGGACGAGTAACATTGCTTCTGCTGCTCACGCTGATAATCTTCACTTCGCTTCGTTTGCGATTGAATACTGGGTTCGAAAAATGGCGTTTTTTCCATAACATTTTTGCACTTTCCGTAATAGTTCTGGGCTTTCTGCATAGTTGGTCGGCAAATGATGACTTGCAACTTTTATCCATGAAGATCATCTGGTTGGCATTGTTACTCACTTCAAGCTCAGCTTATTTATACCATAAAATAATCTATCCTCTTATAATAAAACAACGATTCGAGATTGTGGAAGTTACGCCAGAAACTAATAATGTTCATACATTGAAGATGCGTACCCGTGACGGTTCAAGAGTTCCAACCTATTTGCCGGGTCAGTTTCATTTTCTGACTCTTCACAGAAAGACTCACCCCAAAGAAGAGCATCCCTTTACCATCTCCTCACATCCACAATCAGATCAATATATAAGTTCTACAATCAAGAAGTCTGGTGATTATACAAACACTATTCATCAGACCAAACCTGGAGATCAGGTTACCATTCGCGGACCATTTGGTAGGTTCTCTTATCTGTTTTACCCCAATGAAAAAGAGATAGTATTTATTGCTGGCGGTATTGGAATTACTCCCTTTATGAGCATGCTAAGGCACATGCATGCAGTAAAAGCCGACCGGAAAGTGCTGTTAGTATATGCCAACAAGACATCAAAGGATATTATTTTTCGAGATGAACTTAAAAAGATGGAGAAGGAGCAAATTTTCAATTTAGAAGTGATTCATGTTTTAAATCATCCGAAGGAAGATTGGCAGGGAGAAACCGGTTTAGTTTCAGTGGAAAAAATAAAATCTTATTGTGGCGATAATTTTCTCCGTAAATCATTTTGGATATGTGGACCTCCTGCTATGCAGGAAAGTGTTATTAATCAACTTTCAGATGCCGGGATTTCCGGCAATCAAATTCATGCAGAAAAATTTTCGTTATGATCAAAAATAATACAAGAAGAATAAATAAACTGCGGTGGGTAACAATTTTAATCATTGGTTTTATGTTACTCCAAACTGTTATAATTGCAACTATTCGAAGCAGTTGTGTCTTTAAAGAGGAACAGGTAGAGAGTGAGTCACCAGAAAAGAAAGAAGTAGAGCCGCATACGCACTGATACAAATTTAACTTGTGATTGACAAACTATACTCTTAGTTAAGTTATTGAGATTAATTAGAAAGACCTCCTAATTCCTAACTAACACCTACAACTTATTTTAAAGCAAAAGATATGTTAACTTTTAAAAATCACTATACAGTAAATTTTACTACTACTTACATCGTTTTTTCAATATATGTTTTACGTAGCGAGAAAGTTGAATTTTTTTTTGCATAGCGACATACAGCTTAGAAGATTACACGAACAAATTAAAAGAGATGAGTAGGTGAATATTATACACAGCTAATTTTGTTGTTTAATAGAAGCGAAAAAACACACGCTAACAACCTGTTTTGTTAATAATTCTCAAGTTGAGAAGCACTATACTATATATACAGAATATACTTTTGCAACAAACATATCTGTCATGTAATTTTTTTTAAACAATAACTCATTCTAAATGTTTTATTTTTGTATATTCAGAAAATTGATTACTTTTGTTTTGCAAGTTATAAATATGTTAGTTTAAAAAAGAGAAAGTGAAACGCATATCGACATCCATATTACTGCTTCTGGTGCTTACGTTAAGTGTGCATCCAATCATTACTATGCACTTTTGCAATAATGAATTTCATTCATTTACATTGGTTGCAAATAATGAAGCAGATGCATGTTGTGTTTCATCTGATATATCTGTAAATAATAATTTTGATACTCTATCTACTAACTTTATTGATTCGTCGGAGAGCTGCTGTTCTTTTCAAAATGTTGAAATTATAACTGATAATTTCACATTGGAACAAGCTAACACAACGATTCAAAAACCTATTACCTTTTCTTATTTACAGGCATCAGCGATATTAGATTATCTCATTAATTTATTTACATCTGATGCAATAATTAAAAGTTACAATCCTATATCTCCCATAGGGTTACACAGCACTACACTAAAATTCCTTTCCTACATCTGCGTTTATCGACTTTAGAACATTTTAATATCAATCTTGTTATTTAATCAAAACACTTGATTGATACTTCAATTATATCCCTCTATCATTAGGGCTTTAAATGAACTTCTTGTTGCATATCATAACCTTTTATGATTTCGCATAAGAATATCTTAAATTAAAATGTGAAAAAATAATTATCGATAAACAAATATTGAGATGATAAATGGAATTATTAAGTACTTTCTCAACAACCAATTAGTAACGAGTTTGCTTTTGCTTCTTTTAGTTGTTTGGGGGCTATCAACAGCTCCTTTCAATTGGAATGAGGGCATCTTACCAAGAGACCCAGTTCCTGTAGATGCTATACCTGACATTGGAGAGAACCAGCAAATTGTATTTACCGAGTGGATGGGTCGCTCGCCACAGGATATTGAAGATCAGATTTCTTATCCTCTCACCACTTATTTATTAGGTATCCCGGGTGTAAAATCTATCCGTAGTTCATCTATTTTCGGGTTTTCCAGCATTTTCGTTATTTTCTCTGAAGATATTGAATTTTACTGGTCTCGATCGCGTATATTAGAAAAACTGAGTTCATTACCAACTGGGTTATTGCCCGAGGGTGTGCAGCCTGCTCTTGGTCCCGATGCCACTGCTTTAGGTCAGGTTTACTGGTACACCATTGAGGGTCGTGACAAAGAGGGAAATCCCACCGGAGGCTGGGATTTGCACGAAATACGTACCGTGCAGGATTTTTATGTGAAATATGGGCTGAATGCTACAGAAGGGGTTTCCGAAGTGGCTTCCATTGGCGGATTTGTGCAGGAATACCAAGTAGATGTAAACCCCGATGCGCTGAAAGCATACAACATACCGCTACACAAAGTGATGGAGGCGGTGCAAAAGTCTAATAGAGATGTGGGTGCTAAAACCATAGAAATAAACCAAGCCGAATACCTTGTGCGTGGATTAGGTTATGTGAAAAAAACCGAAGATATCGAGAAAGCTGTAGTAGCTATTCAAGATAATGTGCCAATCAGGATTAAGGACATTGGGGTGGTATCATTGGGACCTGCTACCCGAAGAGGCGCACTGGACAAAGATGGCGCAGAAGTTGTTGGCGGAGTCATAGTAGCACGATTTGGGGCCAACCCGCTGCAGGTTATCAACAATGTGAAAGACAAAATCACTGAAATATCTCCCGGTCTCCCAAAAAAAACCTTGGACAACGGAGTAGAAAGCCAACTAACCATTGTGCCATTTTACGACCGTTCGGGTCTCATTTATGAAACTCTGGGGACATTGGAGGAGGCTATTTCGCTTCAGATTTTGATTGTTATTCTGGTGGTTATTGTCATGGTATACAACTTAAGGGCATCTTTTTTGATTTCCAGTTTATTGCCCATAGCCGTGCTGATGGTTTTTATTGCCATGCGTTATTTCCATGTCGATGCCAATATTGTGGCCTTGTCGGGTATTGCTATTGCCATTGGTACGATGGTCGATTTGGGGGTAATTCTATCCGAAAACATTATCAAACATATTGATGAATCTCCACCTGGACAGAATCTGAAAATCACCATATATAACGGTGCTTCCGAAGTTAGTTCTGCAATACTCACCGCGGTTTCTACCACCATTGTAAGTTTTATTCCAGTGTTTACCATGCAGGCTGCCGAAGGCAAACTTTTCGGGCCGCTGGCGTTTACCAAAACATTTGCACTGATTGCTGCGCTTATCGTTTCATTATTAATTATGCCCACCTTGGCTTATTGGTTTTTTGGTGTAAAAATAAAAAACAAAAAAATTAGAAAGTGGCTGAATATTTCACTGATTCCAATTGGAATTATTATTCTTTTTTTGGGACATACCTGGGCCGGATTGATTTTATTGGCATTTGGCGTTGTTGGTGTGGTAAAAGAATTCGGTGTAGAACGCTTCGGTCTTGACAGATCAGAAAAGGATGAGAAATCTGATTCACCTATGCAACAACGGATGCGATCATTCACCTTATGGGTGCTGGAATATGCCGAAGTTATAATTGTAGTTATTGGTGTAATCTGGTTACTGGCTAAATACTGGTTGCCTTTAGGAGCAGCTAAAAGCCTGATGACAAATGTGCTGTTCGTTGCACTGCTTGTGATAATTATACTAGGGTTTTTCATCATCCTTGAATATTTCTATAAACCGATACTCCGTTGGTGCTTAAATCATAAAGTGACATTCCTTTTAATCCCTACATTTTTAATCTTTTTCGGAGTAGTCACTTGGATGGGATTCAGCAATATGTTTGGATTTGTAGCCAAAGGCTTCGATACGGTGGGGTGGAATATCCGTACCACCAAAGTGTGGTCAGGATTAAACCACACCCTCCCCCCTATCGGGAAAGAATTCATGCCTTCACTCAACGAAGGAAGCTTCTTGCTAATGCCTACTTCTATGCCACATTCAGGTTTTGAGTACAACCGAAAAGTTTTAGGTCAATTGGATATGTTGTTGACCAACATTCCGGAAGTTGAACTTACAGTAGGAAAATTAGGAAGAGTAGAGTCAGC
Organism: Bacteroidales bacterium UBA3143; assembly: GCA_002364735.1. GTDB lineage: Bacteria > Bacteroidota > Bacteroidia > Bacteroidales > Dysgonomonadaceae > UBA2632. The sequence continues at coordinate 78,439 of DEZB01000050.1, forward strand.
ACTCGACCCAGCACCCATCTCGATGTATGAAAACGTTATAAATTACCGACCTGAATATATGCTCAATGAAAATGGGCATCGGGTAAGGTTCAAGATTGATAAAGATGACAGATTTATATTAAGCACAGGTGATACACTTTCCAATATAGATGCTTTACATAAGGGGGTAACTTACGAAGAGTTGATACCCGAAAACAGAGGGAGTTACTACCGCAATTGGCGACCGGAAATAAAATCGCCTGATGATATTTGGAGTGAAATTGTGAGAGTAGCAAAAATACCAGGAGTAACGTCAGCGCCTAAGCTGCAACCCATTGAAACCCGTTTGGTAATGTTGCAAACAGGAATGCGTGCTCCTATGGGGATTAAAGTATATGGCCCCAGCTTAAGTATCATTGAAGATTTTGGGATGCAATTAGAGGAGATACTGAAAGAAGTACCTTCTGTAAAAGCTGAGGCTGTATTTGCTGATCGGATTGTGGGAAAGCCTTATCTGCATCTGAATATTAACCGTGACGAAATTTCTCGCTATGGATTGAATATTGAAGATGTGCAACAAACCATTGAAGCGGCCATTGGAGGAATGAAAATTACTTCTACGGTTGAAGGTAGAGAACGATTCCCTGTAAGGGTACGATACCCGCGTGAACTGAGAGACAATCCAGAATCGCTGGCTAAAATTCTGATACCTACACCAACCGGAGCTCAAATACCTATCTCTCAAATAGTCGATTTTGAGTACGTTAGAGGTCCCCAAGCTATTAAAAGTGAGGAGACTTTTCTAGTGGGTTACGTACTATTTGACAAACGTGCCGGTTATTCGGAAGGAGGCGTGGTTGATGATGCGCAGAAAATGATACAAGCCCGTATAGATTCGGGTGATTTAAACGTTCCATCCGGAGTCAGTTACAAATTTTCGGGTAGTTATGAAAACCAGGTGCGGGCAGAAAAACGTCTCTCCATAATTGTACCACTTGTTTTAATGATCGTTTTTTTGATTCTATACTTCCAGTTTAAGTCAGTTACTACATCCCTGATGGTGTTTTCAGGGATTGCGATGGCCTTTAGCGGTGGTTTTATCATGATTTGGCTCTACGGACAAAGTGGTTTTTTAGATTTCTCCATCTTTGGCACCAACATGCGGGAGTTGTTCCAAATGCACACCATCAACCTGAGTGTGGCAGTTTGGGTCGGCTTTATTGCGCTTTTTGGTATTGCAACCGATGATGGCGTTTTAATGGCTACGTATCTCGACCAAAGTTTCTTACGGAATAAAACCGACAATTTGAAAGGAATACGAGCAGCTGTTGTGGAAGCGGGATACCGTAGGATTAAACCTGCTGCTATGACTTCAGCAACAACTATTATTGCACTACTACCAATTCTTACTTCTACTGGACGAGGTGCTGATATTATGATACCTATGGCTATACCGGCTTTTGGTGGAATGATTTTTGCAGCAGTTACCTATTTTATTGTGCCGGTACTTTATAGTATGCGTGAAGAAAGAAAATTAAAAAAGATACAATCATGAAGTTTATTATACATATCATTTTTTTGGTAATTCTAGGAGTTTCAACTGTACAAGCACAAACCCTAAATGAATATTATAGGACTGCAGCAGAAAACAATCCCGGAATACAATCAAAATACAAGGAGTTTGAAGCTGCGCTTCAGAAAATACCTCAGGTAAGCTCATTGCCCGATCCAACATTCTCTTTTAGCTACAATATTCCTAAAATGATGTCGCAAAGTGCAGAGTTTTCACTCATGCAGACATTTCCGTGGTTCGGAACTTTGAAGGCGCAAGGCAATGCGGCTGCTTTAATGGCAGAGGCGCAATTCCAGTCATTTCTTGATGCACGAAACCAGTTATATTATGAGGTTTCGGCGGCTTATTATCCATTGTATGAATTGGATCGTTGGAAACAGATTGAACAAGAGAACATAGAAATACTACAATCCTACAGATCCATTGCCAACTCTAAGTTTAAAAATGGTGTGGCCCCTATGGTTGATGTGTTGCGCGTGGATATTATGCTGAAAGATGCAGTTACCAACCTCAACATTCTTGAAAAGAAAGAAAAACCGTTGATGACTACTTTTAATAAGCTGCTTAACAGGGATGTTGATAAAGAGGTAACAATTGATAGTTCTCTTAATGCTGAATATTTGCAAGACAGCTTTCGAAGGGATTCCCTTCTGGCCAATAACCCGATGTTAAACGCATTGGATTTGAAAGTTAAAGCCAGTGAAGCCAACGAAACCGCAGCAAAAAAACAGGGACTTCCAAAACTGGGTATTGGGTTGGGTTATGCACTAATGGAAAGCGGGAAAAATATAGTGATGCCAATGGTTTCAGTGTCTATCCCTATTTTTAGAAAAAAATACAAAGCTGCTGAGAAAGAAGCACAACTGATGCAGGAGAGCTATTCTCTTCAAAAAGACGAAGTCGTCAATTCACTTACTTCAAATTATGAAATGACCTGGTTTCAAATTCAACAGCAAAAGGAGCTGATTGATCTGTATGAGCAGCAAACTCAGCAAACTAATCAATCGCTGAACCTTCTGTTTAGCGCTTACAGCAACTCTGGAAAAGATTTTGAAGAAGTGTTGCGCATGCAACAGCAATTGTTGAAATACGAAAAAATGAAAGCCACAGCAGAAGTAGAATACCAGATAGCTTTGGCTAAGTTGAATTACATTACTGCAAAAACATACAAGTAAATGAAAACAAATACAAAAACAATAATAATAGTTCTTTCAACGCTAACAATAGGATTGTTACTAGGTTGGTTGATTTTTGGAGGTACGGGCGATAATACCAAATACGAAAATCAGGTAGAAAATCAAGAGGTGGGAGAAGAAACAATCTGGACCTGCTCTATGCATCCACAGATCCGTCAAAACGAGCCAGGCGATTGCCCCATCTGCGGCATGGATTTAATTCCGTTGGAAGATGATCAACACGACGATGTAGACCCCATGGCTATAAGCATGTCTGCAACAGCCATACAACTGGCCAATATTCAAACAGCAGTTGTGGGAGCAATGGATCATGTGAAAGAGGTGCGTTTAAACGGTAAAATACAAGAAGATGAACGATTGGTTTTTTCTCAATCATCACACGTACCGGGACGGATTGAAAACCTGATGGTCAATTTCACAGGTGACTATGTAAACAAAGGGCAAGTGATTGCATCGGTATATTCTCCGGACTTAGTAACTGCACAGGAGGAATTGTACGAGGCGCAGAAAGTGAAGGATACGCAACCGCAGCTTTTTAATGCAGCCAAAGAAAAACTGAAAACCTGGAAATTAACAGACGACCAGATTAATCGAATGCTAAAGTCGGGAAGCACAACCACAAGTTTCGATATACAAGCCGATGTTTCGGGTTATGTAATCCAGAAAAATGTGAATCCGGGTGATTACGTCCAAAGGGGAGAGCCCATTTATGAAATAGCAGACCTTTCAAGAGTATGGGTACTCTTTGATGTGTATGAATCGGACATAGGCTGGATTAAAAAAGGCGATAAAGTTGAATATACGGTTGCTTCTCTTCCGGGTGAAACATTTACAGGAACAATTTCATTTCTTGATCCAATAATAAACCCCATGACGAGAGTAGCAAAAGCAAGGATAGCAACAACAAATCCCGGCTTGAAGTTAAAGCCCGAAATGTTTGTTTCCGGAATTGTACAAGCACAATTGCAAAAAACATCCGATGCAATGGTTGTCCCTAAAACTGCGGTGATGTGGACAGGCCAACGTTCAGTTGTGTATATAAAATCTATTTCCGATCAGGGTCTTAATTTTAAAATGCGGGAAGTAACACTTGGGCCTGCATTGGGCGAAAGTTATGTAATAGCTGAAGGTTTGGCTATAGGCGAAGAGATAGCAATAAACGGCACATTCAGTATTGATGCTGCTGCTCAGCTTGCCGGAAAACCAAGTATGATGAACCCCGAAGGCGGTCCAACTATGACCGGACACGACCACGGAGGAACGGGAATGAGCAGTGCTGGCGAGAGCTCCGCTCCGGTTCAGTCACTCACTGAAACAACCCCAGCGGCATTTAAAGCACAGCTTACAAAAGTGTATAATGAATATCTGGATATGAAAAATGCCTTTGTTGAAACCGATGCTAAAAAGGTAGCTAACGAAGCAAAAGATGTAATCAAGTCTTTAAAAGCAGTAGATATGGCTTTACTAAAAGGTGATGCACACATGATGTGGATGGGTCAGTTAGAAACATTGAATAGTACAATCAATGCGATCAGTAAATCGAATGATATTGAAAAACAACGTCAAGAGTTTGTACAGTTTAACCTCGCATTCTACAAAAGTGTAAAAATGTTTGGTTTAGAAAACGTGACCGCTTACTATCAATATTGCCCAATGGCCAACAACGACAAGGGTGCTTATTGGTTGAGCGAAACCGAAGCTATCCGAAATCCTTATTTTGGTGATGCAATGTTAAGTTGTGGAGAGACCAAGGAAACTATTAAGTGAATTTATTTTGAGGATTGAGAAGACGGATGGGGTAAGGGGTATAACTCCTTCCCATCCTTTTCAATCAATCAAATTAAAAAATGAGTAAAGCAAAATGATATAATTCTTTTTTAAAATTGTGTAATAGTTGGTAACCAGTAAATTAATAACTTTGGGTTAAAGAAGATGTGTAAGACTTTCGGAATAATTTGTTCCTAGATCATCTTCCAATTATTAATAAAGAAAGGAGTATATTATGCTTAAAATTTTAATTGTAGCGGTTATCCTAGTTGCCTTCGCCATGCTGGGTCTAGGGGTTAAGCTTCTTTTTGATAAAGATGCGGAATTCACTCACCATTCGTGTGCAGGTGAAAATAAAGATTTGAACGATGTAAATGGTTGCACCGGTTGCGAAATAAAGAAATCGGCAAACAGTTCTAAACATGAGAAATAGTATGTATGAAATTTAATAAAAATAATTGTCATGAGATTAATAAAAGCTTATATCAGACACCGGAAACTTGGAAGTGTTTATAATGCATTAAACAGTGGAGGATTTTGTTGCATGACCTTCTCAGAATGTGAAGGAACAGGACAGTACTCTGATCACGAAAAACAGCAACAGCAAATCAGCTATAAATATCCTTTTGCAGAGTCCTACCGGGTAGTAAAGTTGGAAATACTGGTAGCAGTAGAACATGTGGATCCAGTCGTTGAACTCATTCGCAAAAATGGACGAACGGGATACCGTGGCGATGGGATGATTATTATTTCTCCAGTCGACGAGGTTTACAAAGTGAGGACTGATGAAAAAGGGATTCTGGCGGTTTAAGCTGGAATAGTTTATGTCCTGTTCTTAATAGAACCGAACAACATAATGAATGCTTTTTGAGGAATATCAGTATTGCCCGAAGTCTTTCATTGGAAAAAGAAGGTGTTGAATAAGTGAAACAGGGAAAACCAAAATCCGTATATGGGAGATAAAATACTATTATGCGGTGTAATTAAAGAAGAGTTTTAAACAATTTTAAAAACTAGAAACAATGAGAAAAATAATTATTTTACTTAGCCTGGCTTTAATAAGCTTGGGAGCTTTTGCACAACACGACCATTCAAAGATGACAACCAAAAAGAAGGTTCAACCATCTGTTAAGGTAGAGCACTCTAAGTCTGCATCTGCTATTATCGATAACTATTTGGCATTGAAAGATGCACTTGTCAAGGACGATAGTAAAAATGCAGCAAGTTTAGGGAAAAAACTATTCGATGACTTTGCGAAATTCGATTTATCAGTGCAAGCTAAGCAACAACAAAATGAATTAGCTGAAATTATAGAAGATGCTTCAGAACACGCCAAGCATATTTCCGAAAATAGCAAGGACATAGGTCACCAAAGAGAACACTTTGAAATATTAAGCAAAGATGTTAAAGACTTGGTAATCATCACCGGTTCCGATAGAACATTGTATCAGGCCTTTTGCCCGATGTATAACAACAATAAAGGTGGAGCATGGTTGAGTACATCTAAGGAGATAAGAAACCCGTATTTTGGAAGTAAAATGTTGAAATGTGGTAGTGTGCAACAAGAAATTTCAGTTAAATGAAACGACTGAAAATTATAGGATTAGTATTATTGGTAGTCTTGGTGGGATTGCAATTCTTTCCCACTGGGGCCAACCATAGTACAACTATCCCATCAACCGACTTTGTAAAAACATACAAAGCTCCCGAAGATATAGCACAGATGCTACAGACTTCATGCTATAATTGCCATAGCAATAACACTGAATATCCGTGGTACAGCAGGGTGCAACCCGCTGGATGGCTTTTGGAAAACCATATCAATAAAGGAAAGGAGGAGCTTAATTTAAGTGAGTTTGGCTCTTATTCGGGTAGGAGACAACAAAGCAAATTAACCTCGATGATAAGCCAAATTGAAGATGACAAAATGCCGCTGGCTCCTTATACTTTCATTCATCGAGAAGCTCGTTTGTCAAAAGAGAAGAAAAAAACTTTGCTTGATTATTTGAAAACATTACAGGAATGAGATAGTTGCAAATGAATTTCTAAAAAAAAGAATCATGGATATTAGTATTAAAAACATGGTGTGTAACCGCTGTATTATGGTAGTTTCTCAAATTTTCGAAAAAGATGGGGTAAAAACGAAAAACATACAGTTGGGTAAAGTTGAAACCACTGATGAGGTTAGTCCATACGAATTAGAACAATTGAATATAAGTCTGAAAAGTGTGGGGTTTGAAATCATCGATGATTCAAAGAGTAGATTAATCGCATCAATAAAAAATATTACTATCGATTATGTTTACCATCATTCAGGGGAAAATAGTATGAATTTTTCGGATTACCTTACTGACAAACTCAACCTGACTTATCCCTACCTAAGTTCTCTTTTTTCTTCGGTAGAAGGTACTACCATCGAAAAGTATATGATAAACCTGAAAATTGAACGGGTAAAAGAATTATTGGTTTACGATGAGAAATCATTGAGTGAGATTGCTTATCAAATGGGATACAGCAGTGTGGCTCACTTGTCGGGGCAGTTTAAAAAAGTATCTGGGTTTACGCCAACTTATTTTAAAAACCTAAAGAATAAAATTCGCAAACCAATCCATGATATATAGATACCAATAAATGATGTAACTTACTCAACGAGTTGTGTAACACTTGAATAGAATGTTTCCTGTACCTTTGAATCATTCAAGTTCAATTAAATGAAAACAAAAAATGTTTTGTGGAATATATTAATCGAACGTTACATAAACAGTTAAAATCAATGGATATGAAAAAGTTAGTAGTTATCGCAACAGCCTTGCTTTTAATGGTCGGGTACACGGCAAGCGCCCAAAATAAGACACATCCACACCCATACCAAAACAGCAATAAACAAGTTAATAAACAAAGTGTGATGATGCCAGAGAATGGTAAGATGCAGGACATGATGAATAACAGCATGTGCCCCATGTGCGGACAAATGATGAACCAAGACATGCCCATGAAAAAGTACGGGATGATGGTAAACCAACTGCCCAACATGCAGCAGCAATTATCATTGAACGACAATCAAGTTGAACAACTGAATGAACTGCACGCCGTCTTCAAAAAACAGCAAGTAGATTTCCAATCGGAGTTAAAGAAAAAGCAAATGAAGTTGCGAAGCCTGCTAGACGATATGGCTCCTGCAAACCAGATTGAACAACAATTACAAGAGTGCTCCGATACTAAAATCAGTATGGGTGTGGCCGCTTACGAAACCGCTGGAAAAATGAAGGCTGTGTTGAGCAACGACCAACAGCAATTGTTGAAAAATAGCATGATGCATCAGGATGGTATAATGAATCCGGAACAAAACGAAACGATCCAAAAACGCCATGGAATGATGAGCCATGATCATGACGAGATGATGCAAAATCAAAATAACCAATAAAAAGAAAGGAGTAAATTATGATGCACAGATTTGGCGAACACGGTTGGGGAATGGGACTTGGAATGGGCTGGTGGTGGATTATCGGAGTCATTTGTATGGTAGTTATCGTATGGATAATTGTGAAAATAATAAACCAATCCAACCATCACAACACCCGGCTCGATAATAAATCGCCGCTTGATATTTTAAAAGAGCGCTACGCCCGAGGCGAAATAGACAAACAGGAATTTGAAGAACGTAAAAACAATTTAAAATGAATATTAGAATAATAGCTACCAAAACATGCTCACATCGGCCAGAACTTGAAAAACAATTACAGGAAGCCGAATTACAATATAAATTATTGTACTTTGAAGATCATCCAGAGTTGATTGAAACGTATAAATTAAAAACATCGCCACTTTTAGTTGTAGATCATAAAATAGTTTCAGTAGGAATGCCAGAACAGAATCAAATTATTGAATTAAAAAAACAGATTATCATGAAGTATTACATTGAGAAAACAACAGAGTACACTTTCGATGAAGCTATAGAAAAAGTAACCGATGAACTAAAAAAAGAAGGTTTTGGCGTATTGTCAGAAATCAATATCCACGAACAATTAAAAGAAAAGTTAGACGTTGACTTCAGAAAGTATAAAATCCTGGGTGCCTGCAGCCCTGCTAAAGCCTATGAAGCACTTCAGTTTGAAAATAGAATAGGAACCATGTTGCCCTGCAATGTTATTGTACAAGAGCTGGACAATGGGATAGTGGAAGTTGCAGCTGTAAATCCTGTGGCCTCTATGATGGCTGTCGATAACCAGGGATTAATTGAGGTAGCCACTGAAATTAAAGAAAAATTGCAACGAGTAGTTAATGCGGTATAAATAATTCTGAATATGGATGTAAATGAAAAGAGAACTTCGAAACGGGAAGAGTCACAAATGGTTCCGCAGCCTGTGAAAGGCGAAGCGGGCCTAGTTCAGGTAGATACCACTTGGGGAATAATCCAGCCATTGGTAGTGGCCAAGGATATCCGTGCCGTGGATGAAATTGAAATAAATGAATTTCAAGAGAAAAGGCTACCGATAATCGATGCTCGAACTACTGATTTTTATGATGTTTCAACAATTCCCGGAGCAAAAAACATACCCCACAATGAAATAACTGAACGGATGAACGAACTGGATCGCGACCAACCTTCCATCTTCTTTTGCAATGGCCCACAATGTCCACAATCGCAGTCGGCTATTAAAAACCTGCTCAAAGCCGGCTTCCCTCCCGATAAAATATTGTATTACCGTGGAGGGATGCATGATTGGGTTACCATGGGTTTACCGCTGGAGAATAAAAAACAGTAAGCACATTCAAGGTGTATATTTGAGTAAGAATGTAGAATTGGTATAGTTTTAATAAAAATGAAAAAAAAGAAATTAAAACAGATAACGAGGGTGTTGATCATATTGGTCATCATGCCCTCGTTTGCTTTTTGTAATAATAGCAAACAACAAAAACGGTCAAGTAATCAATTTACAATTACAGAATCGTTTGAACCCGACATAGATATTTCATTAAATGCTGCACCAGCAGATATACAACTTTTTGAAGGAGAAAAAACAGCGGTTTACACGTATCGTTCCGAGTTAATAAAAGGTGAAAGCACATCGCTTCAACAAATTCCAAATTCATACCTCGGTCCCATAATTCGTGTAAAACCCAATCAGAAAATTCGTATACGTTATAACAATGAGCTTCCCGACGAAAGCATTATACATTGGCACGGCCTTCATGTTCCACAAGAGATGGACGGTCATCCAAGGTATGTAATTAATAATGGGGAGCAATTTGTATATGAGTTCGTTGTGAACAATCGCCCCGGAACCTATTGGTTTCATCCACATCCACATGGTATAACCGGTTATCAGGTCTATAAAGGACTGGCCGGAATGTTTATTGTAGAAGGCGATCAGGAACAACTGCCATCCGATGAGTATGAAGTGCCAATTGTAATTCAGGACAGAAGATTTAATTCTTCCAACGAGCTTGTCTATTTAGAAAATAATATGATGGATAGGATGGTTGGTTTCTTGGGCGATGAAATTCTAATAAATGGCAAAAGTGATACTTCGATGGAAGTGGATAAAGCTACCTATCGATTTCGTGTGTTGAATGGTTCAAATTCCAGAATTTACAAACTTGCTTGGAACGACGGTGTCAATTTAACGGTTATTGGAAATGATGGAGGTTTGCTTTCTAAACCAACAGATAAGCCTTACATGATGCTGGGTCCAGGCGAACGTATAGAAGTTTGGCGTGATTTCTCTAACATAAACTCTGGTGAACAAATCTCGCTTAATAGTCTCGCATTCAACAGTGGTACTTCCATGGGTATGATGGGCGGAGGTAGAGGAATGGGCGGAGGTAGAGGCGGAGGAATGATGAGAGGAAGAGGCAGCATGCAAAGTAGCAACAATCAATCCGGTTCGTATATAGATAATGGCGATGCACTCACATTGTACAATTTTATTGTTTCTGACAAACAAGGCGAAGTGGTTCCATTGCCTACAGATTTTGAACCAATTGAGCAATCTGATTTATCGGAAGCCGTTAATCAAGATTCGCCACGTCAATTTAATTTCCATTTTGAACGCATGCAATGGCTCATAAATGGAACAACATTTGAAATGAATGAAGTGGCAGATTGGGAGAAAGTAAAGTTGAATACCACAGAAGTGTGGGAATTTATTAATAGTGCCAGTGGTGGCGGAATGATGGACAACATGATGAGTATGCCTCACCCGGTGCACATACATGGCTTACAGTTTCAGATTATAGAACGAGATGTTTCACAAGTCCCTCCGGATGTTTGGAATTCCATGAAAGATGGCTTTATTGATGAAGGTTGGCAAGATACTTTTCTTCTTTTACCGAATATGCGGGTAAAAGTTGCTCTAAGATTTGAAGACTTTATCGGTATCTTCCTCTATCATTGTCACAATTTGGAGCACGAAGATATGGGCATGATGCGCAATTATGAAGTTGTTGAATAGCTATTTTTTAAAAGAATGCAAATAGAGTAATAAGTGCGAAATGAGAAAAAGATGTAGGATACGGAAAATGATTGTAAGCTCATTAGAGAAACAAGATTTTGCTTCTTCAGAATTTAATTTTTTCTCTTATGTCTATTCAGATAACATTCATTGTAAAACTGTTTTAATTGGTGATTGCATAATTCCGTGAAGCGTTGGATAGAAATAAAACAGGAGCAAAGTTGCAAATCAATACGCAATGCATAGATATCAATAAATGATATAAATCATTCATTAAATTATGTAACTCATAAAACAGGTCATAGTTGTACTTTTGAAGTAGTGATAATTGAATGTTTTAATAAACTAAGCATGCAATTACCTTTTATTCAGTATAAACATAAACCTTTAAATTAAAAAAAAATGGAAAAAGTAAAAGTAGCCATCAATGGATATGGTGTAATTGGAAAACGGGTAGCAGACGCAGTTGCTTTACAGGACGATATGGAACTGGTCGGAGTTTGCGATGTAATAACCGACTGGCGGATAAAAATAGCAATCAAAAATGGATATCCGGTATTTGCTTTTAATGATGACTTCAGGAAACAGATGACAGAAGCAGGGATTCAAGTGCAGGGAACACTTTCTGACCTGATAAAAAAGGCAGATATTATTGTGGATTGTACGCCAAAGAAAATCGCTGCTCAAAATATTGAGAAATACCAGGAAGCTGAGTTAAAATTCATTCTTCAGGGTGGTGAAAAGCACGAAACCACTGGACACTCCTTTAGCGCCGAGAATAATTATGAAACAGCGTTGGGACTATCCTCTACGAGAGTAGTTTCATGTAATACCACCTCAATAGTACGTACACTCACCGCACTGAAGAAAGCAGGACTATTAAAGAAAGCAAGAGGAACACTACTTCGCCGGGCAACCGATCCTTGGGAAAGCCATTTGAACGGAATTATGAACACCTTAGTGCCTGAAAGGGAAATACCTAGCCACCAAGGACCTGATGCGCAGACTGTAGATCCCGAACTAGATGTGATAACCGTTGCCGTAAAGGTGCCAGAAACACTCAGCCATCTGCATTACTGGAATGTACAGCTCACCAGAGAGGCGAGTAAAAAAGAAGTATTGGATGCTTTCGGAAGTTCAACTCGTCTTGCTCTAATCAATTATGACGACGGTCTTTCGGCCAATAACGTTATCAAGGAACTAATGTTGGCGATGAACAGACCTTACGGAGATATGTATGAAGTAGCTCTGTGGCAGGACATGTTAAAAGTGGAAGGCGATGAATTATTCTATGCTTATGTAGTAGATAACCAAGCCATCGTTATCCCGGAAACCATAGATGCTATCAGAGCATTGACCGAGATAGAAAAAGATTCCCGAGAGTCTATCGCAAAAACCAACAAAAGCCTAGGCATACGACAGAGATTTTAGTATAAAGAGCTCCTCCCCTCACATTGGAGGGGAGTTGTTAGAAATAACTACAACATTTGACAATAGAATATGGAAAAAAACTCTGCAAGTAAGTTATCTCTCATTGGGTCTGTCTCTTTAGGAACCGGAGTTATGATAGGTGCCGGAATATTTGCGCTGATGGGACAAGTTGCCGAATTAGCCGGCAGCCTTTTTCCTATAGCTTTTTTACTTGGAGGTATTGTAACCGGTCTTAGCGCCTACTCTTATGTGAAATTCTCCAATGCATATCCGTCATCGGGGGGAGTTGCTAAATTTTTAAGAAAAGCTTATGGTCCCGGTACAGTCACAGGTACTTTTTCTCTTTTAATGTATGTTTCAATGGTTATTGCCGAGAGTCTTGTAGCCAGAACTTTTGGATCCTATACTCTTAGATTGTTTAATGTTGGTAGTGATAGCTTTCTCGTCCCCATCCTCGGAGTCGTTCTGATTGCAACAGCCTTTATTATAAATGTATCGGGTAATAAAATAATTGAAGCAACCGCAACTATTACAGCAATTGCCAAAATCTTGGGTATTGCCTTATTAGCAATCGCGGGTCTTGCTATATCTGGCTTTCCCTCCTTCCAAAACTCGGGTATGGCAGACAGCAGCGATTGGTCAATGGTTGGAGGTTTTATTGCAGCTCTGGCATTATCGATACTTGCCTATAAAGGGTTTACAACAATTACCAACCAGGGTGGTGATATTGTAAATCCAAACAAGAACGTGGGGCGTTCCATTATTTACTCCGTATTAATTTGTATGGTTATTTATGTGGCATTAGCTCTGTCTGTTTCTGCAAACCTGAGCATTCCAGATATCATTAAGGCAAAAAATTACGCACTTGCAGAAGCCGCCCAACCGATGTTTGGTAATATGGGTTTATGGTTTACAGTAATTTTGGCAATCATCGCTACTGTTTCCGGATTAATTGCAAGTGTTTTTTCTTCATCCAGATTGCTTGCAATGCTAAGCAGTATGAAGCAAATTCCTGACTTACGCTTCAAATTCAGCAACCCGTCACTTCTATTTACTGTTTCACTCGCTACAATACTGACTATTTTATTTGATTTAACCAGAATTGCTGCAATAGGCGCTATATTTTATTTAGTTATGGATATAGCTGTCCATTGGGGACTCTTTAGATTTCTGAGAAAGGAAGTTAGCTTTAAACCTATTGTTCCGCTACTTGCATTACTTTTTGATGCTGTTATTCTTATTGCTTTTATGATACTAAAATTTAAAAGCGACCCGCTTGTTCTTATAGTTTCTTTTGTAGGTATTCTAATTGTAATAATTGCTGAAAAACTCTTTATGAAAACTCATACAGACAGTGACGGAGAAATGAACATGGAAATGGATATGAAGGAGTAAGATGTAATTATGGAAAAAGATTATTTTAATATTTAATTGTATTTATTATGAAGAAGATTATTTCGATCGCTTTAGTTATTATGGGTTCGCTCATTCTGCTATATGCGAAAAATATAAAACCCGTGAAATTGCAGAATAATGCCGTGAAGGAAATTTCTGTGACCCAGCTTTATCAAATGATAGAAGAAAAAGACTTTATACTTGTGAATGTACATGTTCCTTATGAAGGAGAAATTCCTCAAACGGATACGTTTATTCCGTATAATAAAATTGAAAATCATTTCAATGAACTACCAGCTAAAAATCAAAAAATTGTGTTGTATTGTCGCAGCGATCGTATGAGTACAGTTGCCGCCAATACTCTTGCGAAAGCAGGATATTCAAATCTTTATAATTTGAAGGGTGGGATGAAAGCATGGAAAGCAGCCGGGTATCAATTAATAGATAATCATACGCCTATTGAATAAACAGTGGTATATAGTGTCGCCATGCAGGAAAAAAGTAGTTGAATAGTACGTCAAGAAATATCTCGGATACCAGCATTATATGTTTATGCCTTTTTCCGTCAAAGGAAAATGTGAACAGTTTGCCACAAACTTCCGCAAAAACAGACAGCACTATAAAACATAATTATCTGTGGAAATATATGTCTACTATAGAGAAAATCAGCCAATATTTCAACATTGTAAGTAAAACATTTCTAATAAAAAATTATGAAAGAAAATAAATCAGATAATAACTCCAAAAACGATAGGACTGATAAAAGTCATGTTGTATCCAGAAAAGTAACCGAATACATCTGTCCCATGAACTGCGAAGAGGGAAAGACGTATAATAATCCAGGAGACTGCCCTGTATGCAACATGCACTTGGTGCCGGTAGATGAATCACATGCAAAAAACGAAAAGCACAGTCACGACCATCATCAACATGCAACTATCGTTCCGAATGCTTCAGGTCAATATTATTGCCCCATGCATTGCGAGGGCGACAAAACTTACGATCAACCGGGAGACTGCCCCGTGTGTGGAATGCATCTGAAAAAGGAAGAGGCCAGGTCATTCTCCAATAAAAAAATTTATACCTGCCCGATGCACCCCGAAATCAGACAAGACCATCCGGGAAGTTGTCCAAAATGTGGAATGGATCTGGTACCCGAAAAGGGAGAGGATATTAGCGAAGAAGAAACGGCCTACAAAAAAATGGCGAAGAAATTTTGGATTGCATTAGTATTAAGCATCCCGGTTTTTATCATAGCCATGTCGGAGTTTTTCAGTTTCCTTCAGTTGGATGAAATAGCTCCCAAAAGAGTGTGGGGATGGAGCGAGTTTACACTAACAACACCAATTGTTTTTTATAGCGGTTGGGAGTTTTTCAAACGTGGCTGGAATTCAATTATTCGTAGGATGCCCAATATGTGGACACTCATCTCCATTGGAGTTGGTGCAGCCTATTTGTTCAGCGTTTTTGCTCTTTTGGTTCCCTCCGCTTTTCCAACCCAGTTTCAGGATGCTAATGGTAATGTTCACCTCTATTTTGAAGCAGCTGCTGTCATTCTTACATTGGTTTTACTTGGTCAGATGCTGGAACTACGTGCTCACAGCAAAACTAATTCAGCCATAAAAGCTTTATTGGATTTGGTCCCACCGATAGCAAGGGTTATTCGAAACGGTGAGGAAAAAGAAATACCGTTAGAAGAGGTAATGGTTGGAGATGTTTTAAAAGTAAAACCGGGGGAGAAAATACCGGTTGATGGCACGGTGATTAAAGGCGATGCTGTGGTAGACGAAAGTATGATTACCGGAGAACCTATTCCAGTTGACAAATTCGAGAAAGACAAAGTCACTGCTGGCACAATTAACGGGAAGACCGTTTTCGAAATGAAAGCCGAAAAAGTGGGCAGCGACACACTACTTGCACAAATTATTGAAATGGTGAACCAGGCCAGCCGGTCACGCGCCCCTATCCAGAAACTGGCAGATACCGTGGCAAAATATTTTGTACAAGTCGTTATTGGTATTGCTGTGTTAACATTTACCGTTTGGGCAATCTGGGGTCCAGAACCTGCTTTTGTTTATGCCTTTGTGAATGCTGTGGCAGTACTGATTATTGCCTGCCCGTGTGCATTAGGTCTGGCCACTCCCATGTCCATTATGGTAGGAACCGGTCGTGGTGCTCAATCGGGTGTGCTGGTAAAAGATGCTCGAGCTATTGAGGAGATGAATAAAGTAGATATACTTATCATCGATAAAACTGGTACAATTACCGAAGGTAAACCCAGCCTAAAAGGGTTTAAATCATTTGGTAAACTGACCGATCAGGTAATCTTGCAATTGGCAGCATCTGTTGATGCCAATAGCGAACATCCGCTTGCTGATGCAATTGTAACGGGAGCCAAAGAAAATAAGTTGGAACTAAAAAACATTGATGAATTTGAATCGGTTACCGGCAAAGGAGTTAAGGCCATATATAATGGTGAAAATATCGGAGTAGGTAATCATCGTTTAATTGATGATTTTCAGGCATCTTTTACAGATGAGCAAAAACAAATGGCTGAAGAGTGGCAGCTTACCGGACAAACCGTTATGTATCTAATCATTGGTAAAACGGTTGAAGGAATGATAAGCGTTTCCGATAAAATAAAGGAAACTTCGGCGAGAGCCATCAAGGATCTCCAAGAATTGGGAATTCAAGTGCACATGCTCACCGGCGACAACCGGTTTACCGCCAAAGCAGTAGCCGATGAGTTAGGCCTTGATGGTTTTATGGCTGATTGTCTGCCCGAAGATAAATACAATAAAATAAAAGAATTGCAGGAACAAGACCACATTGTGGCTATGGCTGGCGACGGAATTAACGATGCCCCGGCATTGGAACAAGCCAATGTAGGTATTGCTATGGGAACGGGTACCGACATTGCCATGCAAAGTGCAGAAATTACCCTGGTAAAAGGCGACCTTACGGGAATTGTCCGTGCTCGCGAACTCAGCATAAAAGTAATGCGCAACATCAAACAGAATCTGTTTTTTGCTTTTGTATACAATGCGCTTGGCGTGCCAATTGCCGCGGGGATACTTTACCCGTTTTTCGGGATATTGCTCAGCCCCATTATTGCAGCTGCGGCCATGAGTTTTAGCTCGGTATCGGTAATTACAAATGCCTTACGGTTAAGGAAGAAATAACTTTTATTCAAATAAAGACAAACAATCAGAATACTTGTTTTATCTTTAAAATAGCTAATAGATAACTTGAAATTAATCATTTTAAATTAGAGAAAAATGAATACTCAAAAAATTGACGTAAAAGGAAACTGCCAAATGTGTAAAGATCGCATTGAAAAAACTGCAAATGGTCTTGATGGTGTTTTATTGGCAACTTGGGATCAGAAATCAGAAGAATTGAATCTGAGTTTCGATAGTTCTAAAACATCAGTAGATACAATTAGCAAAACGATTGCAGAGGTGGGACATGACACTGAAAAACATAAAGCAGATTTGGATGTTTACAATGCTTTACCAGCATGTTGTAAATATAGAGATTAAGAAAATAAAAGTAAATTTATCTCAATAATTTACTTTGTAATTATAATAAACAAAAATAATGGAAGATAAGAACAAAACAAATCAACATCATAATCACAAAAATGATAGTGTTGAACATAGCAATCACAACAAAATGAACTCACCTAAAAATAAATCTAATGATGAGAGTTCTCAGCATAAAAATCATGACAGTCATGACCACCATGATCATCATCAGATGATGATAAAAGATTTTAGGCTTAGATTTTGGATTTCTCTCATTTTTACGCTTCCTATATTGGCACTATCGCCAATGGTTCAAGATCTATTAGGTTTCGAGTTGTTGCTTTTTGGGGAAACAGATAAGTACATTCTTTTTGGGCTATCCACTATTGTTTTCTTTTATGGTGGTTGGCCTTTTCTCAAAGGTATTGTCGATGAGCTAAAAGAAAAACAACCCGGTATGATGACATTGATAGCTGTTGCTATCACGGTTGCCTGGGGTTATAGTACTGCTACAACCTTTGGATTAGAAGGTTCTTCTTTCTTTTGGGAATTGGCAACGCTTGTTGATATTATGTTGTTAGGTCACTGGATAGAGATGAAATCAGTATTAGGTGCATCGCGTTCATTGCAAGAATTGGTGAAGCTAATGCCTTCAGAAGCCCATCTTCTTAAGAATGGTAACACTGTTGATGTTAAGTTAGATGAACTGAAAGAAGGCGACCAGGTGGTTGTTCGTCCTGGTGAAAAAATACCTGTAGACGGTTTAATAACTGATGGACAGAGCAATGTAAACGAATCAATGGTTACGGGTGAAGCAAAACCTGTAAAAAAAGAGAAGAATAACAAGGTTATTGGCGGTACTATCAATGGTAATGGTTCGCTCACTGTAAAGGTAGAACAAGTGGGAGAAAACGCCTATCTTAACAAAGTAATAACAATGGTGCGCGATGCGCAAAGCGTGAAATCAAAAACCCAAAACTTGGCTGATAGAATTGCATTCTGGCTTACAATTATTGCTTTATCGGTTGGGTTTGCCACACTTGCTACATGGCTTCTTTTAGGTAAAGAATTCAGTTTTGCTATGGAGCGTATGGCCACTGTAATGGTTATAGCTTGTCCCCATGCCTTAGGACTTGCAGTGCCATTGGTAGTTGCTATATCTACCTCTATTTCTGCACAACGTGGATTGCTTATTCGCAACCGAACAGCTTTTGAGAATTCAAGAAAAATAACAATGATGGTTTTTGATAAAACAGGAACCCTCACAAAAGGAAATTTTGGTGTTACACGTCTTGGAAGCTTCATGGATGATTTTGATGACAATACTATTCTGAAATATGCGGGTGCATTAGAGTCAAAATCCGAGCATCCTCTTGCTATGGGTATAATGCATAAAGTAAAGGAGGGTGAAATTGAAATTCCAGAAGTTAATAATTTTAATGCTATTACTGGTAAAGGAATTGAAGGAGAAGTTGGAAGCAAAAATATAAAAGTTGTAAGTCCAGGTTATCTCAAAGATAAGAAGGTTGATATACCTGACAGTGCATATAAAAATGAAGCAGAAACTGTTGTTTTTGTTTTAATAGACGATAAACTTGCAGGTTTTATAGCGATGTCAGACGAGATTAGAGACGAGTCTTTTAATGCAATTAAAACGCTCAAAGAAAATAACATCAAATGCATCATGATGACTGGCGATAATGAAATTGTAGCCAAGAGTGTGAGTGATGAACTACAGCTTGACGGTTATTTCTCAGGCCTGTTGCCTGATCAGAAATTGGAAAAAATAAAAGAGTTTCAACAAAAAGGTGAGTTTGTTGCCATGACAGGCGACGGAATCAATGATGCTCCTGCACTTGCAACTGCGGATGTAGGCATTGCTGTAGGTAGTGGGACAGATGTAGCTGCCGAAACTGCTGATATAATATTAGTGAATAGCAATCCACAAGATATTACTACGCTTGTGCTTTTTGGAAAAGCAACTTACAAAAAAATGATTCAAAACTTTATTTGGGCAACCGGGTATAACGTTGTAGCAATTCCGCTCGCAGCTGGAGTTTTATATGGTGCAGGAATATTAATTAGCCCCGCAATGGGAGCAGTCTTTATGAGTTTAAGCACCATTATTGTAGCTCTGAATGCTCAGTTACTGAAAAAGAGAATGAAAGTTGTAGAAGAAGATTAGATCTTTAAAAGAAATGATTTTGCTTAGTATAGCTTTCTTATAAATCATTTGATTCTATGAGTCTACTCCGAAAACCCACAATTGCTGATTATTAAAATTTTTCAGCGCCTTGTCCTTGAAAGGAAGTCCTAATAATCAGCACTCAGCCAAAGTCTCCTTTAGGTTATTTAATGTCCTAGAGCAAGATGATTGACCTTTCGGAGTGGACTCATTCTATTGAAATAAAAAACTCTTAAAAGACTATATTCTAATAATGAAGTCCGGTACACTGACGTAGTTTCATCTGAATGTTGCAAGTCTAGGTTTGGTGACACCTAATTTAAACAAACAACATTTAAATTTGGACTTGTGGTTCTTCAATATTAAAACATGAATTTTCTAAAACTAATGAAATTATGAAAGTTGCAATTTTTATAAAAAATAATGAGTTAACTGTATTACATGAAGAAAATGCTCATGTAATTATATTCAACCTGAAAGACGATAAAGTTATTGGAGTTAAAAATATAGTTTTGGAGAAACAAACTAATGATTTTATTGTTAATTGGTTAATCCGTAATTCTATAGATCAAATCTATATTTCGGAAATTAACGATCAGATTCTTCAAAGAATTAAATCTAAAGGTGTTGAAATAAAAACTCTCGAATCTCTAAAAAACGATAAATTATACAATACACTTGCTTTTTCTTCTTTTAAATTTTAAAAAGTTGATAACTCTTCAAACAATGTGCTTTTTTGAAGAATTCGTTTAATAAATAGAATCAGAACTTCTACTATAGAATGATTTTGGATTTGATTTAATTTGCGAATTTAAAAGTTGACTTATTCTCGCTTCACCAAATGCTTCAAACTATCATCACTTTTTATTCTTTCCATTTCACGTTCTATTAACTCTTTAATATCTTGTTTTATTTGTCGGTAATTATTTCCAATTTCCTCTTGCATGGTATCGTTCCCATTCTCATCAACAAAATCCATTATATCGGGGATTTTCTGGTATGTTTTTGTTTCTTCTGCAACACGAGAATTATCCACCACAATTTCACAATGAAATATCTTTTGCTCAATACGCTCTTCAAAATTATCACTGACAGCACCTACAAACATACCTTGTGTAAGATTACTAATCTTGGATGCAGGGATAAGACTATCCAACTGTGTGGAAATAGAAGTGGATTTATCATTGCGATTAATGGTCATTGATTGGCGTTGTTGCAATACTTTGCCAAAACGCTCCGATAAGGTTTTGGCTGTTTCACCTACTACTTGCCCAGAAAAGATATTACCAACCGTATTTTGAATAACTTTACTTTCTTTATCTCCATAATCACGTGTAAGCTGACTGTAATCCTGAAAGCCTAAACAAACGGCTACTTTGTTGCTTCGTGCAGTAGCAATCAGGTTATCCAATCCTCGAAAATAAATGGTCGGTAATTCATCGATGATAACACTGCTTTTGAGTTGTCCTTTTTTATTGATTAGTTTTACAATTCTTGAATTATATAATCCCAATGCAGCTGAATAGATATTCTGACGGTCAGGATTATTTCCTACACACAATATTTTCGGTTCATTTGGATTGTTAATGTCCAATGTGAAATCATTACCTGTCATCACCCAGTATAATTGCGGAGAAATCATTCTGGAAAGTGGTATTTTAGCACTTGCAATTTGACCCTGCAATTGGTCTTGTGCTCCTCCTTCCCAAGCATCCATAAAAGGAGAGAGGTAGTTTTCCAATTCAGGATAACTCGTCAGAATTGTAAAGGTATCTGCATATCTTTTATTCAAGAACTCGATGGCGTGCGGAAAAGTACAGTACTTACCGTTTTCGTAAATTTTCAGGTACCAAATAATGGCTGCCAGCAGAATTATCGGACTCTCCACAAAGAAGTCCCCTTGCTTTTGTATCCATGTACGGTTTAAGTTCAACATGATGGTGTAAGCACATTCGTACGCATCAGAAATATCGGTCATAAACAAGGGATTAATTGGGTTGCAACGGTGGCTTTTTCGTGGATTATCAAAATTAATCACATAAAACTTCGGTCGCACTTTATATGTATCCAAATGAGTCAACAGGTGGTTATAAGCGATAATAGAGAGATCATCAAACTTAAAATCATAAATATACATGGCAAATCCTTTTTCTATTTGCTGCTTGATGTAGTTATTGATTACAGCGTAGGATTTCCCACTGCCTGGAGTACCCAGTACAATGGTTGCCCGAAAAGGATTGACAACGTTAATCCAACCTTTTTGCCATCTCTTCTGATAATAAAACCGGGTAGGCAAATTTATAGAATAGACGTTTTCCATTAATCGCGTTTCTTGTGCAAAGCTTTCATTCTCTATATTAAAGACATCTTCCATCAGGTTATTTTTCAATATGCGACTAATCCATAATCCTGCTTTTAATAAGAAAATATAACCCACTGATAGGGTAAAGATATAGCATGCTGCAATTGTTTCAGTTGATAATTGTAATGTTAGAATCCAATAGTTGAAGAAAAAAAATAGTATGCCTGTGCCTAAAGCTCCAGAGATTTTACGCCACGATATGTTTTCATTTTTCACTCCCCTTGTACCCAAAGAAGACAACGCCAAAAACAGAATGCTAAACAATTTCGTCCATAACGGAAGCGAAAACAGTCCGGCTGTGCGCTGAAAGTTTGTCAAAATCTTGTCTAAAGTACCAATCGTTATATTCCACTGATTAAAGGCTTCGTAACAAAACCAATAACAGTGAATTACTAGAAATAGAATACTAATGGCACGCATAAACTCCATGGTCTTTGCCAAACCTCTTAAATCGTCTTCGTTTTGCATAGTTGTTTCTTTGTTTACGGTTTTATTGATTGTTTTCTTTATCGCTTTCTTCTTCTCTTCTTTCCTGAATGGAGTCGGCGCATCTTTCGCTGAAATGCCAACTCTTTGTAATCAACTCCATGTGCAGTCAACTCAATTAGGTTCTCCAAATCATCGGACAAGAGCTCTTCGAGCAATGTTTCTGTTACTTCATCTGAAGGTTTTGATGGTGCCATTTCCTGTTTAAAGGATTGTTGTTGCAA
Source organism: Bacteroidales bacterium UBA3143 (assembly GCA_002364735.1). Lineage (GTDB taxonomy): Bacteria > Bacteroidota > Bacteroidia > Bacteroidales > Dysgonomonadaceae > UBA2632. The sequence continues at coordinate 101,019 of DEZB01000050.1, forward strand.
ATTCTCTTTTGATTGTTTCTCTCGGTTATCAAACGGATTTATTCCTGAACCATTAAAATATTCATGAAACACATTGGCAGAAAAGTTCTTTCCAAAGCGAGAACCATTTTGCACTGCTTTTTCTGCATGATTGATAAAAGTTACCCCATAGATACGTTCTGCTTCATTTTCTCGGATTACTACATCTACCCCTTTTGATTTTAATTTTTCAATAAAAGCACTTCTGTTCGGATTTTCTTGCATTACTTCTCGAATGTATTGTGCCGTTTTTGAGTTCGGTTTTCCAACTTTTAAGGCCATTTTATCTTTTTCAAATTTCTTGGATAGTTCAGCAAAACCTACGTCTCTTCCGATGCGAGATGACTTAACGGGAACCGACACTTTCTCTCCATTTGCGCCCGTAATAAAATAGAGCAGTCCAGTGTAAGACTTTCCGCGATGTTCTCCTTTGACCACTTCCGAAGTAACATTGTAAAGAGCTAACAACGCATTCATTTCGCCCAACGATTGAAATTGATAGTTCTTCACTAGTGGTCGTACAATACCCGCAATCTGCTTTTTAATATTGCCTTTGCTGATGTCAGCTTTGCGTACTTCGTCGAACGTTGTTCGCTGCCGATCATTGGCAACAATAAGGTGATACTTCTGTTCCAATTCATTGGTAATTTCCTTGCTTCTTCGGTGTTCAAAAGCATCGTTTAGTTTCTTCCCTGCTGCATCCACACGCAAGGAAACAATATGAATATGTTCCCGTGCCAAATCTTCGTGTTTGAAAATGATATAGGGCTGATTGCCATACCCCAATTTCTCCAAGTATTCCCTACTGATTGCTTCCATTTGTTCGTCATTTAATTTGTCGTCCGGATGTGGATTGAGCGAAATGTGGATAATGGGCTTTTTGGTACGAATATCTTGTGGCAGATGCATTTGAAAATCTGCCAATGCTTGCTGTAATGTCGTGGTTCCATTTTCATTAACACTAAGTCGAGATACCGCCAACACTTTTGCTTCTTTGTCTTTGATCTTCTCAAAGTTATAAGCAAGCACTCCGTAAAGCTTATTGCTCACGCCTATCTTTGCAACCATTGTTTGAATGCTTCATTTTGCGCTTTAATCTCGTTTCCAACTTCGATCAATTCAGAGGTGATCAGGTTCAATTTTTCAAGTAATGTCCAGGCTACTTTGTCCGAATAACGGGTGTGCATCATTTTTACCACTTGGTTGTAATTAACTCCCAAAGAACGGAAAAGTGCAACAGTTTCTGTAAGCTTGTTGTAATAATCAACGGCTGCTTTGTCAATGGTTATTACTTTAAAGGGTTCTAAAAATATCCGTTTGCGGATAAAATTACTCTTGCGTTTCATTCCCGATTGCTCGAAAAGATGCAAAAAGCGATCGTATTCTTCACCAGTGAATCGAATAGTATAACGATAAATCGCCGGGTCAAGTGTAGTTTTTTTCCCTCTTAAACGTGAAGTTCTAACTTCTTTCTTGTCTGTTTTTTTAACGCTGTTCATGTTCAACATCTTTTTTAATTGATACTTTTTTATTGGTGTTGCGACTTTGGAGCAATACCGTCTCCCCGACCTTAGGGGCAAGGAGTCTTTGTCTGCCAAAAGCATTTTGTCAGCCAAAGACACACCTTGCCGTTGTCCTTCGATAACATAGAAAGCGGAGCTTTTCAGCATAGCGTAGATTTTCGTTTTTTAGGTTGCGTATGTTCTGCTTTAAAGTCGATGGTGCAAAGTTAAGTAGTTCTAACGTCTCTATTGACAGGGTTTTATGCGACATCCAATGACTACAAGCGACGATAGACGACACACAGTAGAAACGTGTATGAATTCTCTGTTTATTTGCGAGTAGCAATGCATAAATGGATACACACATAATTACACAAATGTATAATTGCACAAATACACAAATGCACACATACATAATTGCACAAATGCACGTATGTATAATTGGACTCACGCACAAATGAATATATACATAACTGCAGATATGCACGAATGCAAGTATACGCAGATTCATATATGCATAAATACACTTATGCAACTATATATACAAGCTATAATAAATAACTAAACAAAAATGAGATGAAAAGCAAGACAAAATTTATCGGTATTGGCGCACAAAAAGGGGGAGTCGGGAAAAGTTCCATAACAACACTTTTAGCCGGTTACCTCTATTATACACAAGGGTATAATCTGGGCGTAATTGATTGTGATTATCCGCAACACAGTGTGTTGGGATTACGACAAAGAGACAGGCAAGAATTGGAAGCAAATCCTCAAAAAATGGAAGCTGCAACCAATCATTTTAAACAGTTAGGACGTAAATCCTATCCTATCATTGCAGCTACAGCAGAAACAGCCATTCTCGAAGCTGAGAAGTTGATACAAATAAGTATTGATGCGCCTGACATTATCTTCTTTGATTTGCCTGGCAGCATTGATGTTCCCGGAGTATTGGCATTGAGCTTGGAATTGGATTATATATTTTCTCCAATGTTTCCCGATATGCAAACACTCGAAAGTGCATTGAGCTACGTACAACTGCTGCGCGATTATGGCGTAATGAAAACAGATATGCCCCTTAAAAAAGTCTGTCTTTTTTGGAACCGTGTGGATGGAAGAGAAAAAACAGCACTTATAGACCTTTACAACCAATTTTTAAGAGAGGAAGGGTTTGTCGTGCTTGCCACTTTTCTGCCCAATAGTGTACGATTTAACAAAGAAGCAACACACAATGATGGTGCTGTTTTTCGTTCTACCTATTACCCTCCTGATAAACGACTGCTCAAAGGGAGTAACATCGAAGAGTTGGCTTTTGAAATTACACAAATCATTAACGAATAGAATAGGTATGGCTAAAAGAAAAATTGACGAAAATTTGATGAAAGAGATGGTATCCAAAGGATTTAATCGCCGTCCCGGCACACTTGCTAACAATAAGACACCTTTTGAAGATCCGTTGGATAGTTTGCCACTTACCTCAAATGAAGTGCCAAACAGAGAAGAGAAATCGGAGACCGAAAAAGAAAGACCTTTACCAACAAATGAGCAAGAATCGGAAATGAATATGGAACGATACAGTTCTTTGTTCTTGCAACCGATAAAATTTACTGACAGATCCAATTTTAGTATACACCGTAAGACATTGAACCATTTGCGAGCTGTTTTAGAAGATACAGGAAGAACCACAACATTGACCGGATTAATTGAGAACATTCTCAATCATCATCTTCATGAATATAAAGAGCTGATCAATAAATCAACGGCTAAAAATATCCGTAAGCAAACACTTACCAACCTATGAACACTTTTGTTGCCATACTGCTGCTTATTATCATTTGTTTAACGCTGACAATTCATTTTCAAAATAAGATAATCATACAGCTTAAGGAAATGTTGAAAGATGACCCCAAAAAAGAGGTGGAAAAGAACAGGAAATCGTCTGTTCCCAATATTATGGGCATCTCCAAACGACAAGAAAAGACAAGAACCGACAGTGAACGACAAGAATTAAAACCAATTGATTATTCTGTTACTTTTGCTTTGCAAAGCGAAAAAAAAGAACAGTTGCCTCCTGATGAGAACGACAATATTGACCTTGACTCAGATGAGTTTGAAGAGTTGGACCCGTTGGAATTAGAAGCTCCTATCTCCCCTGAAGAGATGGACGAAGTGAACGCTATGTTCAACGATGCAGTAATCATCAATCCGAAAGGTGTCTTACACAAAGAGGTGCATTCATTGAATCAGTTTCTGATAAACAGTGAATTAGATCCAAAAGAAGAGGATACAGCTTTTACTACGTTCACCAAAATAGAGGGGAGCGACTTTGCCAAAAAGATGTTAGCATCTTATGCACCAAAAAGTAAAGCGTTACTGGGGAAATGGCAAGAAAGAATTTATGCGCAGGAAAAAGAGGAAATGACAATTTCGCTATCAGAGACGAAAGAAGAAAAGATACACACGTCATCAGCTGAACAAAATAAAGCGTTTGACATATACGATTACCTATAACTATTAATGAATCCAATTATAAACCACCGTTAATGAATCAACAATTTATTCTCGGCTCTAACAACCAACATTATGACTTTTAAAAGAATCTATCTCGCAGCAATGCTATTTATGTTTGCCGTCTATGAAATCCTCGCACAAGGCGATGGTACAACTGGTATTACCCGAGCAACGGAAATGATAACAGGTTATTTTGATCCTGCCACAAGGCTTATCTATGCCATTGGTGCAGTAGTGGGATTAATCGGTGGAGTAAAAGTATATGGTAAGTTCAGCTCAGGTGATCCCGATACTTCCAAAACTGCTGCTTCGTGGTTTGGTGCATGTATCTTTTTAATTGTGGCAGCTACAATTTTACGCTCTTTCTTCTTGTAAGAAATAACGAAAAGAAGAAAAACAAGCGATGAAACAATTTGAAATTAATAAAGGAATCGGGCGCAGTGTGGAGTTTAAGGGACTCAAAGCGCAATACCTTTTCATCTTTGCAGGGGGATTACTGGGGATGTTTATCCTTGTGGTTGTGCTCTATATGATAGGAGTGAATCAGTACATCTGTATTGGGTTGGGCATCTTGGGTGCAACACTGATTGTGTGGCAAACATTTTCGCTCAACCGTAAATACGGTGAGCATGGATTGATGAAAGCAGGTGCTCGCAAGAATCATCCTCGTTTCCTTTTGAACCGTAAAAGCGTGAAAAATATTTTTAAGACAATCCGCAGATGAGAAACAAAAATAAAGTCACCACACTGGAAAACAGGTTTCCGCTCTTGGCCATTGAAAATAATTGCATCGTCAGTAAAGATGCAGACATCACCATTGCGTTTCAGGTGGAACTGCCTGAACTCTTTACTGTGACCAGTGATGAATACGATGCCATTCATTCTACCTGGCACAAAGCCGTAAGGGTATTGCCCGATTATACCATCGTGCACAAACAGGATTGGTTTATCAAAGAAAACTATCAACCCGATATTCAAAAGGATGCACTGAGCTTTTTATCCCGTTCCTTTGAACGACATTTCAACGAACGTCCGTTTTTAAATCACTCCTGCTATCTCTATTTGACCAAAACAACAAAAAAGCGCATGCTAGTGCAAAGCAATTTCTCGACGCTTTGTCGTGGAACAATTGTACCCAAAGAAGTGAAAGACAAAGAATCGATTGTGCGTTTTCTGGAAACAGTGGATCAATTTGAACGAATTATTAACGACAGCGGCTATCTATCCATGAAAAGACTTTCTACCGATGAAATAATTGGTGCAGGAGAGCAAAAAGGATTGTTGGAACGCTACTTTTCACTCTACTCAGATGAGCATGCTACGCTTGAAGATATTGCCTTTGGAACAAATGAAGTACGCATTGGGGATAATATCCTCTCTGTGCACACCCTTTCGGATACAGATGATTTACCGGCTCGGGTGAGTACCGATAGTCGGTATGAAAAACTTTCGACGGATCGTTCCGATTGCCGTCTCTCCTTTGCTGCTCCGGTAGGATTACTTTTAACATGCAACCATATTTACAACCAATACCTCTTTATTGATAACAGCGATGAGCTTCTGCAAAAGTTTGAAAAGAGTGGTCGTAATATGCACTCGCTCGGGAGATACAGTCGCTCCAACCAAATCAACGAAGCATGGATACAAGAATACCTTAACGAAGCACATTCACAAGGATTGACTTCCATTCGTGCTCACTTCAACGTTATGGCATGGAGCAACGAACGGGAAGAACTCAAACACATTAAAAACGATGTGGGCAGTCAATTGGCACTGATGGAGTGTAAACCTCGCCACAACACGGTGGATGCTGCTACGCTTTATTGGGCAGCTATGCCGGGAAACAGTGCGGACTTTCCTTCCGAAGAGAGTTTTTACACCTTTATCGAACCTGCGTTGTGTTTCTTCTGTGAAGAGACCAACTACAAAAGTTCGCCCTCCCCTTTTGGAATTAAGATGGTAGATCGTCTCACCGGAAAACCCCTTCATTTAGATATTTCGGATTTGCCGATGAAGCGTGGCATAATAACAAACCGCAACAAATTTATTTTAGGTCCCTCGGGAAGTGGAAAGTCCTTTTTCACTAATCACATGGTGCGCCAATATTACGAGCAGGGAGCGCATGTGCTCATGGTTGATACAGGTAATTCTTATCAAGGGCTCTGCTCACTTATCAACCGTAAAACTAATGGTGATGATGGAATTTATATCACTTATACGGAAGAGAATCCCATTTCGTTTAACCCGTTTTATACGGATGATTACCTGTTCGATGTAGAGAAAAAAGAGAGTATCAAAACACTCATATTAACCCTTTGGAAAAGGGATGATGAACCGCCCACACGTTCGGAAGAGGTGGCACTTTCCAATGCTGTTTCACGCTATATACAGCGCATTAAAAATGATCGGAGCATAACGCCCTGTTTCAATACTTTCTATGAATATGTGCAAGGAGATTATCGCAAGGTATTGGAACTAAAAAACGTTAGGGAGAAAGATTTTGATCTGGACGGCTTTATTAACGTACTAGAACCCTATTATAAGGGAGGTGAATATGACTTTTTGCTCAATTCGGATAAAGCTCTTGACCTATTTTCCAAACGGTTTATCGTTTTTGAAATTGATGCGATTAAAGACCACAAAATTCTCTTCCCGATAACAACCATTATCATCATGGAGGTTTTTATCAGCAAAATGCGCCGATTAAAAGGTATCCGTAAATTAATCCTGATTGAAGAGGCTTGGAAAGCGATTGCATCAGCGAATATGGCGGGTTACATCAAGTATTTGTACAAAACCGTTCGTAAGTATTTTGGGGAAGCCATTGTGGTCACCCAGGAGGTGGATGACATTATTCAATCGCCCATTGTGAAAGAGAGTATTATCAATAACAGCGATTGTAAAATCCTGTTGGATCAACGTAAGTACCTGAACAAATTCGATGATATTCAAACAATGCTCGGACTTACCGAAAAAGAGAAGTCGCAAATTCTTTCTATCAATATGAATAACGCTGCGAATCGCCTTTACAAAGAGGTTTGGATTGGTTTGGGAGGAACACAATCTGCGGTGTATGCTACGGAAGTTTCCGCAGAAGAATACCTGACTTATACCACGGAAGAGACCGAGAAAATGGAGGTGATGGAACTGGCAGAAAAGCTAGACGGCAACATTGAATTGGCCATTAAACAATTGGCTGAACGTAAAAGAGGATAAGTGTCACGCAACACGAAAATAGATAGGAATTTAACCCTTAAAAAACCAAAGCAACAATGAAAACTAAAATTATAATTCTGATGGTAGGATTGGCACTGTTTTACACCAAACATGCCCATGCTCAATTTATTGTGAACGATCCGATAAACGTGGCAACGAGTATCGGGAATACGGTAAAGGAAATTATACAAACCTCCAAAACGGTGAAAAACACGATGGACAACTTCCGGGAAGTGGAAAAACTGTATGCTCAGGGCAAAGAGTATTATGATGCGCTGCAAAAAGTAAACAACCTGGTTAAAGATGCCCGCAAAGTGCAACAAACCATTTTAATGGTGGGCAACATTTCGGATATCTATGTAAACAGTTACCGTCGGATGCTGAACGATAAAAACTTTTCGCACGATGAGCTTATGGCCATCGCTTTTGGCTATGCCCAACTATTGGATGAAAGTACGGAATTGCTGAAAGAGCTCAAAGTGGTAACAACGGCAACATCGCTTTCCATGAGTGATAAGGAGCGGATGGATATCATTGAGCGGATCCATAGTGAAGTGAGTGAGTATAGGAATTTGGTTGGCTATTACACCAACAAAAACATCTCTATCAGCTACCTGCGCGCCAAAAAAGCAAATGATTCTCAGCGCATATTGGATTTATATGGTACAAACGAAAGATATTGGTAAGCTATGAATTTTGAAAATTTACATCAACTATTACGTGAACTCTATGTGGATATGTTGCCACTGGTTGCAGATATGGCAGGGGTTGCAAAAGGGATAGCCGGATTGGGTGCGTTGTTTTACATCGCCTATCGGGTTTGGTCAAGTCTTGCCCAGGCTCAACAGATAGATGTGTTCCCTCTGCTTCGTCCTTTTGCTTTGGGATTGTGCATCATGTTTTTCCCGACAATTGTGTTGGGTAGTATCAATGGCATTTTATCTCCTGTTGTCCAAGGCACTGGAAAATTACTGGAAACACAAACCCTTGACATGAAACAATTCAGGGAACAACGTGATGAGTTGGAACGAGCTGCCTTATTGCGTGACCCGGAAACGGCTTATTTGGTCAGCAACGAGGAGTTTGATAAGAAACTGGATGAACTCTCCGGATTAAACCCCAAACACCTTGTGACGATGACCTCTATGTATTACGAAAGAGGTATGTACAAAATGAAAAAATCGATATCGGATGTGTTTCGTTCTCTGTTGGAGTTGATTTTTCAAGCAGCAGGATTAATTATCGATACCATTCGTACATTTTTTCTGATTGTTTTATCCATTTTAGGCCCCATTGTGTTTGCTCTGGCTGTTTGGGATGGATTACAACAATCACTCGTAACGTGGTTGAGCCGCTACATTTCAACTTACCTATGGCTTCCGGTTTCAGATCTGTTCAGCTCGATGATGATGCGCATTCAACAATTGATGATGCAAAAAGATATCGAGGCTTTGCAGGATCCCACCTTTATTCCCGATATGAACAATGCTGTCTATATCATCTTTTTGCTGATTGGCATTATCGGGTTTTTCACGGTTCCTACCGTTAGCGGATGGATTGTGGAAGCGGGTGGTGGAATGGGTAATTATGGTAAGAACATCAATCAATCTTCGCAAAAAGCTGGTGCACTAGCCGGCTCGGGTGGTAAAATGGCTGCCGGAGCGGGTGGTTCAGTGGCCGGAAATGTCGGGGGAAGAGTTAAAGGGGCGCTGAAGAAAGGGTGATTTTAGAAACTAGAAACTAGAGACAAGGAACTAGAAAGTCGAGATTCGAGACTCGGAAATAGAAAAGCTCCGTTTTATCTTCTCACATCGTCTATAATTAATAACAAATTACGAAAAAACAAAATCGCAAAAACGCAAAAAAACAATTTTAAAAATATGGAATTCAAATCATTAACAAACATCGAAACATCTTTTAAACAGATACGGCTGTATGCTTTGCTCTTTGTCTGCTTATGCATTGTGGTGTGCGGTTTTGCCTTGTGGCAATCGTACGCTTTTGCTCAAGCGCAGCGAGAGAAAGTATATGTCCTGGACGGCGGAAAATCATTGATGCTTGCTCTATCGCAAGATGTCGCCTTGAACCGTCCGGTTGAAGCACGCGAACATATTCGTCGTTTTCACGAACTGTTTTTCACGCTTTCACCCGATAAACAAGCCATTGAAAACAACATGAAACGTGCTTTTGATATTTCGGATAAATCAACTTATGATTATTACAAAGATTTGGCTGAAAAAGGATATTACAACCGTATTATTTCAGGAAATATTCAGCAACGCATCGAAATTGACAGTATCCTTTGTGATTTTGATACACATCCTTATGATGTGCATACCTATGCACGACAGTTTATTATTCGTTCGAGTAACATTACTGAACGGACACTGGTAACCACCTGTCGTTTGCAAAACTCGGTTCGTTCGGACAACAATCCTCAGGGATTTGTATTGGAAAACTTTCGGGTACTCGAAAACCGTGATATCAGCACAAAAAAACGATAAAACTATGGGACGCTATTACGATAAACTACATTTTGCTCTTCGGCGCAAGTTTGATAAACTTTCTCCGAAAGCACACCGCAGGTTACTTTATACCTTACTTATCATTTACGGTTTGCTGTCTTGTTATTTTATTGCACAATTCTTTGTGCGCCCGAAAGAACAACCCGTGATGGAAAAGCTTATTCAGCGGCCTATCCAAACGGATAGCCTACTCAATTTTCAACAAAAACAATTGTACGACCATGACAAGTAACAATCAGATTAACAACAAAGAGCTCTCTGACAAAGAGCGAGCACAACTAAAGAAAGTAATGTTTTTTGGAGCATTGGGAGTGATTTTCCTGCTTGCTATGTGGTTTATTTTTAAACCCTCGCAAACGCAGAAAGAGGAGGACGAAACAGGCATAGGTTTGAATCAAGCCATTCCGCAAGCTGCCGATGATGCCCTAATCGATGATAAGCAAAATGCTTATAAAGCTCAAATTTATGAAGAAAAAGAACAGGAGCGTCAAGCAGGGATTAATAATTTATCGGATCATTTTGTTCTGCAAACAGAAGCAGCGGATACGCAGCTTATAGAAAATCAAAATGAAAATAACGAAATTAATCAATCGGTGGCGCATTACCAATCGGCACAACGTGAATTGACTTCATTCTACGGAGAACCGTCTTACGATGAAGAGAAAAAGGAGATGCAAGATGAGATAGATACCCTAAAAGAAGCGCTATACGAGTTACAAGAACTACAAGAGAGTAACAACACCGTAGATGAACAGATGAAATTGATGGAGAAATCCTATGAAATGGCTGCCCGATATCTTCCGCAAACTTCCAACACAGGAGCTTCTCCTTTTACTACAGCCATTGAACGACCAATGGAAGAAAAAGAGGTTACTCACTCTGGAAGCACCAATTTACCGCTACTAACGGTTGCTGCGGATGATAAATCGGTCGTTTCATCGCTCTATCGAGAGATTTCAGATTCGTTATTTATCAACCAACAGTTTCAGGAGCGCAACCGTGCTTTCTATACAGCTACAGAAACCGGTGATGATATTCCTGATAAAAACACTTTAAGGGTGACCGTTCATGAAACGGTAACGCTCGGCGTGGGCGAAACAGTGCGATTGCGACTTATGGAAACGGCACGTATAGCCACTATGATTATTCCGAAAAATAGTCTTTTAACTGCCACTGCAAGGTTACAAGGTAATCGCATGTTTCTATCTGTTTCAAGCATTGAACACCGAGAGCGCATTATTGGCGTAAAGTTATCGGCGTATGAATTGGATGGACAGGAAGGTCTTTTTATTCCGGGTTCAGCAGAAATAAGTGCCGTTAAGGAAATTGCTGCCGGTATGGGACAATCCACAGGGACGAGTTTCACATTTACTTCTTCTGCCGGTCAGCAGTTGGCAGCCGATGCTGGTAAAAGTATTTTACAGGGAGCTTCAAAATACTTTGGCAATAAAATGCGAGAAGTGAAAATAACGCTGAAAGCAGGGCATCAACTTTACCTTGTTCAACAAAAATAAGTATCACCATTCATTCTAAGAACAAATAATTTAAACACAAAATGAAATCAAAAAAAATAATTGTAGCTATCGTTCTCTTTCTGGGCATCCTATCAATAAATGCTCAATCGTCCGGTGAACTATATTCGGGAGTAAGTCAAACCGTTCCAAATTCTTCGGTTGTATTACCTTATGCGTTGGAAGTAACCTATGAGAAAACTTCACACCTGATCTTCCCTTCACCCATTCGTTACGTTGATTTGGGAAGTGATAATTTGATTGCAGGGAAAGCGGAAGATGCCGAAAATGTGTTGCGCGTGAAAGCAACTGTAAGAGATTTTGAAACTGAAACCAACCTATCGGTTATTTGTAATGATGGCAGTTTGTATGCTTTCAATGTTATCTACTCAAATGAACCGAAGCAGTTAACCGTAGAGATGCAAGATTTTTTACATTCTAAAGTTTTAAACGGGTCAGGCAATTTACCTGGTAACAAAAGCTCGGTTTATTTCTCAGAGCTGGGCAATGTATCTCCGTTATTGGTCCAACTCATTATGAAAACCATTTGGCACAATAACAATCGGGAGATAAAACATATCGGCAGTAAAAACTTTGGGGTGCAATTCCTTTTGCGTGGGCTATATACCCACAATGGATTGCTCTACTTTCACACTCTGATAAACAACCAAAGTAACATGTTTTATAACGTGGATTTTACCACCTTCAAAGTGGTGGATAAAAAGATTGCCAAACGAACGGCTATTCAAGAAGTCGTACTTCAACCTGTTCGTTCTTTTAACGATGTGAAAAGCATTCGGGGAAACACTACGGAGCGTTCCGTTTTTGTATTGCAACAATTTACATTGCCCAATGACAAAGTCCTTTTGGTTACACTTTTTGAGCAGAACGGCGGTCGTCATCAAACGTTTGTATTAGAAAACGAGGATTTAATTCGTGCTAAATCGATTGATCACTTAAAGATGAAATTCCAATGAAAAAGATAGTAATGCTTTTTGTGCTGGCAGTGGCTTTCACTACCACTATGCATGCACAACGACTTCTACCCGGACAGCGTGGGCTACAACTTTCCCTTGGTCTGCCCATAGCTGAAAGTAAATTGTTTGATAACGGCAATTTCATTGCCGGACTTTCTCTAACGATTAATCACAAACTGGCCAATCATTGGCTCGTTGGATTGGAGTACAACAAAAAACATTTTGCATATCGTGCTGAGCAAATTCCTGTTGAAACATTTGTTATTGAAGGGGGCTATATGGTAAATCTTTTTGCGGATGCAGGTAAAAATCTGTTATTAAATACAGGTATTACAGCAGTTGGAGGTTATGAAATTATTAATCAAAGTGAAAGTCTGCTCTATGATGGTGCCACTCTTTTAGACAGGAACCGATTTGTATATGGCGGTGCCTATCATTTGGCATTGGATCTGTTTGTAACGGATAATCTGATTTTATTTATAAAAGGAAAATGTAATCTTCTTTGGAACAGTGATGTGGAAATGTTTCGTCCACAGATAGGGGCTGGGATTCGAATAGTTTTTTAAAATGGAAAGGAATATAACAATGAAAGAAAAAAGTACAATGAGAAATAAAACAGGAAATCTTATGAAGATAATGAGTGTGTTGGGTATTTCGTTACTCCTATTTGCATGCAACAGTGCATTGGATGTTCAGCAATCGTATGAATTTGATGTAGAGGTTATGCCGTTACCAAAAAATATCAAACAGAACGAAATCGTAGAAATTAGATGTTCTCTAACAGAAGAGGGTAATTTTATAGATAATCGTTATACCATTCGCTTTTTTCAGTTTGACGGTAATGGAAAATTACATTTGGGACAAGATGGTGAAGCATTTTTGCCAAACGATCGTTACGAATTGCCTAATAAGGAGTTTCGTATGTATTATACTTCTCTGGGCAATAAAAGTCACGCTTTTGAGGTGGTCATTGAAAATAGTTTTGGCAGGGCAAAAACTTTGGAGTTTAGGGTGAATGCGAAAAGTGAAGAATGAAAAAAGGAGTTTTAACGATTACATTTGGAACTAAAAGAATATATCAAAAGCTTTGAAATATCCTTTTCTATTTTTTGTTTTAAAGCTCAAAAAACATTTTGAGCTTTAAAACAAATTTATTATTTGATGCAAATAGCAAAAGATATTATAATTGCATGCTGCATGCAATCACAATTAAAATACTGCACTGAATAATAGTTTGAGAAGTGACTTTTAAATTATCACTCTTTCTCTTTCTCTTATCTGTCTAATCTCTGAAGTGTTTTGCATATTTACATGTTCAATAATATAATTACTTGCTTTTACCACATCATCCAATACACTAAAAACAAAATCCGGAGATTGTTTTAATACCTTTATCCAGCCATTTAAGTAAGTAACACTCTCTATGCTCGGCTCAGCAAATATGCTCAATTGCGTACCTACAAATGCAGCTGTAAGCTCTGCTATTATCTCTTCGCGTGAATAATCATTGTCTCCATAGACTTTACCCATTGTTCTGTTTAATCGTTCTTCTTTAGCCGAACAATGCGTCATTTCGTGCAAAAGTACGTGATAAAAGTTATGATGATTAGGAAATTGATTTTTAACAGGACAAACAATCAAATCATCACTTGGAGAATAATAAGCCCGGTTTTGTTTCTTTAAAATTATATCGCATACCCATGAATTATCTTCAATCATTCTATCCAATTGGAGACTATTAAACAGTGTATCAACTGTAAACTCACTCTCTGTAGAATTAAACTTATCAACCAATTTCTTAAATTCATCTTCATAAACAAATGCAAAATTTGTTTGGTCAAGATTAAATACGTTATAATTTTTCAGATAAGATATCAAACGCCAATCCTTTTTCTCTTCGTCAGTTAGTAAGTTATAATCGTCTATATTTATTCTTTTGTTGTTTTCTCGATAGTGCACAAGAAAGTTTTTATAATATATCGGAAATGATTTTTCATTTTTGGTAATCTTAATTTCAAGTTCTCTACATTGATTAAATGTCAAAAACAGGGGTGTTTTATATCCTTCCCATGAACATGCAAGTAATAAGAGAAAAGCATTTCCACTGGTATATTTACGCCCCGTATAATTTTGTGGATAAAAATTTATTTTACCACCTACATCAAACCAGGGTTTTTCCCATTTCTCGGATTTCATCTCTTCCATTTTTCTTATCAGAATATCGGCAAATCTTTCTGCTAATTGATTATTTGTTTTCATAATGTTGAATTTTGAATGTTGTTGAATATTTTTTAATGCGGTACATATCTTAAGGGGGAGTTTTTGTTTTCTATCCATTTTATGTTTTCCGCTAAATTGACTTTTTTTTAATGCGTTCATCATAGAGCCGTCGGGGTATGTTTTTTGTTTAAGGCTATAAAAAGTTGCAGTTTAGCGGAATGCAAGGTTTTTATGAAAAATACACTCGCCCAAAGGGAAAGAGGAAGATTTTTATTAAAACCACCAGGGCTCGACCTTGCAAAAGCTAAACTGCGAGATAACTTTGCCGAAAAACAAAAACACCCCGTAAGGATGTGTAGATACGTATCGAGGAAATTTAGGTACTGGAAAACATAATAAGGATAGTAGTAATCAATATACCTCTCTCCCCGCTTGGGGGTTTAAAACTCGGAACACAAACTTAACTATCCATTGAAAAGCAGATACAGAAAACGAATATCAGAAATGGAGCGAAAATCCGTTCATATCCGAGTATTCGGTAGTGAAAAGGATTTTTCAGCGAAATGGATGAGCTTGGTTTTCCTGCTGCTTTCACATCAAAGACTTTTGAGAGTAGCCTGCGAAGCGAATAGGTCTTGTGAAATTCAATGGATGGTTAGGTGTAAAGTTCCGACAATAAAAAAGTGATGTAGTCTTGTTGGAAACAAGGCTCATCACTTTCTAAATTCATCAGCATTACAACTTCTGAAGTAAACCTAAAACATTATTTCTTCAGATAAACTAAAAGGCTACATCAAAAAACTATGTTGCTATGGAGAGAAGGGTGCTATCCTGTTTACGGATAGTGTGCCGAAACGGAATAGCAACATTGTTTTGTAGCCGCTTTTCAACAACCTCTTTTCAAGAAAAAAAATGAATTGGAAAGTGGTTGGGGAATTAATAACTTCTTGAACAAATTGGAAGAGTTCCTTTCTAAATCCATCAGCATTAATCCTACAGTAAACCTAAATCATTACTTCTATAAACAAACTAAAAGGCTACATCAAAAAACCATGTTACAATGTAGGGAAGGGTTCTATCCTGTTTACGGATAGTGTACCGAAACGAAATAGCAACACATTGTTTTGTAGCCGCTTTTCAAGAAAAGAAATGAATTGGAATGAGGATGTTGGATTAATAACGTCTTATACAAATTGTAAGACTTTCTTTCTGACCCATAAAAATATAATATTCGATACTTTTATAATTTTGAGTTCATTTTGACACCGTGATTTTATCCACTGTTTATTGTTAAAGGTGGAGGGTATGAAATGTAGCGGATTTCAAGGTGATTATCTTGCAACCACAAAAGTTTTTTATATTCACAGACCTTTGAGTTACCACTTCACCTGCTATTGCTCTTATACAATGTTGGGCAATCGTGCTTTATTCCTAACCTCCGAGGGTAACATCCTGCTCCTTGTACCATTTCAAAGCATTGTAAAAATGTTCAGGCATAAAATCCGGCCAATACTCCTCCAGTATATAGAAATCTGAATAAATTGATTGAACCGGCAGAAAGCCACTTAAACGTCTTCGACCGCCCCAACGTATGATAAGATCTACCCTGGAAATATCAAAAGATTTAATATGATTCGTAATGTTTTTCTGTGACGCATCTGCTAATTTCAAATTATTTAAGTCCCATTCCCAGCCATAATTAACCAAAAAATTAACTTTAATTCCTCCTTTGCCAAAGATCTTCCGTGTCGTGAATTTTTGGAGTTCCGTTGGAAACATGAGCGATTCCGAATCGCCTACGACCAACAATTCTGCATCTTCTTTTGATAAAATACTTACCGCATGAATGCAGGCATCAGTGAAGGCTTGTCTTTGTATTGTTTGTCTTTTAGTATTATCTGTAGTGAATCCGTAATAAGTTACTTCCTTAATTCCTGCCTCTTTGCATAATTTAAAAAGTGCCAGACCCGGGTCTATACCACATCTATAACCTTCTTTCTTCTTCATTTGGTGGACTTCGGCCCATCTTCTGTTTCCATCAGGAATTATTCCGATATGTTTTGGTAATCTCATTTGCTTTTATTTAATAATGTCTTTTGAGAGGGAAAGGTGGCAAAGTTATGACAATAGTTGTATTTAGTTTTGATTTATTTCAGTTGTACGCTTTTGTTGTCATAAAACCATTGTTCAGGAGTTTTTGTCAAAATTAATTTCTTGCAGTCAGTTTGATGTTAGCATGTTGCCTAACGGCATGGCTATGCGCAGGTAGGGATTTTTAGCAATTAACTTCCCACGAAGAATTGAACTTTAAATTTAGCACTTACCTATCATACGAAGAACGAAACTCCTGCTTGCGTATAGGTTATGTTGGCTGCTGGGCTTCTTATTATTCGAGTAGTATTTTGATTCGAGCTTTTATGTTTTCGTATGTGGTATTTAGGCTTTGCTTTGCAATTTGTGTAAGTATTGCAGTATGTGCAACAGCATCTCTTACGGGCTTATATGTTTTGGCATCTCTTGAAATTCCTGCCTGTCTTAACTGGTCAGTAGGTTTATCAACGAAATTTGCTAAATCATCCATAGAAAAATATAGCAAATCATTTGCATTTTGTCTTATCTCAAAACTAATATTTGCTACATTTTTGGCGGCACTTTCTTTTTTCTTGTACTTTGTTAAGTTATTGGTCGCTTCTGGCGAAAGAGTTAGACGTTTATGTTTGATATATTTTCTTAAAAGATTTTCAGCAACGAAACACTCTGCGTATGATGATAAATTATATTGAGCATCATCACTTAGTGAGTTTACCCAATCGTCAACATTACTTCTATTTGCTGAAGATTTGGGCGGAACGAAATCATCAACAACTGTATTGAAAAGTTCTTTTGATTTTCTTTCTTTTTTGGTCATTCGTGTCGTGTTTTCCGAATCACCGTCCTGTCTTAATTCAACACGCCATTTATCCCAATCTTCAATTATTCTTTTCATTATATTTCCTTTCAAGTCTGAAAGTAGCAACTGAAAAAGTGGATCGTCAGCAATAACGCCTTCTCTGCTACTGGTGAATCTGTCTTTTTCGCCATCTAAACTATCAAAGTGAATTTGACCGTAAATGTAGCTTTCTACAAGTCTAGCCGATGGTATATGTTTTAAGAGATCTTTCTCTCTTAATCTCCCGTTTACATATAAGTCTAATGAAACCTTTTCTTGGGTATTTCTAATTTTCAAGTACTTTGGTTCAATAACTGATGCGATGAATCCTTTTATACTTAAAGATGATGTTAGTTTTTCGTACCTTTTAATATGGTCATTTGTAATTGATATTTTATCCTTGAGATAAGGATCATCAATTGAATTTATCTGCCAAACAAATTGCGTGCTTTGAGATAAATCATTTAGCTCATTTAAAGTAATTGGGTCGTCATTTAACGTAATGTTAAAGGAGTTGTCAATTAATGAAAACCTGAAAAATAAAGCAATAAGTTTACGAATATATTCAATTCGATTTCTTATTCCATCGTTTATAACTTCAAAGTAAATAATAGTTCCTTGTTCAAAGTTGTCAATGTGTTTGCCAAATAATTTGGTATTCACATTTTCTAATGGGTATTGTTGTGGATTTAAATCATCATTTATTGCACTGTCCAAACCCGAATTGTCAATAACACCGCCTACAAAATTTGAATCTTTAGTTTTTGATAAAATGTGAATTCTTTTAGCACATGAAAGTAATGCAAGCTTTCCAATTCCTTTACGACCTATAAACGGTCTTTGTAGATTAGATTTTTCAGCACCGTCTTTTCTTTTTGAATATCCAATCTTCAAGAATTTATTTTGAAAATCATCAGTCGTCATGCCTTCCCCATCATCTTTGATAATTAGATGATTATTTTCTCTGTCAATATATATCCAAACATTTTTAGCATCTGCATCCCAAGAATTAGAAATTGCTTCACCAAGAACGGTAATGAAGTTTCTGTAAAGATTTCTGCCTAAGTGATTTAATACACTTAATGAAATATTAAATGTGAATTTATCCATTTTTAATCTCTTTTAGGTGTTTCAATATACTTTTACCGATTGCAAACCCAAGATTTACTGGAACTGCATTTCCAATGTGAGTACCTATCCGAGTTAAAAAAACTTCATTGTTTTTTTCAACGAATTTATAATTGGCAGGAAAACTTTGAAGTATAGAAGCTTCTCGAATTGTTAAAGCTCTATCTTGTTCTGGGTGACCAAAACGTCCTGTTCCGTAATTGTAAAACTGTGTTGTAATCGTAGGTGCAGGTTCATCCCATGACATTCTACCATAAACGGCTTTGTAAGTCTTACCTGATTCTTTTTTGTGACAATCTAACCTAAGATTTTCGTCCCAATCTTCCCAAGTGCCATTAGGTACTGACGATTTAATTCTCTTTAGGTTTATCTCTGTTAATTTAGTAGTGAAATGCAGTTTGTCCGTTTGGCTTTTTTCGCCACTTATTACAGGTTCTAAATGAGCTATTGCGTCACGCACTGTTCTGTATTTGTCTTTTGTGTGTGTGGGAGGAATTACTTCGATATTACCAAGTCGAGAAGCAAGTAAAACAAGCCTTCTTCTTTTTTGAGGGATGCCATAATCTGGACAATAAATGTTTTTATAATTCACATTGTATGCAAGTTCTTCGAGTTGGGATACGAAATCTTTGAAGACTTGTTTGTTTGATAAGTTGGTAACATTCTCCATTGAAATAATATCAGGAGTTGTTTCTGAAACTAATCTAATAAATTCATTCAATAAGTTCCATTTGTTGCCCTGCTCTTTACCTTTTACTTTATTAGCGTGAGTAGAGAATGGTTGGCAAGGTGCACACCCAACCAAAACTTTAATTTCATCGTCTTTCCAATATTCTTTGATTTGTTCCCCTGTTACTTTGGAAATATCTGCGCCGATAAACTTTGCTTTATTGTTTACTTCATAAGCATATTTACAGCTTTTATCTAAATCAACTCCTGCTCGAACTATTATGCCGGATTTTTTTAGTCCGTGAGTCAGACCACCCACACCACAGAATAAGTCAACCCCTGAAACTTTAGGAGCAGTGTATTTTCTCGCTTTTCTTGTTGTCTCTTTTGTTGTCATATTTATTCAAATGTCGCAAATATATTGATGAATGTCGGCTTTTTTTACCTTGCAAACAACGTCTTATTTACCCAACTTTTCTTTTAAACATTCGTATATACATTTAAATATTCGATATTATACGCAATAATAATCTATTTCAAAATTCACATTTCAAAAGTAAGCAATTAAACATTAAAAATAAAATGAAATGCTGAAAAGTTGATATATTGTGTCTTATCTAAAATCTTAAAATAGCTTTTATATATTATCGTTATTTTTCAAGTATCAAAAATGTTCTGGTTACAAATTATAAATAAATGTAGTAACCCTAAATCTGAGTTACATTCAGACATAAATATTTATGTTTACCATTTCTTGCAAATCGCTCCTTGTAGTCGATTTTATAGTTTTATTGGTAAATATATTTCATGAGCCGATTAGTTTAGTTAATCGACTCATTGTTAATTTACACACTATATATTGTGAGTTATTGAATTTATATCATCATCACCCTCATGTTGTATTGTTAATTACATTTCAATTCTGCAAACTAATGTAACACTAATTTTGTATATTTGCATGAACAAAAAAAGAACAACAATAATATGCCAACACTCCATTGGATAGGAAAAGAGAAAGTTATTAATCACCATCAAGATGTGCCATACAGAGTTTTGGAACATAAATATGGTTTTACAGCTGATAAAGGTGAGCAAACAGAACCTATCGACTGCGGAAACAAAATCATTCATGGTGATAACCTTGAAGCTCTGAAAAGTCTATTGCCCGAATATGAAGGGAAAATAAAATGTATATACATTGACCCTCCATACAATACTGGAAACGAAAGTTGGGTGTATAACGATAATGTAAACCATCCTAAAATCAAAAAATGGTTGGGAGAAGTGGTTGGTAAAGAAAGTGAAGATCTGACTCGTCACGACAAGTGGTTGTGTATGATGTATCCTCGGTTGAAGCTTCTGCATAAACTATTGGCTAACGATGGTGCTATTTTTATCAGTATTGATGAAAATGAGATTATGCACTTACAACATTTATGCTCTGAAATATTTGGTTTATCTAATTACGTTGCTACTTTAACTGTAATAGTCAAACCAGAAGGTAGGCGATATGGTTTTTTTGCAAAAACACATGAATATATTTTAGTTTTCAGTAAGAATAAATCTGAATTGCAATTAAATGAAATTCAAACTGAAGGAGCAGAGTATAAATATTTTGACAATAATGGCGGTTTCAATTTAAAAGGTTTAAGAAACAGAAATGTGAAATCTTTCAATTCAACTAATCGCCCAAATCTTCGTTATCCTTTTTACGTTAATTCTGAAAATCCAGATAGCAATGATTTATTTGAAGTAAGTATAGAGCCAAAAAAAGGTTGGCTTGAAGTTTTTGCAAGTACTGTTGATGGTCTAGAAAGTGTATGGAGATGGGGAAGAGAAAAATCTATGAAGCAAAAAAATGATCTAGTTGCAAGATTAGGTGCTGATAGGGAAATTAGAATCTTCCAAAAAGAAAGAAGATTAACTCAAACAGCGAAAACCACTTGGGATAATAAAAACTTTCATTCTATAACTGGCACTAGAGAATTGAGAAATATTTTAGGAAAATCTGTTTTTGAATTTCCTAAACCTGAAATGTTAATAAGGCAGATATTAAATATTGGAACGAATAAAAATAGGAAAGATATTGTTTTGGACTCCTTTGCAGGTTCTGGAACAACTGCTCATGCTGTTTTAAATCTTAATAAAAAAGATGGTGGTAATCGAAAATTTATTTTGCTTGAAATGGAAGATTATGCCAATGATATTACTGCTGAAAGAGTAAAGAGAGCTTCTAAAGGTTATGGAACAAACAAAGATATAGTTGAAGGTACAGGCGGTTCATTCGATTATTATGAATTGGGATTACCCCTATTTGACAAAGATCAAAACTTGAATGAGAAAGTAGCATTGGAAAAGATAAAAGAATATATCTGGTTTTCCGAAACAAGAACATCTTACATAGAACCCAATGCTGAAAAACACTTTTTAGGCAAAAAAGATGAATCAGTTTACTACTTCTTATATGAGAAAGACAGATTGACAACATTGGATTATGACTCGTTGGAGCTGGTGCAAACAAAAGGTGAGCAGTATATCATATATGCAGATAATTGTCTTTTACCTAAAGAGTTTATGGCAAAGAAGAATATTATCTTCAAGAAAATACCACGGGATATAACAAGATTTTAAAATTATGAACCAACAACAAAAGAACTTTCTACTATATACTGCACCTAGTGGTGAAGTAAGAGTAGAGGTGTTCTTGCAAGATGAAACGGTATGGTTAACTCAAAAAGCAATGGGTTTGTTATTCGACACCACGCCACAAAATATTACCACACATCTAAAAAATATTTTTGAGAGTGGAGAGTTAGATGAAGATGCAACTTGTAAAGAATTCTTACAAGTTCAATTGGAAGGTAAAAGAGAAGTAAGTAGATATCAAAAGTTTTACAATCTTGATGCTATTATCTCAGTAGGATATCGTGTTAACTCCTCAAAAGCTACCCAGTTTAGAATATGGGCAACCAAGACATTGAAAGAATACATCATCAAAGGTTTTGTGTTGGATGACAATCGCCTAAAACAAGGTGAAGCAGTTTTTGGGAAAGACTATTTTAGAGAATTATTAGAGCGTGTTCGTTCAATAAGGGCAAACGAACGCAGAATATATCAGCAAATCACAGACATATTTGCGGAATGCAGTATTGATTATGACCCACAATCTGATATCACCAAAAGCTTTTATGCGATGGTTCAGAATAAGTTTCATTATGCCATCACCGGTCAAACAGCAGCCGAAATAATCTATAAAACAGCAGACTCAAAAAAAGATAACATGGGTTTAACCACTTGGAAAAACGCTCCAGAGGGTCGTATTATAAAATCAGATACTTCTGTTGCTAAAAATTATTTAGAGGAAAAAGAGATAAAACGTTTAGAGCGAACTGTAACCGGGTATTTTGATTATATAGAAAATCTAATAGAACGTGAAAACACGTTTACTATGAAAGGACTTGCAGAGAGTGTTGATAAGTTTCTCAATTTCAATGAATTTAAAGTTTTAGATGGTAAGGGAGGCAAATCGCATAAACAAGCAGTTTCAAAAGCAGCTATTGAATACGACCAATTTAACAAGACACAAAAGATTATTTCTGATTTTGACAAACAAATCAAGAAACTGAAAAAATAGGCTATGGAATTAAAAAGCTACCAACAAAAGGTAATCGAAAATATTGAAGAGTATTTGACCTACGTTCAAAGAGAGAAGCACTTAGCCAATGCCTTCAATAAATATTGGGAAGACAAAATTGGACCTTATAATCCGTTGGATGGGACAGGAATGCAACCTTATAAGAATAATATACCCAATGCTGCTCATGTTTGTGTGAAAGTACCAACTGCGGGCGGTAAAACATTTATTGCCGTAAATGCTTTACACTCTATCTTCTCGGCTTATGATTCCAATAAACCCAAAGTTGTAATATGGTTAGTGCCATGGAGCAATTTATTGCAACAGACTGTCAGTGCACTTTCGAATCCTGAACATCCCTATCGTCAAAAGTTAAATGCTCTTTTTAATCATAGAGTAGAGATTTATCAAAAAGAAGATTTATTGCAAGGGTCCAACTTTAACCCAACTGTGGTAAAAGATCAGTTGAGTATTGTTGTGATGAGTTTTGCGAGTCTGCGTGCAAGGAACAAAGATGATAGAAAGGTATATCAGGAGAACGGACAGCTTGAACCTTTCATCTCGCAGTTTAAAGATGATGAGCACATACTGGAAGGTGTGGATGATACTGCCTTAATAAACATATTACGGTATTTGAATCCTGTATTGGTTGTGGACGAAAGCCACAATGCTGAAAGTGATTTGAGTGTGGATATGTTGAAAAATCTCAATCCTTCGTTCATTCTTGATTTAACTGCCACTCCAAAAGAAAACAGCAATATTGTGAGCTTGGTGCCAGCCATTGAGCTAAAAAAAGACCACATGGTGAAGCTCCCTGTAATTGTCTATAACAATCATGACAAGACAGAAGTAATCAACAATGCTTTGCATTTGCAACGTAAATTGGAGGTGCTGGCAAAAAAAGAAGAGCTAGATGGAGGAAAGTATATTCGACCAATAGTGTTGTTTCAGGCACAACCCAAAACCAAAGATGACAACACAACTTTCGAGAAACTAAAAGAGCAGTTGTTGAGCCTCAATATTCCTGAAGAGCAAATCAAAATAAAGACAGCCAATATTGACGAGTTGAAAGGAGTTGACTTGATGAGCAAGGAGTGCGAAGTGAGGTATATTATCACTATCAACGCTCTGAAAGAAGGTTGGGATTGTCCTTTTGCATATATCTTAGCATCATTGGCGGATAAATCGAGTGCTGTAGATGTTGAGCAGATTCTTGGGCGTGTGTTGAGACAGCCTTATGTGCAACGTCACGCTGCCTATCAGTTAAACCTTTCGTATGTATTGACAGCCTCTGCTAAGTTCAACGAGACATTGCAGAGTATTGTAAAAGGATTGCAAGAGTCAGGATTTAGCGAAAATGATTATCGCAAGTTGGATAAAATGACAGAAGATGAAAAGGAAGCTGTTGCTGTTAATCCGGTTGAGAGTTTCTTATTTCCTGAACAAACAGTAGAAGAACCTGAAGAGAAAATTGATACTGCAAGAGTCACCTTTGACCCTCATGCAAGTGATGAAGAACCCGAAACGCCATCAGTAATTGAAGAAATTGAAGCAATTGCAGAAGAAGAGAGTCGAAAACTAGAAGAACAAATAAAAAGACAGGAGAAACAACCTGTTGATGAAAACATATTTCAAGAAATGGGGGATAAAGTGAAACGCTATAAAGTGAAAGAAGTCAATAAGAAGTTTGTTGACAAAATTGAGTTTCCTCAATTCTATATTAAAGTAACTGCAAGTGATATTTTTGAAACAGACGAAGAGTTGCTCAACAGAGACTCTTTGTTAAAAGACTTCAAACTGTCTAATGAGGATATTAAGATAGACTTTGACCAAACCTCTTCTGATTTATATAAGGTTGATTTGGAGGAATCGAGCAAAAATGACTTTAGCCCTACCTTTACGAAAATAGAGGACAGCTTAGTAAAAGATCCAATTCAAGAATACATTTTAGCCAAACCAAAAGCCAATCAAATAACTGATATCACGCATCAGATTATGCAAATTATTGGTAAAATGTATCCCATACCTGACCAAGAGATAAAAATGTACATTGGAAGGATTTTAAATAGTATGAACACGGAACAACTGCGTGAAATATTAGTGAGAAAAGAGAGTTTTACAACCAGATTGAAAAACAAAATTCGTGGTTTAACTGATCTATATGCAGAAGACCGGTTTATGGATTTAATAAAATCAAAGCGTATTACCACTAAAGAGAACTGGAAGTTAAGTGAAGCAATTGTACCAGGGCAAGTAAGTTCTTCAATCGGTAACTCTCTATATGAAAGAGAAAGAGTGATGAATAACTTTGAAGAACGTGTGGCTATGGAAATAGGAACTTCTTCAAACATTGCTTTCTGGCATAAGAATTTGGAACGAGGTAAAGGCTTTTTTATAAACGGTTTTAAAGACAATCATTATCCTGATTTCATCTTTCAAACTATATCAGGTAAAACCATTTTAGTAGAGTCTAAAGGAGACCATTTAGATGGCTCAGACAGCGAAGCAAAATGCCGATTAGGTAATGAATGGGAAAGACTGGCAGGACATGATTTTGCCTACTTTATGGTGTTTGACAAGAAAGAAATTAATGGGGCTTATACATTGGAGAAAGCGAAGGAGTTGATAAGGGGGATGTAAATCATAAGCACTTTCACAATTTAAGTTCAAAGTCTAGTTATTAAGCTTATTTACTGAAATTTCTATAATACACACATTAATATATTTATGAATACACCAATTGTAACTGAAAATTATTACAAAGAAAGAGAAGGGGTTCTTAAAGTAGCCATGGAATTAAATAAGCATGGCTATTTTTTTCGTGAAACATCGAATGGTGATGTAGGGATTGATGGACAAATTGAAAAAGCAAATGAAAAAGGCCAGATAACAGGAAAGATTGTAGCAGTACAAATCAAATCAGGAAATTCCTATTTGACCGCCAAAGAAGACCATTATATATTTTACCCTCAAAAAAAACATGCTAACTATTGGGCTAACTTTCCATTACCTGTAATTTTATTTGTCAATTACCCTAAAGATGAACGAGTATATTTTACAGATGTTCGATATCAGCTAAATATTCCTAACAAGAAAAACAATAATATCATACTTAATAAAAATATTTATCTAAATAGTTCAAATGTTCATCTTATTTTTGAAACTACCGGAGACTTTGGTATTCCATATCATACAATAGATAAAGTTTTTGATATTATGATAAGCTCAAATTCTTCCAATCCAACATTTGATATAAGTTATCTCGATCTTTTTACACTAGGACTAACAAACTTATGTCGACACATTTACTTTGGCATGGATTTAGTTATTCACATTGCAAATTTCAATAACAGATCTGAGTTAGGTTTAGGAATTGGGTGTTATGAGCATGAGTTTCTCCATAACTTTACTAAGTTCATAATGAGTCAAAACCTTGTACACATAGATTATTCTGATTTTTTGATTGACTGGAAAGAACGAGAATTGCAACCGAGTTTTTATGCACGTTTAAACAATAGAGGAAGACAATTACTTGAATACATAAAAAGCATTGAAGCTAAATATAAAGATCAATTACCATCTACGACATTAGTAAGAGAAAGAAATATTGGTATGATATTTTCTTCACAAAGTGATTATTTAAGATTAGAGTTTGCACGAAAGCTAAAAGAAATCATACTGTAAACAAATGATACCTTAGAAAAATAAACAACATTATTCAATATATAAATTAAAAATAATGAATGAATATAGTACATTAGTAACAAGTGCTCAATGGAGACAAAATCCTGAAAGAGATGCACTTATTGAGCGAAAATTTTTCAGTGATTCTATTGGTGATAAATATGATGTTCAAAAATATATTAAACTTGCAATGAATGAAGTTGATGAAAAATACACACAAAAGACATTACAAGCTGGAGAAAGAGTAAAAATACATCTTCAAAGAGAGCAAACATGGGCTACTTATAAATACCAAGGATCAGTGATGACTAAAACACATATCAAAGGCTATAGTGATATTGATCTTTTGACTATTTGTGATAAGTTTTACAGTTGGGATAGTTCTGGGGTAAATAAGATATTGGATTCAATAACTGAAAAACAACGCTTCTATCAAACTCAAATTGACAAATTGCAGTATGAGAAGACATTAGATTCTTATAAGGGAGATTCTCTAGATGATCTTAGATCAATGAGATTGACAAATGAAAGGGTTTTACAGAACACGTATGATATTTGTGATATATCAAATCCCAAAGCAATAATGATAACCAATCAAGACTTGCATAGAGATGTTGACATAGTTACATCGAGCTGGTATGATGATGTGCAATCTATAATTAGTGATAAAGGAGACTTTAGAGGAGTGCAAATTTACAATAAAGACAATCATTTAAAAGAATCAACTGACTTTCCATTTCTGAGTATTAAGCGAATAAATGAAAGAGGATCATCTACACATGGACGAATAAAAAAAATGATTCGTTTTCTCAAGACATTAAAAGCTGATTCCAATCAAGATGTTAAACTCAATAGTTTTGAGATAAATGCAATATGTTACAACATCCCAACGACAGAGTATGATGATGCAACATATTTACAGCTTGTAATTGTTTTGTACTTATAATTCAAAAAGATAAGCTCAGACTCAACGTATGCAAATCAGATTGTTTCTGTTGACGGACGAGAGTATATATTCAGAGGAAAACCTAATAGATTAACCGAATTTCAAAAACTCAACTCAGAATTATTGAAAATAATTAACGACTTAATTAATCTAAAACTAATATCATGAAACCAAGAGTTTTTATAGGATCATCAAAAGAAGGAATTAGTATTGCTAATATTGTTAAAGAATACTTTGAAACTGAATATGAGTGCTTTTTGTGGACGGATGATATATTTAAATATAATGATAATTTTCTAGAAACATTGATGAAAGAAGCAAGTTTATTTGACTTTGGATTCATGATCTTCACCAAAGATGATATCATAAAAAGCAGAGGAGTTTCTACAACTACAGCTAGAGATAATGTTATTTTTGAATATGGTCTTTTTTTAGGAAGACTTGGTAGAGATAAAGCATACGTAATTAAAGATGTAAATATAAAGCTTCCCACAGATTTACTGGGTATATCACTAGCTGATTTTGACTCAGATAATCTAAATGAATCTCTAACTAAAAGCTTGAAGAAATTAAAGCTTGAAATACAAGAAAAAGTAAATCTTGGACTCTTAGGCATGCTTCCATCAACAGTTTTGGCTATTGGGTATTATTATAATTTCGTAGAACTAGTTGGAGAGTATTTAGCTTCAGAAATAGAAATAGAAGTAGAAGGTGTAAAATTCAAAAAAGCTAGACTACATATTATTATACCAAAAGATTTAGACTCTGATTTAAAAAAGAAAGCTAAAATATACTATAAGAAAAACTTATTTAAAGAACTTCAAATTGAAACTCCACACAGGAAATACCCTCTTTTTGTTTCAGTTAATACTGAGAATGATAGTTTGATTTTAAGTGATATGCCAACTACTCTAAATGGAATTGATAAAGCTATTGAAATGTACTTAAGGGTTGGACATATTGGAAAGACTAATGAACAGCAATTATTGGAAGATAGAGAACTCAGAAACTTTGAGATGGTGCTAAGAAAACTAATTGAAAACGATTCATATTCCAAAGAATATGTCAGAATTGAGATTGAGAAATAGATTGGTTATAAGTTCTTTCATAAATCTAACGTTTTCTGACACATTATTTTGCACATAATTTATATGCTCAAACGCTGATTTTACGGTACAAATTTTACGCTACTTTTTGATACACGTTTTATGACACTGCTTGATGGACGTTGTCCCTAACTGTTTGCATTTTTAATTTTGCAGTCATAATTATAACATAGTCACTCCAAGTTCAAATCAAAAAAAGTAGATCGGACTGCTCCTTTTTGTGTAAAAATAATCTTATTTTCTAGATATTGTAAATTCTGTGTTGCTGTTGATTCTGTGATTTTATAGATAGAAATACAACTCTATGTAATAAATATAACTTAACGCTTGTGTTAATTTAATATGCAAGTTGGTTTTGTCAGATTTATCACTTTCTTACTTGTTTAAATTATACTCTGACCAGTTTATCTTCTTCAAAAGGTGCAAACACATTGCTTGTTAAAAAGCAACTCTCTATATCGTTGCAATTGTTGGTTGATGGTGTAAGTAGTTGGTGTGTTAGTAGATAGCGGTGATTTGACAGAGTGTTTGTTTTGTAAGAGTTCAATTATTTACTGTTTAAAATCCAGTTTTTCGATGCGTTTTTTAAAATAACACGTAACGTGTTATTCTTATTTCCATTTGTTTTTAAAAATAACATGAAGCGTGTTGCTCTGTTTTCATTTGTTTATATTCATAAATTGAAGTGTTTACTATTTTAGAGTCTCATTTTTTTAAACAACGTAAACACTGTTGTGGTTATATTTTCATTTATCAACAACCTCGTTCTCTGTTTACGCTTATATAAACCATCATTTCAATAGATGCTCTTCATTTTAGTCTGTTTTTGGTGGAAATAAGAATAACAGGTGTCCGTGTATTCTTATTTCCAAATTCTATTTGAATAAATGGACACGTGTTTGTTAAAAACAATGAAAATAATTTAGACTCTTATGCCCAGTATTGATGTTTTTAAAAAGATTAAATAGTAGTTGGAGCAGTGAAGTTGATAGTATCTAAAATCGAATGAGTAAGTGCTTTCATGCAACGGTTATTTCAATATGATAAAAAGTGAAACTGGAGAACACCTAGCATATGGTGTGATACTATATATGCTGATACCTTGATCATGAAATAGGGATTTCTTGTATATTGGGCATAGTTGGTACGAATTGCAAACTTGATGTATAGTACTTTGCCTACCATTACTTATACAAAATGTTATGCAGGCATATTGCCCTTATACCCTTTGTCTCTCTTAACTATTACCTAATTGGTATATATCCGCAATTGTTGATGCTTTGTTTTCCTGTTCTGGCCTTTTTTTCTCATGCCACAAAGTTAGCACTTTTAAATTTATTGGGCGGTCTAAGCGCCTATACCTATAAATGATATACGTGAGGTCTAAACTTTTGAGTTACGAATTTTGTATTGCATTGTGAAAAAACAACCAACGAACATAGGGAAGGTCTAACTCAAAAACTATTACTTTGTATTCGAAATGAAGATGGCTTTTACAAATCTAAAGAAATTTCCCCTAGTCCATCAATCCCAATCCTTCGTTTGCTGAGGCATCAGTGGGGTTGAACAGTTTCACCTTGTTGAACAACACTTTTGCTTCGTTATAATTTCCTTGGAAATAGGAAGTCCACCCCAACATCAACAGACCGTCGTAAGCAAAAGGATAAAGCTCTACCACTTTTTTAAACAAAGTATGCGCTTTGTTATATTCTTTTCGTCCGTAGTAGACAAGCCCAAGACGATATAAAGCAACCGTGTTATTAGGATTTATCTCTAGAATTTTATTGTATAAATTAATTACCTCGTTCCACTTTC
The DNA here is from genome assembly GCA_002364735.1 of Bacteroidales bacterium UBA3143. GTDB lineage: Bacteria > Bacteroidota > Bacteroidia > Bacteroidales > Dysgonomonadaceae > UBA2632. The sequence goes on from DEZB01000050.1 coordinate 131,407, forward strand.
CTATAGCCGAAAGTGGCAGTATTAATCCAAAGCGAGCTTCTTCGGAGTAGGGTTTAAGTTTTTGAGCTGTAGTGTAAAAAATCACAGCCTCGTCAAACAGTCCTGCATTATAATTGAGCCAGCCCAAGCGCAGGTTTATTTCATACGAAGCGTTATGATTAACTTTTTTAAGTTCCTCCATTGCCGCCTTAAAATCTCCCTTTCTCTCCAACTCGTAACTTTTTGAGAAGGTGGTTTCTAGCACTTGTTGATTGACTTGCGCATCTACAGAAACTATTACTGTAGATAAAAGTATTATTGCTATCTTTAATTTTAAAAACTCCATGATATTCCTCCTGTAAAAGTATGTTTTGTGAATTTATAATTTATTGAATTGCTTTCAATTCCCGACTCATAAACACGGTATTTTTCCTCTACATTTTGATTGATGTAACGAAAAATTAATTGTCCGTTTTTGTTAATCGGAACATAAATGCTACCCGTAAACTTATGATCTGATTTTCCAGGGATATTGGAAACGACATAACCCGCTGCTTCTATAAAACTCTCCATGTCTCCTATCAAGTATTGTCCGTTTAAATGAACTTTTCCTAGTTGTGCACCCGCCGAAATTCCAAACGTGTTGTAACTTAAACTGTTTTTAGAATCGGATTTAAAATAGACTCTCGGCGTAATGTAAAAGTTGGCGTTCGATAAAGGGTAAAATGTTACCCACGCTGAAAGCTGTGTAAATGATTCGTCGTAAATGTTAGCAAAGTTCACTTCTGCACCAGGGGATAAATTTCCAAAATGAGACCAGACAGAAGCGGAGAAAATATAATCGGAAAAATTATTGTCCACTTCCGTAAAAACTCGATTTGAATTATTATCTAACGTGCCTGCAAGATACGACGTATTACCCCACAGAACACTTAATGCCGGAGACAAGTGAATTTTTTGGCCCAATATAAAATGGGGGTTAATAAAATACTGAAACTGATTGGTTTTGGCTGGAAACGTGGTTTTTGTCCCCCAATCCACTGTTTGTTCAAGGGTGCTTTGCAAATACGTTAAGTTGTGATTCAGTGAGAAACCCGGCACTATCTGGTGGCTCAAGTCAAAAGATTCAAAATGATAATATTCTAGAAAAAAAGCTTCACCGTAATCATCGTTAACATTGACTTTCCCCCCTAAATCGAGTGCGATTAATTGATCGAAATCCGGATTGAAGCTATAACCACCTTCTAACGCCACACGCAATATTTTGCTTTTTTTAAATCCTATTTCACTTTTCATGTCGGACGAAAAATTATTAGCCAGTTTCATCGCTTCGGCTTTTCTGCCCGAATAGACCAAACTGTAATAAACATACTCTTGTAGCCAGTCATATTGACTATCCATTTTGTATGCTTTCAGAAACCATTCGGATGCAGTGCGATATTTACCGAGATTGAAGAATGCAATTCCGGTACGCGCCTGCAAGAAGAAGAAGTCGATGCCTTGTTTTCTTGATAGGACTGAATAATCAATCAACTCTTGCCATTTTTGTTGCTGAAAGAGCTGGTACGATATTGTGTCAACTTCAATAAAGTTCAACTTCTTTTGTGCTGAAACATTCAGCAAAGAAAGAAACAAAAAAACAATTATTCCAATTCGTTTATACATTGTATTTTAATTTTTGCGTTGTTCGTAAATATAGATATTTCAATAGCTTTTTGGTCATTTACTATTACTTTGCAGTGGTATTTTTTTGCTTTCCGCCTCCCTATTCGTTTTGTAATTAGTACATTCATTGTCACATCGCCTGATGATAGAATATCGCTCGTTTCCTTAAGGGTCAATTCATAATCTACTTTTAGAAAAAGAAAAATAGGGGCAATAAAATCTTGAAGATATTTTAGAATGCCGTTAAACATCAGGTTCAACGGGATGGAGTCAGAGATTTCACTGTTGGGTAAAAAGCCCAATGGCACTTTGTAAAGTGTAGTAAAAAACCAATACAAAGCTGTGTTTTTTTGCCCGTTGTAGTTGGTGAAATAATGTAAATTGCCATTGTTGTACAAATATGCTTTGCCATTGTCGGCTTTACTTCTGATGTAGGTAGTGTTGTATATGTCTGTCTCCACAACCCATGCAAACTTGCCAGCAATTTTTTTCCATTTTTTATTTTCCGATTCTATCTCAACAAACCCTATTATTTGCTGTCCAGGAATAAAATGCAAAGCTTTCTGAAGAATTTGGTTCTTTATAGGATTGGCAATTAGTGCATCTTTCAAAGGGTTTTCAAATGTTTTTAATTGATATCTGTTTTTCTCTTTTAATAGGAAGTTACTAAACGGATAGTCAATAGTTGACGAGCCAATGTAGGGTGTTGCCTGAAACTGAAAATGCAAATGCGGATACGGCGAGCGGCCAGAATTTCCGCATCGACCAACAACTTGTCCCTGCTTAACTTGGTCACCCTTTTTCACATCTATCGAGTGATATTTAAGGTGGCTGAGTTTAGCGTACAAAAAATCGTTGTATTTAATAATTACAGTATTTCCCCAGTTTTCACGGGTATTTATATCGCCAATTTTATTGTCGTGAATATTATTAATCGCTTCAATTACCATTCCATCAAACGGTGCAAGAATAGCTTTGCCAAAACAAAAATAATTTTCTGCAAAGTCGCCACTGTTTTTAAACTGTGTGTCATTTGCATCAACAATAATAAAATCCAATGCATTCTTCCAAGCTCCTTGGTGTGTATGCTCTCCGTTGTGTGCTTGACTCACTTTCCACTCGCCATAGAACGGCAACGAAGCCGAGATGGGAAAGGCAGAAGGAAAGCGTTTTATATTGCCTGAGTGGAGATATAAATTTTGCTCGGGTTTGCCCAATTGAACGGGTGTTTCGAGGAGGTATTTTGGACGCTTTTCACGCAGCTTCAATGCATATAGAAACATTAAAACAACCATATTAAAGGGAAATGAATAAGGTGCTATTCTAAAAAGCAAGAATATTTGTTGTGTGCCAATGGCAATTAAAACTACTGCGGGCAACAGCAAAATTATCCATCCGTAACTTACACGGTTGGGGAGCAAATAGTAGCCACCCAGCGCAATAGCAGTTAAAATATAGTTGAAGCCAATGAAAGTGTAGTTGAGCGTATTGAACTCAATTCCCACAAACTTATAAAACAGAAACGCCACTGAATAACCTAAAATAGAGAGTATAAAGGTGATACGTGAATAGATGAGTAAGCCTAGGGCAATAATAATTCCAGCTAACAGGTGATGCTGAAAAAAGATAGCGGCCAATGAGTGAAAATAAGTTTTGACAAACGGAGAGCTGATAGATTTCTCTAGCAAATTATAAAAACTGACAGATTTCAATCCTCCTATTGCATACAGCTCGTTGTAAATAAAAATGCTTCGTTCACTGATATTTAATACGGTTAAACTGTTACCAGAAAGTGATATAGTCCATATGGTAATTAAAAAAGGTATGCTTAAAAAAGGCAACCCGTATTTACCTAGAACACCCTGAAAAACTATGGTAAGGAAAAAACATAATACTGCCGCAATAGCAATCAAAAAATACAACTCAATGGATGGTTGGTAAAAAAAGCCTGTGCCTAAACCCACTAAAAGCGCATTAAAGCCATACAGACCCGACTGTAAAAAGTTTTTGTTGTAGCCCAAAGTCCACGCAAGTATATTTGCAATTGCAACAGCAATTATTCCGCCTAAACCGGCGCCATAATCAAAGAAACTAATGACTACTAAAAAAGCAGCCAATAGTTTCGATTTGGAGAAAAACACCTGTGAATAGCTGTTCAATACAACATTCAAAATACTTTTCGCTTTTAGGATATTTTCAGTCATTGAGTTAGGATCTTATCCCTTTGGATTAAATTCGTTCTCCTTCAATGTTTCTAAGTTTTCTTTCTTTTTTATGATGTGTGCTTTTCCTTCCAAGTCAATTAACACCACATTTGGACGATAGGTAATAAACTGCATCCATTGCGTAACATTATAGGCACCCACACGCACAATTACCAATCGATCGCCCGTTTTAACCTGCGGAAAGTTTATGGCCTCGCGCACCACATCTATATTCATGCAGAGCGGACCGTAGATAGTGGTGTCCTCCATCATGTCTGAAACTTCCCGACTGGGAAATACTCCTAAGTTATACCAAAATGAGGTAAACAACAGATTTACTCCAGCATCAATTACAATAGTTCTTCGGCCTGTAGTAGAGCGTTTGTTGGCCAGCACCGATGTGATTAAATATCCGGCATCGTCTATAAGTGCACGTCCTGTTTCTAAAAATAAAAAGGGTAGATTTTCGTGCGGTATTTCAGAAGATATAATAGCATTTGAAATAGCTTTGGCATAATCATCGAAGGTTGGGCAAGTTTCTGAGCCAGGCATGTAAGCTCCTTTCAAGGTGTTTTTTGATGCAAAACCTCCACCCAAATCAATGTATTTAAGCCAATGGTTGAATTTGCGATGTATGGCAACCATTAAGTTTGAGAGTTTTGCGGCTGCAATTCCGTATGCCGATGAGCTCATAATATAAGTACCTATATGCGTATGCAGTCCGGTTAGCTCTAGGTTGTCGGCTAGCATTATGCGGTTGATGGCATTCCAGGCTTCACCATTTTCATAGTTAAAACCAAAGCGATCCCACATTGGATAGATACCTGCATCGAGGTTTACACGAATGGCTACCCGTGCCTTTTTATTCATTTCTTGCGTGACTTTAATCAGCAAGTACAATTCATCGAAGTGGTCAATATGTATACAAGCATTGTGGTTGATGGCCATTTTTAAATCTTTCTCCGATTTTTCTGGGCCATTATAAAGAATGTTGCTCCCGTTCACGCCCAGCGAAAGGGCTTTCTCAAATTCAAATCCCGAAACCACTTCGGCCCATGAACCTTCATCGTGATAGATACTGCAAATTGCATCAAGGTAGTTGGTTTTGTACGACCAGGCAAATTGCACTTTCGGGTAGTGCGTTTCAAAAATCTGTTTTGCTTCGTTATACGTATCACGTATTGTCTTTTCGGAAAACACAAAAACAGGCGAGCCAAACTCTTCAGCTAACTGTGTCACGGATACTGAGTCTATTCCCGTAATAATTCTTTGTTTTGATGACAACCCAAATTTATTGGGAACACCAGCTGTAATTTTGCTGATTATCGGTTTTTCGTAGTTCAACTTTTTCATAGATTCTAAATTTCTTTGTTTATTGAGATTGCTGCAAATCGTTCTAAGTCAACAATCATGTCGTAAGAATATCGGACAAACATTTTTCCAACTTTGTACTCCTCCATGGGCTTTACTTCCATTCCTAAAGCAAGCTTTATCAAGGCTTCAGGAATATTTTGACCTGCACCAACAGCCAAATAGACCCAAGCTGGAATACGAGGATTGATTTCCACTAGATAATAATCGCTAGAACTTGTTTTTATTAGCTCAAGCTCCATTCCTCCCTTCCATTTTGCTTTTTGTATGAGCATACGGGTGAGTTCCACCATTTTTTCGTCAGCTAGTGTAATGCCACCCCAAGCTTTTCCTTTGTCGGTGATATACTGTTTGCGCATAGGCACTGCTGCAATAGTATTTCCATTTCCGTCGCCTAACGCAACCACATTCACCTCGGTGCCACTCACAAACTCCTGAACAATAACGGGTAAACCCCATTGCGAAGCTACTTTATGAAAAGCATATGTTGCCTGCTCAATATTAAAGCATTTGTAAGCATCATAGAACTGCCCCTTTACCATAACTGGATAATCGAACTTCTCTTCTACTTCACTCAATTGGGTGATGCTACCTAAATTTAGACTGTCTGGAACTTTTACACCATACTTTTTTCCATATTCTGGCAACTTGTCTTTTTCACGTTCTTGAAACTGCTTCAAGGTGGGCAAAAATGTTCGAATTCCTTTTTCGGCGAGTCTTTTTTCATATTTCATAAACGAAAAAAGTTCGGCATCGAAATTAGGTATTAGCACATCTATTTTTTCTTGTTGGTGAATTTGTTCAACTCGTTCAATCAACGCTTCAGACCCCGACGATGGATAGGGAACTTGAAAAATGCGGTCACACAAACCCTCCATGTAAATTCCTGGCTCTAGATTTTCGTAAACCAAGCCAATCACTCGTACGTCAAACTCCTCCGAATCTTTTGCACTACGGATAACTGGAACTCCAGGACCTGGGTTGTCAGTGTTGTTTAGGCCTGTAACTGCTAGTGTTATTTTCTGTTTTGCCATAATTGGTTTACTCTATGATTGTAAGAAACTACTATGTTTTTGATTTTTTGAAAAGTAAAGGGCAAAGATAAAGCCTGCCCCGATTTATCGAGAGATTTCGAGTTTTTTGATAACAAGGAAATTACATTGAGTAAATGATTGTTGCAAAAACAAGAATAAAGCAGTATTTGGCCTTTAATTGTAAATACACCTAAACAAAATCCAACGGATTACCTTGTTGCGTTAATTGGTGATGTTTCAGCATGGTACTGAATTCATAAAAATCTTTCTCAAAAGTTAGGTCGTCAACATCGTATTTTTCGAGGATTGTTTTTTTGAGTTCATCAAAGTCAAAGTTGGCAGCAATCATCTTAATTATTTCTAATCCCATTGGGTTCAGACTAAACGACTCGCCTGTGTGCGCATTGAAAACAAATCCGTTATCGCTGATTTTTATCTCTTCTAAAATTTGCATGATTTTGATTTTACGAGGTTGAAAATTCCACATCCCTATTTGAACTAAATCAAAGTTGGTTCTGATGTGGTGATATATTTTTTTGAGTTTAAAAATAAAGATACAAAAGTAAATTATAAGTTTTCTTTATTTTGAAAATACTTGCTCAAGCTCTGGTTGTTAATATTTAGGTTTCTCTGTAGATACTATGAAAAGTTATCTTCTGTTGCGGTACTGAGGATTTCTTCTTCCTGATCGGTTGTCATCCCTTACGTCTTGGCGCAATTCGTTCCATTTGTCAGCCTTCCCTTTACCAATTATTTTTGCTAACTCTTCTTGATGTTCCTTCATCTGTTTATCTCTCGCCGCACGGAATTCTTCTCGACGAGCATCTCTATTTTCTGGCCCCATGCCGCGTTTACTCCTTTGCTCTGTAACTTGTTCAATGCGTTCTGCTTCTTGTTTTTCAGTTAAAGCTAATACTTGTGCCGCTTGTTCAGGAGTTAGGTCAAGCTCTTCAGTCATTAGAGTAACTTTCTCTTGTGGAGTCATTCTCATCATATAATCGCTACGTCTGTTATCATAGAATTTTCCGTTGTCAATGTTTCGTTGATTGTTGTGATAATAGCCACGACCACCATCCATTCTTCCTGCTCGATTGCCATCCCTTACGTCTTGGCGCAATTCGTTCCATTTATCAGCTCTCTCTTTTCCAATTATTTTTGCTAACTCTTCATAGTTTTGCTTCATCTGTTGGTCTCTCAATGCACGAAACTCTTCACGACGAGTATCTCTCTTTTCTGGTCCCATGCCACGTTGATTTCTGTTTACTGTGACTTGTTCAATGCGTTCTACTTCTTGTTTTTTACACAGTGATAGAACCTCAGAAGCTTCTTTATCTGTCAAATCAAGTTCTTTTGTCATTAGGTCAACTCTTTCTTGTGGAGTCATTCTAACTATCTGCTCACTACGTCTGTTGTTAGCAACTCTCCTGTTGTTATAGTTCTGTGCCGAAATTGATATACTTATTGTAAGGAAAAGTGTTGCTACTAAAAATAAATACTTTTTCATAATTCAATAATTTAAAAGGTTTGTATTACTTTATTAAACTCAAATGTAGTGAATAGTTTAATTCCTTGCAAACACTATCACACATTAAAAGCCTTAATAATCAGATATATACCTGTTTTAATAGATGAATTTAGGCCATTGATGGAGCACCTTCGCAATTTCGTCTATAAATAGGTGGTGTCTGTCTATTTTCAGAATTTGTCTAATAAAATTACTGTTTAATTTTACTATTACATTTGTGATTCTTACTTATTATTCCAAAGCGATTACACTTTAAATAATGTATTTACCATTTACAAAATGATATAAATAAATTATCTCAAATTGAACAATTTACAGACCGTGTTGCGTTATTGGTACTGTGGAGACAAGTTTACTTAAGGTGATTATTGCTCGGAGTTCTAGTTACTGATTTATTTGAAAATTTCGAAATAATAATTTCTGTAATTTTTAATTGACTACTCAGATGGTTTTACATTAAGGAAACACATTTTTAATAATTGATATGCAATATAATAGAGCCTTTAGATCCGACTCAATGTTTTTATTCAAAACAATAGATTGAATCAAATTAAATGTTTTATATTTGTGAGCGAGTATTCACACTGATAAAATATTTAATATGAATAACGACTTATCTGAACGACAAAACGAGATAATAAAAGCGTCATTAGAGCTTATTGCTGAAAGAGGTATACAAGGTATGACAATTAAAAACCTATCTAAAAAAATAGGACTTGTAGAATCTGCAATCTACAGACACTTCGAAAGTAAAACGCATATATTAATTGCTATACTCGATTCCATATCAGCACAAACAATACCTTATGAATCAACAAATGTAGAAAGTGTGATTGATTATCTTGAGCAGAAACTCAGAGGTCACTTTCAGGCTTTTACAGCTAATCCTGCTTTGGCATCTGTGGTTTTTGCCGAAGATTTGTTTCAAAACGAAATTAAGTTGGTTGAGAAAACAAAATCAAAGGTGGAGAAAAGTATATCTGAGATAGCTGGAATGATAAAAGATGGTCAGCAAAAAGAGGAAATAAGAAGCGACGTTAATTCTGAACATTTAGCAATTATGATTAACGGAAGCGTAAGGATGCTGGTGAAACAATGGAGAATGTCGGATTACTCATTTGATTTAATCCAAAAAGGAGATGAACTAATCAACTCAATTAAATTATTATTGAAACCTTTGACAAAATGAAACAAATCCTATTTCTAATAACAGGATTATTGCTACTAATACAACCTGCAAATGCGCAGGACAAACTTAGTTTTAATAACCTGGATATACTTTTAGAATATGCTGAAAATAACAGTATGTTTATCAAAACAGGGGAACAGCAAAGTCTTTTAGCAAAATGGCAGAAGATTTCGGCGCAAGCTGGATTGGTGAATTTCAGAATGCAAACTAATTTTAATTTGACTAACAATTTGGAGTTGCCTGTTACGTTTCTTCCCGCAGAAGCATTTGGTGGAACACCAGGAACATTTAAAGAAGTTACAACTGGTAGGCAATACATCGGCAATTTGAATTTATCACCACAAATCGATATTATCAATCTTGCAAATTGGGCAAAACTAACAAGTGCCAATGTGAATGTAGATCTTACAAACGTAAATAATTTGATTGTAAAAAAAACGCTTTTCGAATCTGTTTCGGCTTCCTATCACAATATCATTTCCTTGCAAGAGCAAATAGAAATTACTCAGAAAAGCTTGTTGTCCGCAGACACCCTATTGATGATTATGCAAAATAAATATACCGAAGGTATTGTCCGTCAGCAAGACTTGAATGACGCTCACATCAATAAATTAACGCTATCGGATAATTTGGAGCAATTAGACTTGTCCTTAAAGCAACAATATTACAATCTCAGAATTCTAAGCGATATTCCTGAAACTATTTCAATCAGTATTGACGAAAAGCCCGACTACGACAAACATATTATTCTTGGTTTGCATGCAGATAATCAGCTGCAATATGAATCTTCGCTTTTGAAAGTTGAACTGGCAGAAGCAGATTTAAAAACAAATCGATTTATGCAATACCCCACTGTTTCGCTTGTGTTTTTTAATGCATGGCAGCAAAATAGTAATACTAAGTTTTTTGATAATGATGTTAATTGGTTGAACTCTCAGTACGTCGGTTTAAAAGTAAGTTTACCGTTCCCTGATATAAACAGATTTACACTTACAAAAAGCTCAAGAATCAATAAAGTTATCTCGCTGCAAAATGCAGAGCACACGAAACTTGAGAATGAGCTAACAAATAAACAATTGATTTTGGATTATGAAAAAGCATATTCACAACTCAATACTGCAAAGCAAATATTTGAACTTAAAGAGCAAAATTATGATTTGGCATTACACCAGTTTGATATGTCAATACTATCGTCTGACAAGTTGATCATTGCTTTTAATGATATGCTTACAAGCCGCTTGAATTACAGTAGCGCACTTGCAAATTTAAACTTTACAATGTCGAAAATTGAAATTACTAATACAATAAGATGAAAACAAATAGATATTTTATCATAGCTTTTACCGCATTTGCTTTGCTGAATTCGTGTGGCAAAAAATATACGGAAACTAAACCTGAATACCGAAATATTACGGAAACAGTTTTTGCTTCGGGTGTTTTAGTGCCTGAAGACCAATATAATTTAACAGCACAAAGCGATGGGTATCTTATTTCCTTAAACTTTGAAGAAGGAGACATTGTTGAAACAGACTATTTGCTTGCTGAAATTGACAACAAAACCTATGACATTAACTTACTGGGCGCCAATCAGCTTTTAGATATAGCAGTTAGTAATCTATCTTCAAGTGCTCCTGCTTTAAAGCAAATAGAAGCAAACCTGTTGAGTGCTGAGCAAAAAATGAAACAAGACGAAATTCAGGTTGAACGTTACAAGAAATTATACGATTACAATAGTGTTTCAAAATTAGAATATGAAAATACATTGATTGCTTTTGAAACATCAAAAGCAAATTATAAGGCATTGCAGGAAAACTATAAATTGCAAGAACAACAAGCCGAACAACAACTTATTAATCAAGAAACCCAAAGTGGCATAAATAAAGTGTTGCAAGGCAATAATGAACTCAGGGCGGTAATAGGGGGTAAGGTTTACAATAAATTTAAAGAATTGGGCGATTATGTCCGCCGAGGCGAAGTTATTGCTGTGATTGGAAGTCCTGCAAATCTTTACGCTAAGTTAAGCATTGATGAATCGAGTATTTCGAACGTACGAGTAAATCAGCAAGTTGTAATTCAACTGAATACTGATAAAACTAAAAATTACAAAGGTGTGATTACCGAAGTTTATCCATCATTCGATGTTCAAACGCAATCATTCAGTTGTAAAGCTGTATTTACCGATAGTTTAGATTTTCTGATGTCAGGCACACAAGTTCAGGCAAATATTATCTTAGAAAATAAAGAAAATGCACTTGTAATACCTCGTAAATATTTAGATTTTGGAAATAGAGTATTAGTTAAAAGTGAAGGGGCGGTTGAAGTTGAAACCGGATTTATTTCTAATGAATGGGTAGAAATACTCAGTGGAATTGATGAAAACTCAGTAATACAGGCAGAAAAAAAATAAATCCAAATCATGATGAAGTTATTTAGAAAAAAAATAAATCTCGGTGTGGATTACGAAATTGCTTTTACCCACGTATTGGCAAGGAAAATGCAAACTTTTGTTGCTTCTTTTGCAGTTGCCATAGGCATTGCAGCATTCGTTTTCTTAAATTCATTAGTTGTTGGTTTTAACCGAAGCTCCGATGAGTCGTTTTTTAAAACCATGCCTCACGTTCGCATTTACATTGATGATGAATTAAGTATGCCACTCCTGAAAAACGATACAGCTCATTTTACTTCCGTGATTGTAAATCCCAAAATAACGAACAACAGCGATAAGTTAATAAACCCCGAAAGGATTGTAGAACAACTGAAATCGAAAGATTATGTTCTAACGGCGGCCCCGTGGCTTAACGTCAATCTGTTTTACAATAACGGCATTTCACAATTGAACGGTAGTAGTTCTGGGGTAAATATAGTTGAAGCAAACACGTTATTCGATATAAAATCGACCATGGTTGAAGGCGATATGAATGATTTGCTTAGTACTCCCAACGGAATTATTTTAGGAGTTGGAATTGCTGAAAATCTTAATGTTAGACTAAATGACAATATAAGTATTGTTTCTCCTTTGGGAATAATAAAAGTGATGAAAGTCGTTGGTTTTTTTAAAACAAGCAATTCGGTTGTAGACAGAACCAAGTCATACATCAATTTATCAATTGCCCAGCAACTAATGGCACAGAGTCCTGATTATTTGACTGATATTTACGTAAAAATTAAAGATCCAAACGATGCGCCAAAACACATTTCAGATTTAGAGGAATTGTCAGGTTACAATGCCGAGAGTTGGCAAATAGCTAATGAATCGGCTCAAGCAACAAAGAAGACAAGAGCGGTAATGATGGGTTCTATTTCGTTTATAGTTCTGATTGTGGCAGCATTCACCATTTATAATATTATCAACATGACAGTGAAACAAAAACTGCATGACATTGCCATACTTAAAGCGCAAGGTTTTGCAGGGAAAAGTGTTGTAAGAATATTTATAAGCGAAGCTTTAATTATAGGCATTTTAGGAACAATTGGCGGGATGATGCTAGGAGCGTTTCTGATAAAAGTTCTTAGTAAGGTGTATATTGGTGGCGATACAGGGTATTTTCCAATTCAGTTTGAGCCCAAAATTATGGTTATCGGATTTTTTGTTGGCCTTGTTGTTACTTCTATTGCTGGATATATTCCTGCCAGAAGTGCGGCTAAAGTTGACCCTATCTCAATTTTTAGAAACTAATGAAAATGAAAACGATACTTAGAGTAGAAAATATAACAAAATCCTTTTATAGCCCAATAGAATTCAAAGCATTAAATGATATCTCCTTTAAGGTGCAACAAGGGGAGTTTTTGTGCATTATAGGTAAATCGGGTTGCGGTAAATCGACCATGCTGTACATACTTTCGACAATGGACACAGAATATGAGGGAAAAGTGTTCCTTGATGGGCAACTCCTTACAGGACTAAGTCAAGATAAATTGGCAAGACTAAGAAATAGCAGTATTGGATTTGTTTTTCAATTTCATTATTTGCTGCCAGAGTTTAGTTGTCTAAAAAACATTATGATCCCTGCCCTGAAACTAGGAATATATTCACGTGAAGAGATAGAACATAGAGCTTATGACAAACTCAAATTACTCGAATTGGAAGAACAAGCATTAAAACCAGCATCGAAACTATCGGGAGGACAACAACAACGTATTGCCATAGCGCGAGCATTGATTAATGAACCCAAAATAATAATGTGTGATGAGCCAACTGGGAATTTAGATAGCAAGAACTCCGAAATTGTATTGAGCATTTTCAAGGAAATATCTAAAGAGTTTAATCAAACAATCATCACAGTTACCCATGATAACGACTTCGCAAAAGCATCAGACAGAGTAATTGAAATGCAAGATGGTAAGATTATTAACCACAATTTAATACTTTAAAAATTTAGATTACCTTCCATATTTTTTGTACTTTTACTAAATAAGAAATATTCAAAATCACTCTAATCATGAAAAAGCTAATCTTTATTTCTTTAATGTTGTTTATTAGTAGCGCTATCTTTGCTCAGCTTACAGTATCAGGTGAATGGCGTACTCGCGGAGAGTATCGCAATGGCTACAAAACTATTCCGACCTCTAATACTACATCCTTGTCGATGGTAGGGCAGCGCACTCGGCTCAATGTTTCTTATCAAAAAGATAAACTTACCACCTATCTATCGTTGCAAGACGCACGTATTTGGGGCGAAGATAAATGGAAAGCTGATAACAATGGGTTGGGTCTTTTTGAAGGATGGATTGAGTACAGATTCAGCAATAACGTCGCTCTTAATGCAGGGCGACAATCATTGATTTATGATGATCAGCGACTCTTATGTTCTGCCGATTGGCGAACCTTTGCTGAAGCACACGACATAGCACGCCTGTTATTCACCTCTAATGACAAAACTCTTCATTTCCACTTGGGATATGCTATCAACAATGACGGAAATATTGAAGGAAATCCTTTTCTGAGCGAATACTCTCTGAAAGCCATTCAGTACAAAAATATGGTTTATGGCCATTTGAATAAGTCGTGGAATAATGGTTTAACTGCTTCTCTAGTAGGTGTCAGGGATGGGTTTCAGAACGATCCGAAAGTCACGTCGCAACCCGACCCGCTGAAGGTTTATTATCGCAATACCTTTGGGTCTTATCTTGAATACGAAACTGACCCGTGGCTCTTTTCTGCAGCTGGCTATTTACAACGCGGAACTGACCTAGATAACCGAAAAATAAATGCCAACTTTTACTCGGCACGTGCAACATATATGTTCAACCCCGAGAATTCCCTTATGCTTGGCTACGATCATTATTCGGGCACCGATTTTTCTTCGTCCGATGCGCTTACCGAAACAGGAACATTCTCTACGCTTTACGGGCCTGGGCATAAATTTCTAGGATATATGGATTATTTTGCCATTCCCGAAAAACATGGAGCAGGTATTAACGATCTATTGCTACGTGCGAATATTGGCATTGGCACTAAGGGTGTTTTAGAAGCTACGCTTCATCAGTTCAACCTTCCTCAAAGCTATTTGAGAGATGGCACTAAGGTAGATAAAAACTTGGGACAGGAGTTAGACCTAACTTATAGTTACAAACTAGATAAAAATATAGCATTGAAAGCGGGATTCTCTACATTTTTCTATACAGAGAGTATGGAACAACTGAAAGGAATAGCTCCTGGCGATGGCGACACAGCACTATTTGGGTGGGTGATGTTTGTGGTGAAACCCACGCTTTTCTCTACCAAATAAAGAAAATAAATATTTTTGCCATTTATAACGAATACTGCGTACTGCTCTTTAATTGGGATTAAAAATAATAAGGATCGAAAAATAACTATTGATTAGTTGCAATGTTGTTTAATGATACACAAACCATATTTGAATTATGAGGATATTGATTGTAGAGGACGAAGAAGGTATAGCTGCTTTTTTAAAGCAAGGATTAGAAGAAGAGTCTTATGCTGTAGATGTTGCCATCGATGGTAAAAATGGACTTCACTTAGCACTCTCTGGTGAATACGATTTGCTTTTATTGGATTGGATGTTGCCAGGTATAAGTGGAATAGAGATAACCAGACAATTCAGGAAAGCACATCAAAAAACGCCCATTATATTCCTTACTTCAAAAGATACGCTAGATGAAACAGTGTTTGGATTGCAATCGGGAGCAAATGATTACATTAAAAAGCCCTTTCATTTTGAGGAACTGTTGGAACGAATAAAAGTGCAACTTAGACCAAATTCGGGAGAACACTCTATTTTTGTATTGGGTGAGATTACACTGAATACAGAAACACATCAAGTACACAAAGGCAATCAGGAAATCAGTCTTACACAAAAAGAATTTGCATTGTTGGAATACCTTATGCGAAATAAAGGTAAGGTATGTAGAAGAACACGTATTATTGAAAGTGTATGGGATATTCATTTCGAATACAATACAGCTGTGATTGACGTTTACATCAATGCACTTCGCAAAAAACTCATGTTGTCCGAAAAAGAAGATTACATCCAAACCATTAGAGGAGTTGGGTATATAGCTAAAGAATTATGATATTGAGTTTCAAAAACAGGATTGCCTTTCATTATATGGTAGCAACAGCTATTATTATGGCTTTGGTATTTGGAATAATCTATTTTGTGGTTCAATCAACTGTGTTAAAGCATCTTGACGACGATCTTTCTTATGAGGCTGAAAAACATACAGGAGAAATAAAAATTGTTGGCGACAGCCTTCAGTTTATTAACAAGGCGGAATGGGAAGAAAGAGAACATCACGAAGTTCAGGTAAATCCTGTGTTTGTTCAATTGATTGATAAGCAGGGCAATTTGATGGATAAATCGCCTAACTTAAAAACAGACTACTTACCTTTTAAAGATTCAGAATTTGGAGGACACTTTAATGCTAAATTGGACAATAGAGCTATCAGACAAGCACAACTCCCCGTAGAGCATAACGGAAAAATAAAAGGATATATTCTCACTGCCATGTCATCAGAATCGTACGAATCAGTTATCTTAAATTTGAGACAGGTGCTGTTTGTTTCATACCTCATCGTATTGGCAGGTTTGTATCTTATATCTCGATTTATAGCCGGTAGGAGCATTATGCCTATTCAGGAAATAACCCACACCATAACAAGAATCACAAAGCACAACATGAAAGAACGAGTTGTGCTACCTCAAAACAAAGACGAAGTATATGATCTCTCATCCAGTTTTAATGAGCTACTGGAAAGAATTGAAAACAGTATGGAGCGAGAAAAACAATTTACTTCCGATGCATCTCACGAACTAAGAACTCCTCTTGCTACTCTTCGAGGGACATTGGAAGTGTTGATTAGAAAACCAAGAACTCAGAAAGAGTACGAAAATAAAATAAAATACAGCCTTTCAGAAATTGAAAGAATGACAACTATGCTGGAGCAACTGTTTCTGTTGGCTCGTTTGGATGCAAAATCAAATACCCAAGAAGATATACCGATTTCATTACCCGCACTTATCGATGAATCAATCTCACACTTCAAAAAAGAGATTACAGAAAAAAATATAAAAATTAATTTAAACATAAATCATGCTGAGCAAGCATTTGTGCCTCATTATTACTCTAATTTGATCATTGATAATATATTAAGTAATGCGATTAAATATTCCATGAATGATGCAACTGTGGAAATATGTGTGGATGTAATTGACGACGGGATTATTTGTTCTATAAAAGATGAAGGGATAGGAATCAATGAAACGGATTTAGCACACATTTATGAAAATTTTTTTCGTTCAGACTCCTTGACTTATAAGCATATACCGGGTCATGGTATGGGTCTCTCCATTGTGAAAAAATGTGCAGAAGCAATTAAAGCAAAGCTGAATATAAGCAGCACTTTGAATGAGGGAACAACAGTAACTATCCTGTTTTTAAGCAAATCTTAAGAAAGTCTTTATTAAAACTTTAGGATGCCTCTATTATATTTGATCTTTTATTTCAAAGACTAATATAAATAGAAACAGATCCATGTTAGAACGCATTATACGGTACAGTATTCAACATAAGTTGATTATACTTTTATTTTCAGCGGGTATTATAGGCTTCGGGCTTTATTCTCTTACCCAACTTCCTATTAGTTCTGTTCCGGATATCACCAACAACCAAGTACAGATTATCACTACATCCAGAAACCTATCAACTGAGGATGTGGAGAAGTTTCTAACCTATCCCGTAGAGTTGGAAATGGCAAACTTGCCCAATGTAAAAGAAATACGTTCGATATCTAAGTTTGGACTTTCTGTAGTTACGGTGGTTTTTGATGATAAAATTGGAACTTATCTTCCGAGACAACTCATTGCTGAAAAGATTAAAGCTGCTGAAGAAAAGATTCCTGCCGAATTTGGTCAGCCTTTTATGGGACCTATCACAACTGGATTGGGCGAAATATACCAATATGTGATAGATGTGGATTCTGCTTATAAAGATGATTATTCTTTATCTGATATAAGAACCATACAAGATTGGGTGGTTCGTCGCCAACTTTCAGGAATCCCCGGCGTGGTAGAAGTGAACACGTGGGGCGGTTTTCTGAAAGAATATGAAGTTGCCATAAATCCCGCAAGGCTTAGAAGCCTCAATATCTCTATTACAGAAGTATTTTCCGCTTTAGAAAAAAATAATAGCGTTGCTGGTGGTGGATACATTGAAAAAACAAATCAAGCTTTTTTTATTCGGGGTGAAGGATTGATAGGTTCATTGGAAGACATTGAAAATATTGTAATTGAAAACCGAGATGGTTCCTCCATTTTCATTAGAGATGTTGCAACAGTAGGTTTTGGCCATGCTACACGCTTTGGTGCAATTACTGGAAACGGAGAAGGCGAAAAAGTGTTAGGTCAGATAATGATGTTAAAGGATGCCGATTCTAAAGCGGTAATAGATGCCGTAAATGAAAGAGTAGCTGAGATATCGTCTTCTCTTCCACCTGGCATTAGTATAAATCCCTTTTTAGAAAGAAGTGAGCTGATAGGTAAAACTACCTCTACCATTGCAGAAAACATTATTTTAGGTTCTTTAATTGTGATTTTCGTAGTAGTCTTACTACTCGGAAATATTCGCTCGGGATTAGTTGTTGCATCTGTCATCCCTTTGTCGTTGTTGTTTGCACTGTCACTCATGTATATTTTTGGAGTAGATGCCAACCTGATGAGTCTTGGAGCTATCGACTTCGGGATTATCATAGATGGAGCTGTTATTATTGTAGAATACATTGCATTTAAAATAACTGCCGAGCGATCTGATTTCTTGGCTATGCCAAAAAGAGAAAGGCAAAGTTTTATAGATAAAGTCACTCTTGCTGGAGCAAGTAAAATGATGCACTCGGCTGTATTTGGTCAGCTTATTATCATCATCGTATTTATTCCTATTTTATCACTTGTGGGTGTAGAAGGGAAAATGTTTAGACCCATGGCACTTGTCTTTTCTTTTGCTCTTATTGGCACCATGATTTTATGTTTCACTTATGTGCCGGTAATGGCATCTCTGTTTATAAGACCAACAGATCCAAACAAAAAGACAATATCGTTTAGAATAATTACTTTTTTACAAGACAAGCACAAGCCTACCATGGAATGGGCCCTGAATAAACAAACTCTTGTTTTGAGTATGGCTTTTGCGCTTGTGGTTGGTGCGGCCCTTCTATATACACGCATGGGGGGTGAGTTTGTTCCTACGCTGGACGAAGGAGATTTTGTTATCCAACCAGTGTTAAAGACAGGAACCTCTTTGACTAACACCACAGAAGCTACTACCAGAATTGAGAAAATCTTGATGCGATTTCCCGAAGTGGATCAAGTGGTTAGTAGAATTGGTGCGGCTGAAGTGCCGACAGATCCTATGTCAATGGAAGAGAGTGACGTGATTATCAGACTAAAACCAAAAAAAGAGTGGGTTTCTGCAAAAAGCAAAGATGAATTGGCCGACAAGTTCAAAGAAGCCTTATCGGAAATCCCAGGAGTGGATTTTGAGTTTACGCAACCCATCGAGATGCGATTTAATGAGTTAATTACAGGGGTACGTGCCGATTTAGCTATTAAGATATTTGGTGAAGACCTGGATGTGCTTTATAATAAAGCTACAGAAATAGAGAGAGCCATTCAGAATATTGAAGGAGCTGCCGATATAATTGTGGAAAAAGTAGCAGGATTACCTCAAATGTCAGTAGCATACGATCGACAAAAGATTGCTAAATATGGACTCAATGTGGAAGACCTCAACAATATTGTCACGATGGGTTTTGCAGGTAAGACTGCAGGAACGGTTTTTGAAGGAGAAAAGCAATTTGACTTAGTGGTTCGTTATGACAAAGAGCATCGTCGTAGCATACAAGATATTGAAAATGCTACTATTCAACTACCAAACGGTAATCAATTGCCACTACATGAATTTGCTACCATCACCTTGACAAAAGGACCTTCTAAAATTTCACGAGACGATACAAAAAGAAGAATTGTAGTAGGAGTGAATGTTAGAGGCCGTGACCTAGAGTCAGTTGTGAAGGATGTGCAGTTAATAATAGATCGTGACATTGATTTGCCTACAGGTTATACCATTGACTATGGAGGGCAATTCGAGAATCTGCGATCAGCAACAGAACGTTTGATGTTTGCGGTTCCCATAGCCCTGGTTCTCATATTTGTGTTGCTTTATTTTGCATTCGATTCAATAAGGGATGCACTCATCATCTATAGTGCCATTCCCATGTCTGCCGTGGGTGGTGTATTTCTTTTATATATTCGCGACATGCCATTTAGCATTTCTGCAGGAGTTGGGTTTATAGCTCTCTTTGGTATAGCAGTGTTGAATGGTATAGTGCTAATAGAAGAGTTTAAAGATTTGAAAGCACATGGAGTCAGCGACATCAATGAACGCATAATATTGGGAACCAAAAATAGATTAAGACCCGTTTTGCTTACTGCGTCTGCCGCTGCGTTGGGCTTTTTGCCCATGGCAGTTTCAAATTCTGCCGGGGCAGAAGTGCAAAGACCATTGGCAACAGTGGTGATTGGCGGTCTTATTTCAGCCACAGCACTTACGCTGGTTGTATTACCTGTGTTGTATGCATTGTTTGAAAGAAAAAGGAGTAATCCAATAGAAAAAAAACCTATGAAAACTATTGTAACTTTATTGCTGCTACTTATGCTACCCGCTTTGGGTTATAGCCAGAATAATGAAATTACTGCAGAACAGGCAGTAGAAATTGCATTACGTAACAATTTTGGTTTAAAAGCTTCTGCTCAGCGTATTAATCAGAGTAAACAACTACTAGGAAGTGCCATAGACATTGACAAAACAGAAATTTATTACAGTAAAGATGAGAATAACTTTGCTCCAAACAACGTGCCGCTCAACGTGTTCGGTGTAAGTCAATCGTTCCAATTTCCCACGGTCTATGGAGCACAACGAAAAGTGATGTTGGGACGATCTCAATTGGTCAACGACCAATACGATATGGACAAACGTATGGTTACAAAAGAAGTATATAAGGCATACTATGAAATAGTTTATTGGCAACAGATGTATCAAAACTACACCTATTTGGATAGTCTGTACACCTCCTTCAATCATGCGGCAAATAGGAGATTTGAACAAGGAGAATCTAACTATTTAGAAAGGTTGACGGCCGAAACAAAGAAGAAGGAAATTTCATTGCAATTGAATCAAATTCTTGAAAGTGTTCAAAAGTCTTATCTGATGCTAAATCAATGGTTGCAAACCGATTCTACATTTAAAGTAAGCGACAAACAACTTGAAAGAATTGCGCTTATGCCGCTTGATACAATGAGTCATCCCGGCCTAAACTACTATGACAATGCAATAAAGTTGTCGGGTAAAATGCTTACACTAGAAAAACATAAATTATTGCCCGATTTAAATGTCTCTGTTTTTCGAGGTGCAAATAATGGTATAGGCAACCAATCGTATTGGGGAGTTGAGGTAGGTATAGCTATTCCATTATGGTTTGGAAATCAGAAATCAAAAATATCCGCTGCTAAAACTGGTACATTTATCATGGAGTCTGAAAGCAATAATTACAAAATACAATTGAATTCAAAGTATATGGGGTTGCAATCAGATCTAAGACAATTTGAAGAAGGTATCAATTATTATGAGTCAACAGGAAAAGAGTTATCTGAAAAAACTTTATTCCATGCAGATCAAGCTTTTAAGAATGGCGAAATAAATTTTTTGCAGTACATTCAATTATTGGAGAATGCCAAAGATATTGAGACCAATTACCTGACCTCTCTTTTCAAATACAATACGGCAGTATTAGAAGCCAACTATTTAATGAATTAACAATGAAAAAACAGAATAATAATCCGATGAAAAATTTTACCATAAGCTATTTAATTGTTACTGCTTTACTCTCGTTGGCTGCTTGTTCATCAAAAAATGATGCAGCAACATCTGATGAAATGGTTACTGAAAATTCGACAGAAGGTGCTTATGAGTTGAGTGCCATTCAATTCAACTCATCTGATATGAAATTAGGTAAACTGGAAATGCAGGAGTTTTATAATGTGGTAAAAGCAAATGGAATGTTTGATGTACCTCCTCAAAACCGTGCTTCAATTAGCTCTTATTTTGGAGGAGCTGTAAAGGATATAAAGCTACTACCAGGTCAACGAGTGAAAAGGGGGCAGGTTCTCTTTACTTTAGAAAATCCTGAATATGTGCAGTTGCAACAAGATTTCTTAGAATCGCAAGGACAACTTACTTATTTGAAATCAGATTATGAAAGACAGAAAAATTTAGTTCAGGACAATGTAACCTCTCAAAAGAACTATCTCAAATCAGAGTCGGACTACACAGTTACGAGGGCCAGACAAGAATCGCTTCGCAAGAAATTGGAGCTCTTGAATATCAACCCCAATGAGTTGACGATAGAAAATATTAGAGCCACGGTAGGTATGATATCGCCTATAAACGGATATGTTACGGACGTAAACATTACAAAAGGTTCGTTTTTGAATCCATCCGATGTTGCGATGATAATCGTTGATACCGATAACCTACATTTGGAACTCAATATTTTTGAAAAAGACATTGCTAAGGTGAAAATAGGGCAGCCCATTCATTTTAGAATTCAAGAAGATCAGAGTCAACAATATGAAGCTTTGGTTTATTTGGTAAACAAAACTGTAGATGCCGAAAAACGAACTATTGGGATAGTTGGTCACCTCTCAGATGCAAAGCTCACTAATAGGTTTAGCCCCGGAATATATGTGCAGGCAGACATTTACACAAATTCAGACTCTCGCGCATCATTACCGCAAGAAGCCTTGGTTGAAGTAGATGATAAGTATTATGTTTTGGTATTAGATAACTCATCAGATGTCGGTTACTCTTTTGTAAAGAAAGAAATTAAAAAGGGAGTCTCAAATGATGATAATATTGAAATCTTGAATGCACACGACTTTAATGAAAACACGGAGTTTTTGGTAAAAGGAGCATTTAATCTTATAAAAGAATGAGGCAGTAGACTCAAGAAGTAGTAATTTTATTAAAATCATTAATTATGAATGCCGCACATTTTCACTTGTTTGTAAATCACCTGCCAATTATAGGCCTTTGGATAGGAATCCTTGTTCTTATTGCAGGATTGTTGTTCAAGAAAACAGATGTTAAACTAACCGCATACGGTCTATTTATTTTCAGCGCCATCTCATCAATCTTTGCATTTCTCTCAGGTGAAAGAGCAGTAGAAGTTGTAAAAGAAATTGCTGGAATTAGCGAAACACTTATCCACACGCACGAAGAGTATGCCGAATTGTTTTTCATTCTTATTTTGATTTTAGGAGCACTATCATTAGTTGCATTTGTGACAGAACTAAAAAAGCTGAAGTATGCAAAATATATTTTGATTTTAACATTGATACTCGCATTAGCCACTGGAGTTTTGGCCAAATATGTAGCCACAAGTGGTGGTGAAATTAGGCACACAGAGATAAGAAACGATGCGAAGATGATTCCTTTACATAACAACGATGATTAATAAGTATATTATCATAAAATATGTTGAAACTATTTTGACCTCAATTAACGTTAAAAATTTCAATCATATACTTTTCAAAAAATGAATACTATTAATTTCAAGAAGCACAATATAATTCTAAAAGCATTAAATCATCTTTCAATGTTTTATTACAAAAGTCCAATGAATCTCTTAAATTTATTTTCTCTTTTTGTTTTACATGAAAAAAAATACTAATTATAATATTATGATGAACAAAAATAGAAATGTAACTCGTCATTATAGGTTTACGATACTAATACCTGAGTATAACGAAGAAGATAATATCTTTCCTCTAGAAAGTAAATTGCACCTTTTTCTGTCAACATCTATTTACCCCACATGCGTAGTTTTTATAAATGATGGTTCAACAGACGATAGTTTGAACAGAATTCGTGAAGTATGTACGCGCAACGAACACTTTTTTTATATTAGCTTGGAGAAGAATGGAGGACTCAGCGCAGCACTTAAAGCGGGTTTCGATTATACCTTTTCTGACTATGTAGGATATATGGATGCAG
This sequence comes from Bacteroidales bacterium UBA3143, assembly GCA_002364735.1. Lineage (GTDB taxonomy): Bacteria > Bacteroidota > Bacteroidia > Bacteroidales > Dysgonomonadaceae > UBA2632. Next base: position 154,939 of record DEZB01000050.1, read on the forward strand.
ATATGCAGACTGATGCCGAAGATTTTAATTTGTTGCTCCAAGATATTGAAAACTATGGATTAGTTACAGGTATTAGAGCTGACCGTAAAGATTCTTTTTTCAAAAAGTTTCAATCTAAAATTGCGAATGGCTTTCGTAGGATGATGACCAAAGACGGGGTGTCGGATACCGGATGTCCTTTGAAAGTAATGCACACGGATTTAGCCAAACGCATTCCTCTGTTTAATGGGATGCATCGTTTCTTGCCTGCATTAATTTTGCTGCAAAATAGAGAGGTACAACAAATTCCTGTGCGTCATTATCCTCGCTTTGCTGGAGAATCAAAATATCATTTATGGAATAGACTAACAGGGCCATTTATTGATTGCTTTGCTTATAGATGGATGAAAAAGCGATATATCAACTATATAGTTAATGAGAATAATATTGAAGAGTAATGCAAGTAAGTCATATGTGGATTTATTCAATTGGATTTTTAGCTCAATTGTTCTTTTCTGCTCGCATCCTTTATCAATGGATTGTTACCGAAAGAGCTAAGAAGGTGCTTTCACCGCCTGCATTTTGGATATTAAGCATTCTTGGTTCATTTTTTCTTTTCATATATGGTGTGCTACGTGACGATTTTGCTATTATTCTGGGGCAGTATATATCTTATTACATCTATTTGTGGAACCTGAACATGCAAGGACTTTGGAAAAAGATAGCAGTAATATTCAAAGTTCTTTTGATAGCAACTCCAATCGTTGTTACGGTTATTATGTTGCATGATTTTTCGGTATTTAATACTGTCTTTTTTCAGAACAAAGAGATCCCTTTGTGGTTGTTGATTTTCGGCTCTGCTGGACAAATAATTTTTTCGTTACGTTTCATTTATCAGTTTATTTATTCAGCATCCCACCACGAATCAACTTTACCTACAGGCTTTTGGATTATCAGTCTAGTTGGTTCATCAACTATAATTTCATACGCAATTTTTCGTCTCGATCCAGTTTTGTTGCTAGGACAATCATTCGGATTTATCGCTTATATTCGGAACTTAACTATCGGCAATCAGAACAAGAAATTAGAATTAAATGAAAAGTAAACGCCTTTACCTCATTCTCATTTGGTTTATTGCGCTTTTGCCAATAATGATTCTACGCGATTTCACTCCCAACAATGAATTGCGTTATTTAAGCATTGTGGATGAAGCGTTAGTTAATGGAGATGTTTTCACTTTCACCAATCAAGGTGAAATATATGCGGATAAACCTCCATTGTATTTTTGGTTGATGATGTTGGGTAAAGTGCTGCTTAACGGGCATCGCATGTGGTTTCTATCAATGTTATCGTTTATTCCTGCCATGATAACACTACTGACTATCACAAAATGGATGCGTATGTCGAAAACAGAAAAAGAAATCTCGCAAAATAGAGAAAATGAGAATGTAGCCACTCTTATGTTAATGACTTCCGGATTGTTTATCGGGCTTACAATATTTGTGCGTATGGACATGCTGATGGTTATGTTTATAACGCTCTCACTATACACTTTTTATAAAATATACAAAGGAGAAAATCATCCATGTGATACGTATCTATTTCCGATTTATGTGTTTCTGGCTATTTTTTCAAAAGGACCCGTTGGCATTTTGATTCCTTTGGTGTCAACCACACTATTTCTGATATACAGAAAAAAAATTAAAACTTTTAATAGATATTGGGGATGGAAGAGTTTTCTTATCATTCTTGCGGGTTCTGCAGTGTGGTTTACAGGTGTTTATTTAGAAGGCGGCAGCGAATATCTAAACAACCTGCTCGTACACCAGACAGTGGGAAGAGGAATAAATTCTTTCCATCATAAAGCGCCTTTCTACTATTATGCAATTACTATATGGTATTCACTTGCTCCCTGGTCGTTACTGGCAATTGGGCTTTTGGCGGTAGGTATCTATAAACGGAAAATAAAAATTGAAATCGATCTTTTCTTTGCAATAATAATTCTTTCTACATTCGGTTTTCTTTCTCTTATCAGTTCAAAAATAGAAGTATATCTTCTTCCGGCGTTACCTTTTTCCATTTTTATTTCGGCATTACTTTTGAAGCAATTCAATATCCAAAACAAATGGATTAAAGCATCTGTGGCTATTCCGGCAGTTAGTCTTATTGCAGCACTTCCAATTATTTTCTATCTGGGCAACATGGATAAAACATCTTACTTAGCAATACCTTTAATTTATATAGCTGCAACAATTTTAACAATCGCCGGATTAGTTACGCTGTTTTTTCTATATAAAAAAAACAGAACCTACGAAGCTATATTCTCAATATCTTTGGGCATTTTATTGAGCATTTTTGTTTTAGGATGGACCATGCCCCAATTGAACGATCAATTGGGTTGGCGCAATTTATGTTCAAAAGCAATGGAATTAGCCGAAGAAAAACATACAACCGATTTTTATGTCTATAAAATATCACGTGCAGAGAATATGGATGTATATCTAAAACAAGATGTTCAAGAGGTGACCAAAGAAGTTATTGTTGAAAATTTGCTAAAGAGTAAATTGCTTTTATTACGAGTAAAGTATGTAGAAAACGACAATGATATAATGTCGATAATTAAAACCAAGGAGCATTATCAGATTGGAAAATACATGATAGTGGTTTTTTAAATTGATGAAAATGAAAATAATTGTTACCGGAGCTGCAGGATTTATAGGCTTTCATGTTGTGAAAAACTTGTTAGAACAAGGACATGAAGTTGTTGGTATCGACAATATCAATTCATACTACGATGTAAAATTAAAATATGACCGTCTAGCGGAAACAGGAATCATGATGAATGAAATACAGCATTATCAATTTGCTCAAAGTAAGACTTTTCCTTCGTATCGATTTATGAAACTCGATTTGACAGAAAGAGATCATCTTCATTCCCTTTTTGAAGATGAACATTTTTCGCACGTTGTTCATCTTGCAGCTCAAGCGGGGGTGAGGTATTCATTACAAAATCCCTATGCATATATCAATTCTAATGGTGTGGGTTTTGTAAATTTATTGGAAGTATGCCGACAATTCAAAGTAAAACATTTTGTATATGCAAGTTCCAGTAGTGTGTATGGTGCAAATACAAAATTGCCTTATAAAGAGTCGGATAGGACAGACAATCCGGTTAGTTTGTATGCTGTTACAAAAAAATCAAATGAGTTGATGGCATACGCTTATAGCAACCTTTTTCATATTCCTTTAACCGGAGTTAGATTTTTCACTGTTTATGGTCCATGGGGGCGTCCGGATATGGCTCCTACACTGTTTATGTCGGCAATATCTACCGGAGAAACTATCAACGTATTTAATCATAGCAATATGAAACGTGATTTTACTTATATTGAAGATATTGTGATCGGACTCACTAAAATTATTCCTTCGCCCCCAAAAGAAGAAATACCTTACGCAATTTATAATATGGGGTGCTCGTCGCCTGTTAGAATAATGGATTTTATTGCAACAATAGAGAAAGTTACAGAAAAAAAAGCGGTGATGAAGATGGTTGATATGCAGCCGGGCGATGTGGTCTCAACCTATGCCGACACATCGCTTCTCAAAAAAGATTTTGGTTACAAACCATCTACACCTCTAAATTTCGGCATGCAGAAATTTTACGAATGGTTTAAAGAATATTATTCTTAAGGTTTGTAATTTACATGAAAGATGTTGTCCGATCGAAACTGACACTGAATGACTCGTCAATTACAAAAAACATCTAGTAACAGAACGACGAATCCCTGAATAATTGGAGCAAAATATATCTTATACTTATCAATAAATAATTGATTGGTAGTTTTTTGCGATAGACTTTATTCAGTATTGATATCAGACTTTCGAGTGTATTATTCTTTGTCTCCTTCCACTTGTTGAAAATATTAAAAAAGTCACCGTAATTTCGAAAGGATTGAATGATACATTTCCCAGCGATGATTTACAGAACATCCTAAAAATTTATCATATGATTACTTATTACAAGTGCTGTAATTTGGGGAATCTAACTATTGCAATCCAAGAAACAGTAAAGATTTAATTAAATCTTTACTGAGTTCGAGGAGTTCTAGTCTACTTGAACAGAAATATTATGTAATTTATTTCATGTTGCCGCTTAAATATATACAGACTTATTCATTTCATCCAATTTATCAACTAAAGCCCCCATATCTTTACTTATTTTGGAGTTAGTAATACGAGCATAAATTTGAGTTGTTTGAATATTGGTGTGTCCAAGCATTTTTGAAACGGTCTCAATGGGAACACCTTTGGCAAGTGTTACGGTTGTTGCAAACGTATGTCGTGCAAGATGAAACGTTATTTCTTTATTTATAGAGCATAGGTCAGCTATTTCTTTGAGATAAGCATTTGTCTTCTGGTTGCTTAATACTGGAAGTATCATTCCATTTGGAAGTTTACCCTTATATTTTTGGAGTATTCGTCTCGGAATATCTAAAAGCAAAATATTTGACTGTACATTTGTTTTTTGACGTTTGGTCAATATCCATATTTCTCCATCAAATGATTTACGGATATTTTCATGGGTCAAATTCTTTACATCTATATAAGCTAATCCAGTAAAGCAAGAAAAGATAAAGACATCACGAACTTGTTCCAATCGTTTAATTGTAAATTTTTTTTCTAAAATGCGAGTTAATTCTTCTTCAGTTAGATAACCACGATCGACTCTTTTTACTGTTATTTTATAATTTTGGAAAGGATTGTGCTTCATCATTCCAGAGTGTTGAGCAAAAAGAACAATGGTTTTCAAACGAGACATAAATTTAGCCGTAGTATTTATTCCGCAATTTGCTACAGTTTTCAAATAAATCTCAAAATCATGAAGTGTTATATGATTTAATTCACCCCCTCTTATATCATCAAGATTATACTTATATTTAAGAAAGTCAGTAAATCTTTTTCGTGTAATTTCATATTTTTGATAAGTAGCTTTAGATTTTGTTTTACCTATCAATAATTTCAAATCGGCATTGTATTTACAAAATAGCTCTAAAAAAGTATCTCTCTTTTCAACATTTCCTAGAAAATCGTTTTTAATCTTTTCTAAACTAACACCTTCATCATTTTCATATTTCTTGAAGATTTGATTCAACGACAGTGTGATGTTATCTAGTGCTAAATTTAATGATAGAGCATCATGTGACCTCCCAATCATTTTGCTAAATTGAGAATTCCATTTGGAAATATTTACCGATAGTCCCGATGAGCCAACAACGCACATTTTTCCATTAAGGTAAATTCTAATTATTATGGGCGATTTACCTTCTCTGTTTTTGTAGTTACTTCTGATGTAATAGGAAACTTTAAAAATCATTCTCATAATTGTAGGTTTTTACTGTAGCATTTAATGCTACAAAGTTCAACTTAAATGTTTAATTATGAGTTATGTGCAGGTCTTCATTTTAGCCTTCATTTGGCCTTCATTGCTACATTTATTTTTTGATTCTTTTTCTGTAGCAGTAAATGTAGCAATTTATGACGTTAAATTGAATGCTAACTCCTGCTAACAAGTTATCATTTAGCCGTCATATACAATAAAAAAACGTCGTAAGATACTGATATCTACGACGTTTTGTTTGATTTAAAGGGCTAAATGAATGCTACATTGAAACCCTTGTTTTTCTCTCTGGCGGTATGGACGGGACTCGAACCCGCGACCTCCTGCGTGACAGGCAGGCATTCTAACCAACTGAACTACCAAACCAGAAGCTTTGTATTGCTGCTTTGCCGTTAAACAAAGCAATTGCGGGAGCAGGATTTGAACCTACGACCTTCGGGTTATGAGCCCGACGAGCTACCAGACTGCTCCATCCCGCGNNATTCTAACCAACTGAACTACCACACCGTTTTTTTGGTTTGATATCCTTTGTTTTGGATAGCGAGTGCAAAGATAGCTCATTTTTTTAAACTCCAAAATAATTTGATGGAAATAATTCATTGAATATGCATTTTTCTTCATTATATGTGAAAAAGGAAGTAAAACGTGGGGTATGGATGGTATTCTAAGCTTTGTTGTGCGTGCTGGTAGAGAAAGAAAAGGGATTTATAAATAAATCAAAAAAAGACGGACTCATTACATCTAAAACAAAAAAAGGTTAGATACATGCAATATTGCATTTTCCAACCTTTCATTGTAATTAGTAATTCCTACCCTTAATGCTTCAACCACTGATCGAACCACCTTGCAAACTCCCTTTGAAACAACACTCCGTTTTGCGGTTGTGCTATCCAATGATTCTCATCGGGGAAAATGAGCATGCGTGCTGGTATGCCTTGTAGTTTGGCAGCATTGAATGCCATCATTCCTTGCGATGCAAGAATACGATAATCTAACTCTCCATGTGTAATCATGATGGGTGTATTCCATTTGTCTACAAATTTATGAGGCGAAGTTGCGTATGTCTTTTGTGCTGTTGCATTCGACTTGTCCCAAAATGGGCCAGCCATATCCCAATTGGCGAAGAACATCTCTTCGGTTTCTAAATACTGTGCTTCTAAATTAAAAATACCAGCATGAGCTAAAAATGCTTTAAAGCGATTATTATGATTGCCAGCTAACCAATATACTGAGAAACCACCATAGCTTGCACCTGTACATCCCAAGTTGTCTTCATCAACATATGGTTCTTTTGCCAATGCATCTATTGCTGATAAGTAATCGCGCATGTTTTGACCTCCATAGTCGCCACTAATTTGCTCATTCCACTCTTGCCCAAAGCCTGGCAAACCACGACGATTGGGTGCAACAATTATGTAACCATTGGCAGCCATCATCTGCAAATTCCAACGGTATGACCAAAACTGACTCACTGCACTTTGTGGTCCACCTTGACAATAAAGAATAGTTGGATATTTCTTCGATGCATCAAAGTTGGGTGGATAAACAACCCAAGTAAGCATCTGCTTGTCATCTGTGGTTGTTATCCATCTTTCCTCCACATTGCCCATTGTCAATTGGGCGAGTATATCTTTGTTTTCGAACGAAAGTTCTTTTGCCTCTCCGTTATTTATATTTACTGCGTAAATTTCATTAGGCATTGACATCGATTGGCGAGTGGCAATAAGGGTGCCTTTACCAAGAGCAAGAGATGTGTAGTCGTGTTTGCCAGATGTGATGGGTTCAACTTTCTTTGTGTCTGTATCAAGAGAGAAAAGCTGTGTTTTTGCCTCAACTACTGCAACAAAGAAGAGTGTTTTATTATCTGTATTCCATATAAAGGCATCCACATTGTTATCAAAATCTTCCGTTAGGTATGATTTCTCTTTGGTTGACATATCCATTACAAACAATCTGTTTTTGTCTGCCTCATAACCGTCTCGCTCCATGCTCAACCATGCTATCTGTTTTCCATCGGGCGAGAATTGGGGATTTACATCGTAACCCATCATTCCTTCCGTTATGTTTTCGGTAGTTTTATTTTCTAAAGAGTACAAGTAAAGATCAGTGTTAGTAGATTCTGCATATGCTTTGCCGGTCAACTTTTTTGAAGTGTAAATAATTGATTTACTATCGGGACTCCAAGCCAGCGCATCAGTTCCACCAAAAGGTAGAAGCGGTGCTTCGTAGGGTTCACCTTCCAATAAATCGATATGATCAATCAATTGTCCATTATCAATAGTTGCATAAAAAGTATGTGGAACTTTCTCCACCCAATGATCCCAATGTTTGTACATCAAGTCATCTACTATTCTACCAGTTGCATCAGGCAAGTCTGTATAACGATCTGCAGCTGTTTCAACACTCTTTACACCTTTTATGTACATCACTTTTTTGCCATCGGGTGAGTAAGTGAAACCATCTATACCACCTTCCACATCGCTGATTCTTTCCATGCCACCACCATCGGCATTCATTACCCAAAGTTGTTTCGATCCATCTTTACTGCTTAAAAATGCAATCTTCTCCCCATTTTCTATCCATTGAGCATTGGTTTCGCTGTCATTGGTGAAAGTGAGTTGTTTTTTGTCCGAACCGTCCACCTTCATTTTAAAAATCTCTGAGTTGGTTTTGTTCCGCTCGATATCTACATAGGTAACTTGATAGAGAACATCTTCTTGATTGGGTGATACCTTGACATTGCCAATGCGCCCAAAACTATGAAGCACTTCGGGCGTCATGATGCCATTTTCAATTGTTGGAGATGCTTTCCCAATGATTGAACCCATATGGGACTGGTCCTCTTTGTGCTGTCCTCCTTGTTCTCCATTGCACGATGTGATGAGTGCAGTGATAATAAATGCCATAAAAAGTAAATTTGATTTCATAATAAAATAGGAGTGAGTAAGTGTTATTTTGTTTTGTATGTGATAGTATAAATATGAGTGCTATTCTATGATTCCATCTCTCATGCTAATTGTACGATCGGTTAGATCTGCAAGCTGCCTGTCGTGTGTAACTATGACAAATGTTTGATTCAATTCGTCACGCAGTTTGAAAAACAATGAATGAAGTTCAGATTTATTTTCGGTGTCTAAACTACCTGAAGGTTCATCGGCAAATACAATCATTGGATTGTTTATAAGGGCGCGCGCCACAGCAATGCGTTGTTTCTCTCCTCCAGATAGCTCAGCTGGTTTGTGATGTTTTCTATCTGCCAATCCCATTAGCTCTAATATTTTAATTGCTTCTTTTTCGGCAGTTGCTTTACTTTTCTTTCCAATTAGGGCTGGTATCATTGTGTTCTCGAGGGCAGTAAACTCAGGCAATAGTTGATGAAACTGAAAAACAAACCCTATATTTTTGTTTCTGAAGTCCGATAGCTTACGGTCGCTATACTTAGTTACGTCTTTCCCATCAAAAATTACTTTACCCGAATCGGGTTTATCCAATGTACCCATTATTTGCAATAGCGTAGTTTTGCCTGCTCCACTTGGTCCTACAATAGACACAATTTCTCCTTTATCGATGGTTAAATCGATGCTCTTTAGTACCTGAAGGCTACCAAAACTTTTGCATATGCGCTGCACTTCTATCATAAATGTATATTAGGGATTGATATTTGTAATGAACTATGAATGTGCGAAGATAAGAAAAAATGAAATATTAACAGGAGATACTGAGAATTTTATGTTACAACAGATGAGTGATTACTCCAACTTAATCTACTTCATGTTTCGAAACGATAGAAACAAAAGAGCCACATATTTGTTAAACTTTCACACTGCAAACGTCGCACTTAAAAGAAACTATCAACATGACCGACCTATACAATTTTCGCAAAGACTATAAATTAGATTCATTATCAAAGGAGGAGGTAGATGAAAATCCTATCTCTCAATTCAAAAAATGGATGAGTCAGGCCATTTCATTTCAGATAGCTGAACCCAATGCCATGACTTTGGCTACTTCAACTCCCGATGGTGTGCCATCGGCACGTGTTGTTTTGCTAAAGAGCTTTGACAAAAATGGATTTGTATTCTTTACCAATTACGAAAGCAGAAAGGGGCAAGAGTTATCCAAAAATCCTCATGCATGTATTGTTTTTGATTGGCACTTAATGGAGCGCCAAGTAAGAATTGAAGGAGTTGCAAAGAAGGTATCTATTGAAGAGTCTGATCACTATTTTAATGCGCGTCCCGAAAGCAGTCAATTGGGTGCATGGATATCTCCTCAAAGCACTTTCATTGATGGGCGACAAGAGTTGGATGATAGAAAAACAAAAGTAGAAAGTATGTTTAAAGATAAACCCATTTCTCGCCCACCCCATTGGGGCGGATATGTTTTGAAGCCTCACACCATTGAGTTTTGGCAAGGAAGAGAGAGCAGGCTTCATGATAGGCTGATATATATTAAAACTGGAGAAGAGTGGATATTGAGACGGCTGGCACCCTAACATTACTGTTAATTTCAAGTATGTCTAAAATTTAGAAAGGAACTAAAAAACCCCATATATAAACAACTACATCAATTCTGCTTATCCCTCATTATTCATCACATTATTGATAGTGTATTTAGTAGCCTATTATAATAAATGATTTATTGATTTATGAGTATTGCTTTTTACAGGGTTATCAAAATAGCGACATAGCTATTCAAGAATAAATCGCAAGCATAAAAAAAACATATAGATATTTAACTAAGGCCGACACGTAGGTCGGCCTCTACAATTGGTACACATGGCGTAGGATGAGGCGCACACATAGGTGCGTCATTACTATTTTAACAGTACTTCTTTCGCTGGCGCACATCTCCAGATCTATACCTAAAAACCAGCACTTCTAAGAGATTATAAATGATTTGATGGTAATA
>DEZB01000050.1:165252-173681 GCA_002364735.1 Bacteroidales bacterium UBA3143
TCCAGCGCATCGTAGATGCAGCAATGACTGTAGCAAACAATCAAACGCACCACCCCAAGCGCCGTTAGGTGCGCCCTGTAAATTGATTACAGCAATACAGTTTGATTGAATTAGACAGTAAAACGCAAAAGCAAACACATGATTTTGCTGTTGACCAGTTATCAAATATCAGTATCTCTCTTTGCTTGTTTACTCAATGAAAAAAAGACGCTACTTTCGTAACGTCTTTTTCTATATCAATATTAATACTGGTATATGCTATCTATTCTGTAGAATGAGACCAATCTTAAAAGTCAATCTCATTTATTCCNNAAAAGACTAATAATCAGCAATGATAAAATAGCATCTTATTCTTCTTCGCTTTCACTATCCCATTCACACAAAGAGGCTACCAAATTTCTATCGCCATACGCATTGTCCACTCGGGCTACATTAATCCAAAACTTGTTGTCAACAACGTGAGGAAGTGGATACGCTGCTTTCGAACGTGGATAAGCATGTTTCCACTCATCAGCCACTATTTCGTATTCGGGATGGGGTGCATTCACCAGTACGTTATCTTCTAACGTGTAAGTTCCTTCTTCCACTTCGCGAACTTCTTGATAGATTTGATTCATTGTTTCCACAAAACGATCCAGTTCTGCTAAACTCTCACTTTCTGTTGGCTCAATCATTAATGTGCCTGTAACAGGAAATGATAAAGTGGGTGCATGAAACCCATAATCTATTAATCTTTTAGCGATATCTGTCTCTGTAATTCCAGATCTTTCTTTAATTCTACGGCACTCTATAATGAGCTCGTGCCCTACCCTACCTTTATCTCCTCTATACACAATACCATACGTATCTTGTAGCTTTTCAGCCAAATAATTGGCACTCAATATGGCAGTTTGGGTTGCTTCCTTCAAAGCTTGTGCGCCCATCATCTTGATGTAACCATATGTTATAGTAGCTACTCCAGCACTTCCATAAGGTGCAGAAGAAACTGTGTTTTGATCTGTTTGACACATCACAGGATGACCAGGAAGGAAAGGAACAAGGTGCTCGGCCACACAGATGGGACCTACACCAGGGCCACCACCTCCATGAGGTATGGCAAATGTTTTATGAAGATTGAGGTGACATACATCTGCTCCCACAATTCCAGGATTGGTGATGCCCACTTGACCATTCATGTTTGCGCCGTCCATATATACTTGTCCACCAGCTCGGTGAATAATGTTACACATTTCGCGAATTTCGGTTTCAAATATACCGTGTGTTGAAGGATAGGTGATCATGTAGGCAGCCAAATCAGATTTATACTGCTCGGCTTTGGCACGCAGGTCGTCCATGTTCACATTTCCATTTTCATCACACTTCACAGTTTTAGGAATAAAACCTGCTTGAACAGCACTTGCTGGATTAGTTCCATGAGCCGAGGCGGGTATTAGTGCTATTTTGCGATGACCCTCGCCAACGCTCTGCAAATAGGAGGCGATGGTGATGAGACCCGTAAATTCACCTGCAGCTCCAGAGTTGGGTTGCAAACTTGTTGCAGTTAGTCCAGTTATCTCTGCAAGCATCGCCGACAGTTCATCAATCATTTCATGATAACCCAAGGTTTGATCTGCTGGTGCAAATGGGTGTATGCGTTGCAAACCTGCATTGCCTAATGGCAATAGCGATGAAGCAGAATTTAGCTTCATGGTGCACGAACCCAAAGAAATCATGGAGTGAGCCAACGATATATCTTTCTTTTCTAACCGTTTGATGTAACGCATTAGTTCTGTTTCGGTATGATAACTATTGAAGTTTGGATGCGTCAAAAATTCAGAAGTACGCAAAAACTCATTGGGTATTGTTGTTTTAGCTTCAAGACCTTCAAGTTTAAATGCTTTTGAACTTCCCATAACCATTGCAAAAACAGCCAACAATTCGTGAACACGATAGTCATTGGTAGTTTCATCAATGCTTATGCCTACTTCTCCCGAGTCAAAATAGCGAAGATTTATATTTCTAACTTCAGCATTTTCGCGCAAGGTGTCTTGTGATATATCCGCAGGAAGTTGTATTTTTAAAGTATCGAAAAACACTTCATTGATTTGTTTAAATCCTAAGCTGTGCAACTCCTCTGCTACCAAGCTGCTGATGGAGTGAATGCGATTGGCAATCTTTTTGAGCCCTTTGGGACCATGATACACAGCATAAAACCCCGACATCGTGGCCAGCAGAGCTTGAGCAGTGCAAATATTTGAAGTTGCTTTATCTCGCTTGATATGTTGTTCGCGTGTTTGTAAAGCCATTCTGTAAGCTTCTTTTCCGTATGCATCTTTAGAAATCCCGATGATGCGTCCGGGTATTTGACGTTTAAACTCGTCTCTTGTTGCAAAAAAACCTGCCGATGGACCACCAAAAAACATGGGGATACCAAATCGTTGGCTACTTCCAAAAGCTATGTCTGCGCCCCAATCTCCAGGAGGAGTCAACATAACCAAAGCCATCAAATCAGTAGCAACTGCCACTTTGCAATCAACCGAGTGTGCTTTTTCAACAAAGTTGCTGTAGTCATCTACATTACCATTGTTGTTTGGATATTGCACAATAGCACCGAAGAAAGAACTGTCTAAAACAACAGTTTTATAATCGCCTAAGATCATCTCAATACCTACATGTTCCATGCGGGTACGAATAACGGCTATGTTTTGTGGAAACAGGAGTTCGTCTACAAATAGTTTATTGGCATCTTGCTTTACTTGTTCGCGACTTCTTAAAGCGTACATCATTGATGCTGCCTCAGCGCCAGCAGTTGATTCATCTAACAATGAACTGTTGGATAGCGGAAGACCTGTCAACTCGCTTACAGTTGTTTGAAAATTAATAAGAGCTTCCAGTCGACCTTGTGATATTTCTGCTTGATATGGAGTGTAGGAAGTGTACCAACCTGGACTCTCGAAAACATTGCGATAGATGGCTGCAGGAGTAATTGTATCAAACCATCCCATGCCAATGTATGATGTGAAAACCTTGTTTTTAGCTGCAATTTTTGCAATTGCTTCTGCATACTCATGCTCCGAGAGTGCTTTAGGCAATGACATTGGCTCTTCGAGACGTATGTCGGTAGGAATAGTTTGATCAATAAGTTCGTCTATTGTTGAAACGCCAATGGCTTCCAACATTATCTTTTGTTCATCAGCACTAATCCCAATGTGTCGAGATTTAAAGTGTTCCATTTCCATAATATCTATATTTAGTTTTTTTGTTTTTATGTACCAGTAATAGTTTAATTCAATCGAATTGATGAGAAACTATTTATTAAAAAAAAGAGACAGATTAAAAGAAAGGGTTCGATTTAGCTTCTCTACCAATAGAAGTAGCAGGACCATGACCTGGATAAACAATCGTTTTTTCTGGTAATACCATTAACTTTGTTTTAATTCCCTCTATTAATTGATTGTGATTTCCTTGAAGCAAATCTGTTCTACCGATGCTTCCATTGAAGAGCACGTCGCCCGAAATCACACAATTCTCTTCTTTATTGTAAAACACAATGCTACCTGGTGAATGTCCAGGCACATGCATGATTGATAATTTTTGATTGCCAAATTCTATCACATCGTTTTCATCAATGTATTTACCCACAGTTGGTTTATATCCGTTAGATGAAAATCCAAACATCAACATTTGCTCATCAAATGAGTCTATCAAAAATTGATCATCTTTGTGAGCTTGCATATCTACATCAAATTGTTTTTTAATAAAGTTGACTCCAAAAACATGATCAAAATGCAAATGTGTGTTTAACACATGCTTGACCACAAGCTTTTTGTCCACAATATAATTAAACAAAGCACGCTCTTCGTCAGGATAAAAACATGCAGGATCTACTATTACACATTCGCCAGTTTTGTCGTGCAATACGTATGTATTTACTGCTATCGGATTAAATTCAAATACTTTTACTTTCATAATTATAAGTCTTACATAACGGTTGATTGTGTCATAACTTTCTAAGCATTACAAAAATAAGGTTTTCTTTCCACATCAAAAAAGAAAAGCCTTGCTTTATAGTTTATTAAACAGTCTTTGAAGGTTGATTTGATGCGTTGTGTGTGTCACGTAATAATCGTTATTCCCCAATTATCAGCTCTACTTGCTCTATTACCCCATCGGTAAATAAACAAGCTTCTTGGTTTCAAAAAAAGGCTCAGAGAAATATTGGGTCAATTCATACACCTCAACTTTTTTCTTATAGGGTTTCAATTCAGCTTTCAAGTCTCCACCTTTCAAGCATATCAATCCGTTTTGAATTGCATTCTTATTGGTTGGCGAGATGTTTTTTGTAATTAGCTTCTCTAATTCTGGAAGTGGCATAACGGCACGACTAACCACAAAGTCATATTTGCGTTTCTCATCCTGTACTCTTTGATGAATGGCTTCAACGTTAGTCAATGAAAGAGCTTGTGCTACTTCATTCACTACCCTAATTTTTTTACCAATGCTATCAATCATCACAAACTGTATGTCTGGAAAGAATATAGCCAGCGGAATACCAGGGAATCCACCACCAGTGCCCACATCCAATATTTTGGTTTGGGGGGTAAACTTCACAAATTTTGCAATGCACAACGAGTGCAATACATGATGCACATACAGGTTTTGGATGTCTTTACGAGATATTACATTGATCTTGGCATTCCAATCGGAATACAAATCGTAAAGTGCTTCAAATTGTTTTATTTGCTGTGCCGAAAGCGATGAGAAATAGGATAAGATTGACTGCATATTGTAATTTAAGTGTCTACCAGAAAACTGCTTCTTTTTGTGTGTCTTTGATAAGACTATTTAAAGTCCAGCCAATTTAGAAACAACTGTGTTTGGTTTCAACACCATTCTCAAATCGTTGAACGATATGAAAACCATGGGAGCACTCAATGGATAAGCCGAATATTCTCCTTTGTTGAAAGTGTAAGTGATGCCTTTGTCATCAATAAGAAAGTTACGATTGGGTGCAATTTCTTGAATTCCGAAATAGCCTAAATCTTCTAACTCTGAAATGCTTTTCACCTCATTATCCAGCATCAAGCTGTTTGCAAACAGTTGCTGCAAAGCAACATCATAGCCAGGGGCAAATATATCGTTTTCGGTGAGCAGGCTACCAGTTTTCAGGTTAATCACAAAGTTATTGTAAGAGCTATAAGTTGCAGCACCTCCTTTGTTGTTTGAATGAAACACTTGAAAGGACAATATATTACCCTCGTTGAAGTGAATCCTGTTGATGAGTGATTCGTTATAGGTGTAAAATTCGCTTGATTGAAGTTCATGTTCATGCTCTTCGTCAAAGGTTTGAGGTGTCAAAGTGGGGTGATTTTCTAAGTCTACTAACTCCTCATGAAAAATACGTGCATCAGTTTCATAGTTTTTCATGAAATTTGCCACATACTTATCAAGTGCGTCTTCAGGAGAAAGTTCATCGTATTGACGTCCAAATGTTCCTCGCACAAAGAGTTGCTGAAGTCTCATTAGCTCGTCTTGCTTGGAACACTGTATGGGATAAACAAATTCAACATTTAACTCACACCATGGATTGTTGGTATCATTTAGCAAATGATATTTTTCATCAACCATGAGTGTATCAAATTTCACTTCATTATCCTTTGCAAGTGTGCTCTTACCAACATTGTTACAAGCAACTGCAACAACGCAAAGCAGTGTAATAGCAACAAATTTAATTGTATTTATTTTCATTTTTATAATCCTAATCGGAGTAATTTGAGTTACACAAAAATACATATTATATTGATTATTCGAGTAGCTTTTAACTAAAAACGTATTTCAGTGAATACTTTTACTTTACTTTTATTGTTTATCCATTGAAAATGAGATCAAACATCTTTTGTGGGTGAGACATCATTCAGTTGCAATCCCATTTCCTGTGCTTTCTCTATCAAAAATTGTAGTGCTGCATCTCTTTCATTTGGAATAACACCATCTAAGATAGCATCTTTTATGGCAGATTTAAGTCGGCCAACGGCTGGAGTTTGCCCCAGATTGAACATTTGCATAATTTCGTTACCATCAACGGGTGGCTCAAAATTACGTACACGGTCCTTTTCCTCTATTTCTTTTAGTTTACGTCTTACAATCTTAAAGTTTTGAAGAAATCGACGCACTTTGTGTGGGTTCTTAGATGTGATATCTGCTTCACACAGCTTCATAAGATTATCAATGTCGTCTCCTGCCTCAAAAAGCAATCTGCGAATTGCAGAATCTGTCACTTCCTCTTCCACAAGTTGCATTGGACGCATATGAAGCGAGACAATCTTTTGCACAAACTTCATTTTCTCGTTCAAAGGCAACTTCATCCGTCGAAAGATTTGTGGAATCATTTTTTGACCAATAAAGTCGTGGTTGTGAAATGTCCAACCAAGTTTTGGATCCCAGCGTTTAGTTGCAGGTTTTCCAATATCGTGTAACAGTGCAGCCCAGCGCAACCACAAATTGTCTGACTCTTTAGATATATTGTCCAACACGCTCAGTGTGTGATAGAAATTGTCTTTGTGACCCACACCATCTTTGGTTTCTGCGCCTTGCAAGGCAAGAAGTTCGGGAAAAACAATCGCTAAAAGCCCTGTTTTCTCCAATAATATAAATCCAATAGAAGGTTTTGGAGACAAAATAATTTTATTTAGCTCATCTACAATGCGCTCTTTCGATATAATGTGAATGCGTTCTTTGTTGCGTTCAATGGCATCAAACGTATCAGGAAGAATATCAAATCCCAATTGCGTAGCAAAACGTATGGCACGCATCATGCGCAAAGGGTCGTCGCTAAATGTGGTATCGGGGTTTAATGGCGTTCGGATGATGAGATTTTCCATATCTTGCATGCCATTGAATGGATCAATCAACTCTCCAAACCTATTGCTATTTAAACACAATGCCATAGCATTGATGGTGAAGTCACGGCGATTTTGGTCATCTTCCAATGTGCCATCTTCAACAATTGGGTTGCGAGAATTGTGTGAGTACGACTCTTTGCGTGCTCCGACAAACTCCAATTCGTATTGTTTATATTTTATTTGTGCCGTACCAAAGTTTTTAAAAACCGTTACCTTAACGTGTTTACCCATTTTTTTTGCCACAGCTTTGGCCAATTGTATGCCGCTACCAATTGTAACAATGTCAATATCATTAGACTTACGGTATAAAAATATATCGCGAACGAAACCTCCAATGATGTAGGTTTCCAAGTTTAACTCATCGGCAGTAGCCGATAAAATTTGGAATATTTCGTTGTTTAAATGCTGATTAATAACTTCTTGCGTGGTGAACATGTTTTGAATATCTGTTATGAATTGCAAAAATACAATAATTAGACTGTTTGCCCATATTTTTCTCGTAAATTTGTAAACATATAACTTATATATTTTCAGCAATACTATTATGAGATTGTCTCTTAAAAGAAACATATGGAACTTCAAGATGACCTCCTTTGCTTTATTTACTATCGCATGGAGCCTATCTTCATGTGGAAATAAGTCTAAAACAGCTAAGGACTACTTGACTGTGGCAGAAGAATCATACCTAAAGGGCAATTACGAAAGTGCAAAGTCAAACATCGACAGCATCAAAATAGTGCATCCCAAAGCATTCAAAGAAATACGGCAAGGCTTCGACTTGATGCAAGATGTGCGCAAAGCTGAAAATAAAAGGAACATCGTTTTCATTGATTCGATGATGGAAGTAAACATCTCAAAATTGAAAGAACTACAGGTTAATTTCGATTTTGTGCGCGACAAAAATTATCAGGAGTTTGGAAACTACATTCCAAAACTTACTCCCCAATCTTCTACTATGGAGCATGATAACCTGCGATCGGGAGTGAGTGAAAAAGGAATTATCTTTTTGGAAAGTGTATTGAGCGGAAAGAGACTTAATCACTCTAAAATAAAAGTTTCAACACCAGATGGAGCTTATGCCGAGACTTTAAATGTGACCTCTGATGGACTTAACTATCCGTTCACCACACTCAATAAGAGATACGAGATTGTTAGATTTTTTGGTGCCGACGAAAATGGTGTTGCGCAATTTATATATACCTTTCAAGACCAACCTATCAAACTAACCTACATTGGCAATAGTAATTTCACCATAACACTGCCTAAGTCCTCAAAAACAGCTATTAGCCAATCTTTCGAAATGTCATCTGTTCTTTACGAATTAGAAGAATTGAGATTCGAGAAAGGCAAAACAGAAGCACTTTTACGCTATCTCGAAAAGCGTGATACTCCTATCAATTAATAGACAACTCTCTTTCCGGTAGACAACCCTCTTTCTGGTTTATATCTATTTATATTTTTGTTTTAAAATACAAATGCACACAAGGTATACAATACCAATCACTACGATTTAAAAAATGCAGGTTGTTAGAAATATTAGTCTTACGC